>CAYPAX010000148.1:0-7595 GCA_964408735.1 uncultured Rhodospirillaceae bacterium | reverse complement strand
ATTCATCGTCTGGGAGTGAGAATCAGCAAAGCCACTTAATCAACGGGCTGTTGAGCGACTTCGTCGGCCGGGCGCCTGTCTTCCTCAATTTCATGCGCGGCCTGCACTGCCCGTTCTGCCGCCGCGCCATGGCGCAGATCCAGCAGATCGACAAGCAGCTCGAGGGCATGGGTGTGGAATCGGCGATGGTTATCATTACGCCGCTCGACCGGGCCCAGGCCTATTTCCGCTATCGCCCGACCTCGATCCTGGCCGGCACCGACCCGACCGTCGACAGCTATCGCCGCTATGGCGTGCCCTTGCAGGAGTTCACCGAGAACGAGGACGACTGGCCGCGCAAGTCGTCGATGAAGACGATCATGGAAGTCCCGATCGACGCCGGCGGCTATGTCGATCCGCCTGCAGGACTGTTGCCGGCGATGATCGCGAAGAACGAGGCCGAGGGCTACAAGGAAACACCTGAGGAAGAGAAGGCGCACACCACCGTGCCGTCGCCGCTCGACAGCCGCTTCATGATTGACAAGGACGGCGTCGTGCGCTGGGTCTTCATCGAAGCCCAGGACGGGGTGGAGGATTTCGGCAAGCTGCCGGGCACCGAGCAGATCCTGCAGGCCGCACGGGGCGTCGCGATTTCATAGCCGAGTTGATCCGCGCGCCGCGACAGCGTATGGAGGGCCTCGCCTGATACGGAGAGCCCTCCATGGATACGATTGAGCACGACGATATCGCCGCCACCGTCGAGGCGGCACTGGACAGCCGCTTTTCCGCCCGTGCCTTCCTGCCTAAGCCCGTGCCCCGTGAGACGGTCGAGGAAATCCTCGCCCTTGCCTCGCGCGCGCCGTCCGGCGTCAACATGCAGCCCTGGAAAGTGACCGTGATCGGCGGCGAGACCCGCGCCGACCTCGAACGCGACCTGCTCTCCGCCCACGACGATGGCGGCCTCGCCCACCAGGAAGTGCCCTATTACCCGGACGAGCCATTTCCCGAGCCCTACAAGTCGAGGCGGCGCACCGTCGGCTGGGCGCTCTATGGCGCTCTCGGTATCGCCAAGGGCGAGCGCGAGAAGACCCACGCCCAGCACGCGCGGAACTACCGTTTCTTCGATGCGCCCGTGGCCATGATCTGCACCATCGACCAGATCCTGAAGATCGGCAGCTGGCTCGATTACGGCATGTTCCTGCAAAGCATCATGATCGCGGCGCGCGCCAAGGGCCTGCACACCTGCCCCCAGGCCGCCTTCGCCCGCTTCCCGGACATCATCCGCAAACACCTCGTCATTCCCGCCGACGAGACGGTGATCTGCGGCATGGCCATGGGCTATCTCGACCATTCGGCGCCCGAGAACAATTTCCGTACCGAGCGCGAGCCGGTGGAGGGCTTTGCGCGGTTCTTGGATTGTTGAGGGGTTAGTTCGTCGGGGTGTCGTCAGGCGGAAATTCGATCCCGGCCTCGCGCATGGTGTCCAGATAGGACTCGATGACGTCCTCGGGGAAGTAGAAACGCCGATACTCCGCCCGCGCGTCCTGGGGGAAAGTCGGGTGGGCTTCCAGCAGCTTGTCCGCCTCTGCGCGAGCCTCGGCCATGCGCCCGCTGCGTGCGTAGATCACCACGCGGTACATGTAATCCCAGGTCAAGCCCCAGGTGAGTCTGAGAGCGTGATCAAGCGCGGTATTGTAGTTTTCTTCCATAATGTAATGGTGTGACAATAAATAGTGATACCATGGTTGATGGTTTGGATTCATGGCGATTGCTTTTTCGGTCAGAGCGGCGCCTCGTTGGCGCTCACCACCAAATCCAATATAGAATGCCACGATCGCCAAGTGATACGCGTTGTGCGGAGACAAAGCGATGGCCTGTTCCGCTGAAATCATGAAGGCTTCGAATTCTCGGCGATGAAAATGAACTATGGCTTTTTCCCGGTGAGCCACTGCGGACTCCGCATCTAGCTGTACCGCCCGCGAAGCGCTATTTAAGGCACGTTCCAGAGAATTTGGCTGAGTATTAAAACCCATGTTGTATTCATCGACATAGACATGGGCCAAGCCTGCATGTCCAAGTGCGTATTCTGGATCCGCCTCCAGCGCTTGTTCGAAACAGGCACGCAATTTGAGATGCTCTTCGGCTGTTGGCGCCACAAAATATGCCATCAACATGTAATAGCATTCTAGAGCTGTAAGGTTGCTCGGGGGCTTGTGCCGAGCCCAATTTAGCTCCGCCTGTGCGATTACACCGAAATTTTCACCAATCGCGGAGACGATACCTTCGCTTATGGCGTCCTGGATTTCAAAAATGTTGGCAGCGGTCAGATCGCGATCATATGTCTTTGCCCAAAGGTTGGCTCCATTCCGAGTATCGAGAACCTGAACAGTCACGCGCAAATCGTCATCTAACCTCCTCACGCTGCCTTCAACGACATAGTCTGCGCCGAGCTCTTCGCGGACAGTGGCTGTGTCGATATCCTTCCCCTTATACTTGCTTGTCGAATTGCGAGCATAGACAAGAAGATTGGAGAAGCTCGTGAGGCGCGTAATGATATCTTCGGTCAAGCCATCGCTGAAATATTCTTCATCAGGATTTCCCGATAAGTTTGCGAAAGGAATGACAGCAATCTTGGGGCCGGACGGAAGAGTAAGCGCCGGGTCTTGGACGGTCTCGGTCGGCTCGACCGGTGGCGTCAGCAGCCAGGCCGCGGCGCCTATCGCGACCACCAGCACAGCTACTGCGGCGAGTGCCTTGATGGGAAGGGGGCGGGCTTTCGGCTTGGCGGTGCTCGCTGCGGCATCACCGAGGCTGTAGGCGCGCACGGGTTCGGCGATGTTCTTGACCTCGTGCTCGCCGAGGAAGGCGAAGGGGGTATCGACGCGGCCCTTGACCGCGCCCTGGATCACCTCGGACGCCGCAATGCCGCCCGGCGCGGCGATGCCTTCGAGGCGGGCGGCGATGTTGACGCCGTCGCCGTAGATGGTGCCATCGGCCTTTTCGTGGATGTCGCCGAGGTGGACGCCGATGCGGAACAGCATGCGCCGCGCCTCGGGCACAGGCGCATTGATCTCCGCCAGCCGTTCCTGGATCGCCACCGCCGCCAGCACCGCCCCCGCCGCCGTCTCGAAGATGGCCAGCACGCTGTCGCCGGCCGTATCGACGACGCGGCCCTGATTCGCCTGAACATGTTCGGTGAAGACCGCCCGCGCCGCGTCCAGCGCATCGATGGTTGCGGACTCGTCGTCCGACATCAGCCGCGAATAGCCCACGGCGTCGGCTGCCAGGATGGCCGCTACCCTTTGTGTGACCTCGTTATCGGCCATGGTGTATTTCCCCCGAAAGCGTCCTCCACACCCCTGACAGCCTTTGCGGCTCAGGATATCCTGCTACCCGTAGGAGGCAAGCCCAATGACCGGCAAGACCCGCATCAGTATCCGCGATGCCCAGTTCCTCATCAACGGGCGTGCGACCTATGACGGCGTGGACGGCATCGAAGGGCTGCTGCTCAATGCGCGCCTGGTGCAGGGCGTGTTCGACGATCTGAACCCGGACACGCGCCATCTCTGGGCCTATGCGGATACCGGCGAGTGGGATGCCGATCGCAACACCGCCGAGTTCATCGCCGCCATGCCGAGCTGGCGCGACCATGGTGTGCTCGCCTTCACGCTCAACCTGCAAGGCGGCAGCCCTTACGGCTATTCGCAAGACCAGCCCTGGATCAACTCGGCCTTCGCGGCGGACGGATCCTTGCGCGAGGATTACATGGCGCGCGCGGGCCGCATTCTCGACGCCGCCGACGGGCTTGGCATGGTGGTCATTCTGGGGCTGTTCTATTTCGGCCAGGAGAAGGTGCTGCGGGACGAGGCCGCGATTCTACGCGCTGTCGATGGGGCGGCGGATTGGCTGGTGGCCGGGGAGCACACCAATGTGCTGCTGGAGATCAACAACGAGTGCAACATCCGCTACCGCCAGCCCATCCTGCAGCCCGAGCGCGTGCATGAGCTGATCCGGCGCGCCAAGACGGGCCGCGATCTGCTCGCCGGCACCTCTTACGGCGGCGGCAGGGTGCCGGGCAGCGAGGTGGCCCGTGCCAGCGACTTCCTGCTTTTGCACGGCAACAAGGTCGAGCAGCCCGACCGCATCCGCGAGATGGTGCGCGAGACCCGCGCACTCCCCGGCTATCGCCCCATGCCGATCATCTTCAACGAGGACGACCATTTCGATTTCGACGAACCCGACAACAATTTCCTTGCCGCGGTCGGCGACTATGCCTCATGGGGCCTGTTCGACTACCGCCTCGACGGCGAGGGGCCGGAATGCGGCTACCAGAGCGTGCCCGTGGACTGGACCATCGGCTCGGATCGCAAGCGCGCCTTCTTCGCCCTCGCCAAACGCCTCGCCACCAAGGGACTGCCATGACCATCGCCGACATCCGCACCCGCCTGCTCTCCGTTCCCTTCACCGACCCGCCGCAGACCGGATTCCTCAGCATCGGCGACATCGACCTGCTGGTGGTGGAGGTGGAGCGAGACGACGGCACCATCGGCACCGGCCACCTGCATCCCCTGGCCGGCGGCATGCGCACTTTGGATATATGCATCCACGAGATGCTCAAGCCCCTGCTCATCGGCGAGAACCCGGATGACGTCGAGGCGCTGTGGCAAAAGATGTGGCAGGCAACCTTCATCCAGGGCCGCATGGGCATCACCGTGATGGCGCTGTCCGCACTTGACATGGCGCTCTGGGACCTCAAGGGCAGGGCCGCCGGCAAGCCGCTCTGGCAGCTTTGGGGCGGCTCGGGCGATCCCTTGCCGATCTACGGCTCGGGCTGTTTTCGCGGCCTCGGCCATGACGGCATGATCGAAAAGGCCGAGCGCTACGTGGCGCAGGGCTTCACGGCGATCAAGATGCAGGTCGCCCACGTCTTCACCCACGACGAGGACGTGGCCAACGTGCGCGACATGCGCGCGGCCCTCGGCGACGACATCGAGATCATGGTCGACGTCAACCAGGGCTGGAGCACCGACGAGGCCATCAGCGTCGGCCGCCGCCTCGACGAGTATCGTCTGGCCTGGCTCGAGGAGCCGGTCATGGCCGACGACTTCGACGGCTACCACGCCATCGCCGATGCACTTCGGACACCCGTGGTCGGCGGCGAGAACCACTTCACCCACCACGACCTGAAACCGTTTTTCGAAAGCCGCAAGATCCCCATCCTGCAGCCCGACATCATGCGCGGCGGCTATACCGAGCTGCGCGTCATCGCCGAGCATGCACATCGCGCCGGCCTGACGATCGCGCCGCACGTCTTCCCGGAAGTCAGCGTCCAGCTCGCCGCCGCCATCCCCAATCCCTCATGGCTCGAATACATGGGCTGGTACGTACGACCACCTCTGGGTCGAGCCCGTGCTGCCCGAGAGCGGCTTCCTCACACCGCCGATGCGCCCCGGCCACGGCCTCGACTTCAAGCCCGAGCTGTTCGTGGACTATCCCTATCGCGGGTGAAGGGAGTGGTTCGGCTCACGGCAAGAAGTGGTGCCCGGCTCAGCGCTAACCGTTAAGTGCCGGCACTTCGACGCCGGACTTGGCGAGGCCGTCGAGCGCGGCAAGCGGCTGACCGTAGTCGCCCTTGGCGAAATGTCTCTCGACCTCGGGAAGATGCACCCAGTCCGGCCGAAAGGGGCTGTGCGCCAACACCCTGTTGTGATGGCTAAGCCGCGCTCGCCGAATCCTGCCCGCACCATATAGACGCCGATCACCGCCATCAGGCCGGAATCGTTGGCGTTGATCGCAGCCATCCGCTCGGCGGCGACGAGGAAACGGTCTAGGTCGTGGCGGAAAAATGGATCTTCCGCAACAACCAATTACGCGGTTTGACTGTTGGGCGCCAGGGTGATCGCTTTGTCGGCGTAGACGCGGGCTCGATCTAGCGGGTCCGGGTCGCCGGGCAGCCAATTGCCGTGCTCCGCTTGGATCAATGCAAGTTGATATATAAGTAGGCCCACGCCTCAGCATAACTCGGATGCTCCACCACCGAGCGTTCGAGACGGCTTCGCGCGCCCAAGAAGAGTTCGACCGACCAGGTAACATGAGAACGCAGTCGTATGCTTCGATACTGTCCGGCCGCTCTCCTCGTGACTCGGAAAACTGTGTCTGATCGAGTACGCCAGAGAGCCCGAAGATGGTGGGCACTACTTCGCCGGTGATCTCATCTTGCACGGCGAACAGAGTTTCGGCCGTCAATACATGGTCGAAATCGTCGCTCCACATGACCGCACCATTGCTTGCATCGATATGCCTTGCCGTGACCCGTATCGTTTCAGCGGAGCGCCGAATGCTGCCCCTGAGGATGAAATGCGCATCCAGATCCGCCGCCACCGTCGCCGCGTCCACCGCTTGCCCCTTGTAGCGCAGGGTTGAATCACGGCCGATTACGAACAGGTTGTGAAAGCGCGAGAGGGCAGGGATCATGTCCTCGGTGATGGCATCGGCGAAATGCGCCTGATCGACGGCCTCGTCCATATCCTCGAAATGCATTACAGCCACGCGCGGCACGCCGGGCATTGCCAGCACGGAATCCGCTCCTGCGCCGACATCGCCGTGGTGAAGGCGCCGATGGCGGTATCGAAGACGGCCAGCACGCTATCGCTGGCCACGTCGACGACGCGCCCACCATTGGCCTCGATCTGCTCGCGGAAGACCGCGCGACACTGGTTGATGGCGTCTATCGTCGCCCGCTCGTCATCACCCATGAGGCGCGAGTAGCCGGCCACGTCGGCCGCCAGGATAGCCGCCAGCCTTTGCCTGACCACGTTCTCGGCCATGGTGTCCTCCCGCAGCGTCCCCAAACCACCGGCCTTTGCTTGGCGGGATACGCCGTCCTACAGTTAGGCTTAACCGGTCCGGGCAGGGGCGCGCACATGGCCACGGCAGCGTGGCGTAAATTGCCACGGGCACCGAATGGTGCTGCGGGGCGGGAGTAGCGTGGGTATCATATGCATTGAAGGCGCAGCACATCCCTATATGCGGTAACAACCGTTCCGGAACTGTCATGGTTTCCTGGCTGTGAAAGGTTGGGCGGGCCTTGTGCCCCACGGGACGGTTGCCTTGCATCGCAGCGAGTGGCACCATCATTATCTATCGACTGCCAGCTGGGGAGTGTGCACTAACGCTTAATCGTGAGATATCGGTACATTAGGCGCAAGACTTGATATCCCGACTGAATTTGCGCCTCTGATGCACCGCGCTACCAAACAAAACAATCGAAGTTGTGGATGTGCGAGAAAGGGAGCGGAGATGCTCGATATGGTGCTCACGCCAACTGGGCAGGCCAAGGATGCGGCTGCCTTGTTGAAGCAATTCCGTCTGACGGAAGCGGATTTGAAATTGGTCCGCGGCATAGGCAAGAAGGTCAAACCCGATATTCAGGCCTATGTCGATGAATTCTATGTCTGGCTACGAGAGCAGCCTTACTTCGCAAGTTTCTTCCCGAACGAGCAGCGCGTCGAAAAAGTAAAAGCGTTGCAGGAACAATACTGGCTGGAGTTTTTCGACGCGGAATGAGGTGGTCCCACATTGTTGGACAGGTTGGCGGCCTAGTTAAGGTGTATTCC
>CAYPAX010000147.1:0-7797 GCA_964408735.1 uncultured Rhodospirillaceae bacterium | reverse complement strand
GATTGCCTCTGATTCTTGTGAATCACCCATAAAAACGCTAAGATTTACCCGGACAAGCGCAGAGTGAACCAAGCGCCAGGGGGGCCAGGCACATGTCGCTGACCAGCTTGAAGGATGGGCTGAGGACCGATATCCTCAGCCTCGATTACGAGCACACCGAGCTTGTCGAGGTGATGGAGGCGCTTTGCGACAGCTTCGACCGCACCGGGCCGACGCCCGAGGTCGCCGATCTGTTCGGCAAGCTCCACGCCAAGGCGGCGGCGCATTTCGCTCTCGAAGAACGCCTCATGCGCGAGAAGGGATATGCGTCCTACGACGCCCACAAGGCCGACCACGAACGCCTGCTGGAGCGCATCCGCCGCATGATGGAAGCCTATGAGGACGGCGTCTGCGAGGACTGCGGCACGACGCTCCGCGCCTGCCTGGAAGGCTGGTTCGCGAGCCATGTCAGGAAAGCCGACAGCGGGCTGAGGAGTCTGGCGGAGTAGCGGAACCGATTAGGCGGACAAGACTTAGGGCGACATGTCCCCGCGTTTCATGGCACGCTTGATCCGTCGTATCGCCAGCGCAAACAGGGGCCTGATAAGACGGCTGGAGGGGTCGCCGGCGCTGACCGCGCTGCGGATCACGCGGCCATCGAGCAAATGCGCCGAGCACGCGGCCAACAGCTGGCGGCGAGCTGTCCGCCGCACGACCCTGTCACCTTCGCGCGCTGCCGCCATGACCGATACGCCTTGCTTACCCGTAAACCGAGGCGGATCGTAGCATCGTTTCGTCATCGAGAGAACCGAGGCGGATATCCCCCGCCGATAGGCTCACCCCATCTTCTGCTTGCCAGTTTCGCATCAACCGCGCACACTTCCCGTTGCTTTGCGTCCATTCATACGGATCGGATGTCGGGTCATGCAAAAGTTGATCGAGCGTGCCGCTTCACTTTGTGTCGTGATCTTGCTTCTCGCGGTGCTGCCTGTCGGGACGACAAGCGCAGCGCCGGAACGGGAGGCGCCGCAATATGGCGGGACTGTCGAAATCCTGACCAGATTGGCAGCCCTGAACGCGTTGTCGTTCAACCAGTACAACTGGCCCTGGAAGACGAACCACGATGCTCTCTTCCTGGAGCATCTGGCCAGGGGAGATCTGGCATTCGGGCCACGCGGGACCGGCGAAAACACCTTCAAATCGCTGAGCTACATTCCGGACCGGCAATTGACCGGTGAGCTGGCCGAGAGCTGGTCGATGGAAGAGAATCCGCTGCGCGTGGTCTTCAACATTCGCCCCGGCGTGTATTGGCCGGCCAAGGAAGGCGTCATGGAGCGGCGCGAATTGGTGGCGGAAGACATCGTCTTCAACTACACGCATATGAAGACCAGTCCCAGAGGGATACCCACCTGGTGGGACTTCATCAGGGAATGGAAGGCGGAAGGCAGATATACCGCCGTTGCCTATCTCAACGAGACGAACGCCAATATCGGCTATCGCCTTTACTGGGGTTATTTCAGCGCCATCGCGCCGCCGGAAGTGTTGCAGATGAACGACGGGGAAGGATCCGACGACTGGCGCCTGAAGACCGGCACAGGCCCGTTCAAGTTGGTGCAGATACGGCCCGACGACGTCCAGGTTTACGAGCGCAACGATGAGTATTGGGATCAGGAAGAAATCAATGGTGTCGCTTATGATTTGCCGTATACTGATCGCGTCGTTTACCACATCATGGGCGACGAGTCGGCGCGGATAGCTGCCATCCGGACCTGCAAGGTCGATATTCTCGAGGCGTTTCGCTGGCAATTCGCCGACCAGTTGCGACGCTCGGCGCCGGATCTGGTCCTACGGAGCTACCTGGGCAATCCGGGATACCTGGCGCTGAGGAACGACAAGCCGCCATTCGATGACGTGCGCGTCCGCCGCGCCATGAACCTGGCCATCAACCAACAGGAAATCCTCGATGCGCTGCTCAATGGCGAAGGCGAGATTCTCAACTACCCCTTCTCCGTTCGCTGGCCCAATTACTACACGCCGCTCGGGGAGCTGCCGCCGGAGGCGAGGGAGCTGTTCGAGTACCATCCGGATAAGGCAAAGCAATTGTTGGCCGAGGCCGGCTACCCGGACGGCTTCGAGTTCGACATCATGTTCACGACCGCAAGCCCCTACCATACCGATTTGATGGCCATGTTCGAGGCCCACTACCAGCGCATCGGCGTCAAGGTGAATGCGGTGCCTTTGGACTATCCGACATTCCGCGCGAAAATGCGCGAGCCCGACCAGGCGCTCGGCTATCTCGCGGATACGGACGAAGGCAATCCGTTCCAGGTCTTGCGCAGCCGCTTCGTGACGGGGCAGACGTGGAATGCCGCCTTTCATTCGGACGCGCAACATGACGAGACCTTCTTCAAGACGATCTCGCTGACCGATGCCGAGCAGCGCGATACGCTGTTGCGGGAGATGAACGTCCGCATCATCGGCGAGCGCGTGCCCTATGTCTGGCTGCCGACGCCGACCATGTACGAGGCCTGGTGGCCGTATGTGAAGAACTATTGGGGCGAGCACAGCGTGGGCGCCCAGGACCCGGGCGCGGTATATGCACGGATCTGGGTCGATCAGGAGCTGAAGAGGGAGTTCGGCTGCGGCGGATCCGGTTAGGGGCGCTAGCGCTCTCCCCCCTCACACCATGCCCAGGTCCAGGCCCGGCACCGCGCCCGGCAGGCCGACGTGCTGGGCCCGGAAGCCCGCGTCTCCCAGCGCCGCCAGCACGTCTTCCGCATGCGCGCGGTCGCGGGTCTCGAAGACCACCAGCAGGGCCGTGGATTTGACCGGCATGCGGGTGAAGGCGCGTTCGTGGGAGACGTCGACGATGTTGGCGTCGGCGTCGCCGATGATGCGGGCGACGTCGGCGAGGCTGCCCGGCAGGTCGGGGATCTCGACCATGGCGCGGGTCAGGCGGCCTTCGCGGACGAGGCCGCGCAGGATGATGTTCGACAGCATGCGGGAATCGATGTTGCCGCCCGACAGCACCAGGCCGACGCGGCGCCCTGCGAAGCGGGCGGGGTTTGCCAGCACGGCGGCGAGGCCGGCGGCGCCGGCGCCCTCGACGACGGTTTTCTCGATCTCCAGCAGCAGCAGGACCGCGCGCTCGATCTCGGCCTCGGGCACCGCGACCACCTCGGCGACCAGCTCGCGCACCAGCGGCAATGTCCGCGAGCCGGGGCGCGACACCGCGATTCCTTCTGCGATGGTGGCCCCGCCCGAGGTTCCGGCCTCGCCCGCCAGCGCCTGGCGCATGGAGGGATAGAGCTCGGTCTCGACGCCGATGACCTCGATGTCAGGCCGCACGCCCTTGGCGGCGATGGCGCAGCCCGAGATCAAGCCGCCGCCGCCGACCGGCACCACCAGGGTATCCAGGTCGGGCTCGGCCTCGAGCATCTCCAGCGCACACGTGCCCTGGCCGGCGATGATGGCCTCGTCGTCATAGGGATGGACGAAGACCAGGCCGTCCTGCTTGCTGAGCTCGCGGGCGAAATCCTCGGCGCCCGCCAGCCCCTCGCCCTCTATCAAAATGCGCGGCGCGAAATGCTCGGTCTGGGCGATCTTCACAAACGGCGTGCCGCGCGGCATGACGATGGTCGCCGCGATACCGAGCTGCTGGGCATGATAGGCGACCCCTTGCGCGTGGTTGCCCGCCGACATGGCGATGACCCCGCGCGCGCGCTGTTCGGCGGTCAGCTGCAACAGCGTGTTGCGCGCGCCGCGCTCCTTGAACGAGCCGGTGAACTGCTGGTTCTCGAACTTCAGCGCGACGGTGGCTTCGGTGACGGCCGAAAGCGTGCGCGAGACGCGGCAGGGCGTCTCCTCGACGGCACCGGCGATGCGTTCGCGCGCGGCCTCGATATCGGCGAAGGTGATGCTCATCGGGGCGTTATAGCAACTTTCGATATTGAAGGCCCATATGACCGCCTCTTGTGTGGCGATGGGCCGTTCGCCTAGGCTCTGTCCAGTCTCTATCCCACACCGGCGGTGAGAATGTCGTTCAGAGCCAACACCATCGCACTATCCGTAGCATTGGCGATTCTTCCCATCGCCGCTCATGCCGACGCGACCGACGAGAGAACCGTGTTCGTCACCAGCGAGGCCTATAACGGAAGATTGGGAGGCATGCGCGGCGCCGACCGGAAATGCCAGGACGCGGCCGACGCCGCCGGCAGCATCGTGCCGCCCGGAACCTATCGCGCCTGGATTTCCGACGGCGGCGAGTCCCCGGGGACCCGCTTCACGCGATCGGCCGTGCCATATGTGAACGCCGATGGCGAGACGATCGTCGCCAGGGACTACGAAGACCTTGTCGATGGCGCCCTTCTGAGCCCCATACGGCTGACGGAGCTCGGCGGCGAAGTCGCGGACAACGACCCCAGCCGAACCGCCTGGACCGGCGTCGGCACGGACGGCCTGGCGACGGGCCGGGACAGGCATTGCAGTGGCTGGACAAAAGCCGGCGGCCTCGGCGAAGTGGGAGATACCTACCGGGCCAACGGACAGTGGACACTGACCTCCGCCTACAGCTGCGACAACCTGCGCCGGCTGTACTGTTTTCAGCAATAGCCCGTTTTCGGATTTCGATGACACACGCTCCTGTCGCCGAGCAGGCCGCCAGCCACGCCGACACATTTCGAGGCGCGCAAATGGCGCCTTGTGTCGATGGTGAGCAGTGGCATATCCACCAGCGGCGTCAAGGGCGCGAAGCGCCGGCCTTTGGCCGGTCGAGACCCTTGACCCCGCTGGTGGATATGCAAAATGGCAACCATCGACTCAGGGCGCGGGCCGCCCGTTTTGTGGCGCGATGCAATGCCGAGAGCTCTGAGCTGGTCAGAGTGCAAGACAATACCGGAGGGGACTCGATTGCGGCTGTTTCTGAAACTGCTCGGCACCGTGGCACTGATTGCCTGGGGCGCCTTCTATTGGTGGATACACGAGATGGCCTGCGCCTTCTCCACCTCGGGCGGGTGCAGAATCCATTGGCCGTGGCAGCTCAATGGCGAGGACTTCGTCATTCTCGTGCTCGCGCCGGGGGCGCTCGTTGTCGCACTTTTCGGCCTTGCCGCGTGGCTGGGACGGCGCGCCGCGAAGGCGCCCGATGAGGGTGAACTGGGGTAGCTGGGCTGTCGCGGCAATACCGGGTAGGCTGAGCGAACAGAGATTCCCGATACACAGGAGCGGACATGTCAGTTGCGTTGATCACCGGCACCAGCACCGGCATTGGCTTGGCGACCGCGGTGACCTTGGCCCGGGCGGGGCACAGCGTCTATGGGGCGATGCGCGATCCGGACGGGAGCGGCGGGGAACTGCGCGCCCTCGCCGAAGCGGAGCAGCTTGCCATCACCGCAGTGAAGATCGATGTCGATGACGATGCCTCCGTCGCGGACGGCATCGCGCGCGTGCTGGCCGAGGCGGGACGCATCGACGTGCTGGTCAACAATGCGGGCATCGGCGGCGGCGGCGCCGTCGAGGAAGTGAAGCTGGCCGACGTTCGCCGGATCATGGAGACGAATTTCTTCGGGCCCCTGCGTTGCATACAGGCCGTCGTTCCCGGCATGCGCGAGCGACAGGCAGGCTGCATCGTCAACATCTCCTCCATTGCCGGGCGCATCGCGGCCGCGCCCCAGGCGCCCTATGCGGCCTCCAAATGGGCGCTGGAGGCGCTCGGCGAAGTTCTCGCCCAGGAGGTCAAGCCCTTCAACATCCGCGTGGCGCTGATCGAGCCGGGCATCATTGCCACGCCCATCTTCAAGAAGGGTAATACCAAGCTGCACTGATAAAGACCCATTTGATGGTCCGAGGCGCCTTTCCGGGTAGGAGCGGCGCGCCGGGCGATGCGGGGGCATCGTTCAAGCGTCGCGACGCATCCGGGGAGCCGCCTCGGGCCACCGCAGGCCACGCGCTTTTCGCCGCTGGCGTCGTCGCGGGCCGCTTGACGTGGGGAAACACGACGGCGCGACCCGCTCCTAGCCAGCGACGAAAATCGTGCGGTCAAATGGGTCTTTATCAGTACAGCTTGGTATGAGCCACCGCGGGACGACACGCCCTACCCCCACGCCCGGCGCTTCGGCGCCATGGCCCGCGAGGCCCTCAAGACCCCGGTGTCGCCGTTTGTCGTGGCCGAGCAGATCCGCGAGATCGTCGACGGCGACAGCTGGCGGCTGCGCTATCTGGTCGGCACGGACGCCGACGGCATCTGGCAGCGCCGCCAGGCCCTCAGCGACGAGGAATGGATCGCCCTCAACGCGGTCGACGACGAGGAATGGCTGGCCAGGATGAAGCGCGAGCGCGGCCTCGATATCGAGCTGTAGTGACGGTGGGGGCAAGACGCGGACGACCGTTGCGCCACGGCAGGCGCGGCCCGCACCATGGGGCGATGATTGCCATTTCGCATATCCGTCAGCGCTGTCAAGGGCCCCGGTCCGCGTTGCGGATGGCCTTAGGCCACCCTTGACAGCGCTGGTGGGTATGCCACCCGCTTACCATCGACCCATGGCGCTTCCTGCGGGGCTCGCCTTGAGAATTATGGGGACGCCTGAGAATTATGGGGACGCCTAACCAATTGAAGGCGTCCCTGTATTTATCCATTGCGTTCTCCTAAAACGACTCGACTCAAGGTAGATGGCGGATCATCCTCGCCCCTCAACGCCCGCATTCCGGCCTCTAGCTCGGAGATACGTTCGCGATGCCTGACATTCTGGCTATTAATAGTGCGATTGACGGCCTCAAGGCGCTCAAGGAGATTTTGAAGACGGCTATAGCGACTCGCGATGCCGACTTTCTCAAAGCCAAGACCGCGGAGATGAACGAAGCCCTCCTCGCTGTTCAAAGCAGTGCCCTCGATGCCCGCACGGATCATTCTGCGATGGTTGATCGCGTACGAGAGCTGGAAGCAAAGCTCTTGCAGTTTGAAACATGGGAGACTGAGAAGCAGCGCTACGAGCTGAAGTCCCTGCCACCCGGCGTTTTCGTGTACGCGATAATGGAATCGCTGCAAGGCAGCGAACCGTCGCATCACATATGTCAGACCTGCTACCAGCGCGGCAAGAAATCGGTCCTGCATCAGAGCGAGCCTCGCAATGGCATTTATCACCTCGAATGTGCGGAGTGTGGGACTGACCTTAAAGTGGGATTCTTTCGTCGTCCGTCGTTCGATCCTGACCAACTAGCCTGACCCCTATGCCCCTTCCCGGCCAAACAACGTGGCTAACACCTGTCGCCGTGGTCGCCATAGTGGCTCTGGCGGTCGGTATTGCGACCGAACTAATGCCAGGCGCCGAGCACCGCAGAAACCAGCCCCCCCACGAAAGCAGTGTCCCCGCAAACCAACGTCATGAGCCCGAGGCGCTGAATGCGAACGCTCCGCCCCAGGATCGCATAGTAGAGACCGCCGAACATGGCGATATCTGCGCTAACGCAAATAGCGATGAAAATCATGATCTGTGTCAGCAATGGCGTATGGCCGAGGCTGCTGAGCGGCTTGTTACCGTCACCATCTTCGAAGTTGCCTTTCTTGTTCTGACCTTCGGCGCAGCGTTGGCGGCTGCCTTCTACTCAAGAGCGGCAGTTAAAGCTTCTGAACGAACCGCTAAAAAGCAGTTGCGGGCCTATGTAAACGTGACCAACGTAACCAGTGAATATCTAAATAATGGCGTGATCTACAGAACAACAGTTTCAATCAGAAACAGCGGCCAGACGCCTGCTTACGGCATCCAACAAGCCCGGATTATTCACGGCTCGGTAGAATATGGTTGGTGAGCGTATATTAAGCTG
>CAYPAX010000146.1:0-8171 GCA_964408735.1 uncultured Rhodospirillaceae bacterium | reverse complement strand
CTAGGAGGGGCAAGGATGGTCAAAGGCGTGTTTGTCGAAAACCGACCCGATTTGAACAAGGTCTTCCAGAACCTCAACGTCGGGGTCGCGGTCGTGGACCCGGCAACATGGACAGTTCTGCACGAGAATGCCCGCTTTTTTAAGATGTTTCCGCCGACCGGCGATCCTGACGATCCGCTGACCGAGCGCATTGTGGACTTGAAGGCGGAGCGGGCGGCCGAGCGCCTGGCCGATGGCCGCAAATTCGGCTTCGAGGTCGAATCCGACGCCAGCGGCCGGACCATACCCCTGCGGGTCGAGCTGCGTCCGCTGCCGGACGCGGATCCCCTGGTTGCACTGGTCGAGTGTGTCGACGCCTCCAAGGAAAAGGAGGCGCAATACATGCTGGATTCCTATTCCAAGATGTCCGAGCGGCACCGCGCCGAGCTGGAAAAGGAAAAGCAGCGGGTGGAGCGGCTGCTGCTCAACCTCATGCCCAAGGCGGTCTATGACGAGCTCAAGGAATATGGCACCACCACGCCGCATCATTTCGAGACCGTGTCGATTCTGATGCTCGATTTCGCGCGCTTTACCAGCATGGCCATTTCCCATGACGCCAGCGCGCTGGTTTCCGAGCTCAACGACATATTCACCGCCTTCGACCGCATCGTGGAGAATTTCGGCGCCGAACGCATCCGCACCATCGGCGATTCCTACATGGCGGTGGCGGGTGTTCCCGTGGCGGCTCCGGATCATGCCCAGAGCATCGCCAAGGTGGCTTTGCGCATGCGCCGCTACATCGAGCGCCGCAACAGCGCGCATCCCGAGCAATGGCGCTGCCGTATCGGCATCAATGCCGGGCCCGTCATCGGCTCCCTCGTGGGCGTGCAGAAATATGTCTACGACCTGTTCGGACCGGGCGCGAACCTTGCCGCACGAATGGAGAGTCTGTCAGAGCCGATGAAGATCACCCTGTGCGACGATATGTACGACCTGCTCAAGGACGATTTCATCATCAGCGAGCGCGAGCGGGTCGACGTTAAGGGCTTTGGCGAAAAGACGCTCTATTTCCTCGAAGGCGAGCGCAAGTAGCGTCGCCGTGCGTGGCAGCGGATGTCGCTGCCGCACGAGACCGGACGGAGAGCGACGGTGCCGCATTCTAAGGCCGATCGATCCCGCATGAGCAAGGCGCAGCTGCTTGCCGAGCTGGCCAGACTGGAACGGCGCCTCGAGAGCAAGGAGGCGCTGGAGCGCGAGCCGCAGGCGACGCACACGCTGCTGACCGATGCCATCGAATCCCTGCCTGTCGCATTCGCCCTGTTCGACAGCGACGACCGCCTGGTCATGTTCAACAGCAATTTCCCCAAGTTCACGCCGACGAATGCCGATCTGGTGAAGGTTGGCGTGCCTTTCGAGGCCTTGGTGAGAGCGGGCATCGAGCGCGGCCATTCGATCTATCCGGAGGAAAGCGTCGAGGCAAAGGTTGCGGCGCGGTTGCAGCGGCATCGAGAGTCGAGCGAGCCGTTCGAGCGTCGCCGCACCGACGGCAGCTGGCTGCTGGTGTCGGAGAGACGCACCCACAACGGTGGCGTGATTTTGGTGGAGACCGACATCACCGAACAGAAGGAGCAACAATTCAAGCTCAGCGAGAGCGAGGCCGCCTTCCGCAGGCTGCTCGAGAACGCGAAGAGCGGCGTGCTCGTCCATAGCAATGGCCGCCCCCTCTTTTGCAATGAGGCGTTCGCGCTCTTGCACGGGCACGACCGCCCGGAAGACGTCATGGCACTGCCGACAATCGACTGCCACGTCGCGCCTTCCGAGCTCCCGCGCGTGCGGGAATACAGGGCCCGGCGCGCGGCGGGCCAGCCGTCGCCGCGGCAGTACGAATTCCAAGCCATGGGCAAGGATGGCAAGGCATTCTGGCTCGAGACCGAGGTGCAAACGGTAACCTGGCACGGAGAGCAGGCCACTTTGGCGATCATGCGGGATGTCTCCGAGCGGCGCGAGGCGCAGGAGGCGTTGCGTGCCAGCCGCGAAAGCCTCGCCGATGCCCAGCGCATTGCCCATGTCGGAAACTGGGAAAGGGACATCGCCGGCAATGCGGTGAGCTGGTCGGACGAAATCTTTCGCATCCTCGGTTACCAGCCGAAGCAATTCGCAGACGACCACACGATATTCCTGGAACGCGTTCACAAGGATGACCGCGATGTCGTTCGCCGATCGCTCGAGAATGCCCTGGCCGGTGCGAAGCCGTTCGCGATCGAGCATCGCATCGTGCGTCCCGACGGCAAGATTCGCATCGTGCATCAACGTGGTGAGGTCGTCCGCTCCGACGATGACACGCCCCCGAAAATCATCGGAACCGTACAGGACATTACGGAACGCCGGCTCATCGAAGAGGAGCTGACCCGCCTCAATGCAGAGCTCGAGCAGCGTATAGCCGAGCGAACGCGGGAGCTGAGAAACGAGCGCGACCGCGCCGAACGCTATCTCGATATTGCCAACACCATGTTCCTGGCCCTCGATACCGCCGGCACCGTGACACTGGTCAACCGCAAGCTTTGCGAGGTGCTGGGCTACTCGGAAGCGGAATTGCTGGGAAAGGACTGGTACGAGACCTGCGTGCCAAAGGAATCGGCGACAGCCCGCAAGGCCAGTTATCTGAGAAGAATCTCTGCCGGCAGCAGGGACTTCGTGCCCAATGAGGGCACTGGTCTGCGTGTGCTCGCCAAGAACGGCAAGGTCCACACCGTGTCCTGGCGCGAAAGCGCCATTCTCGGCGACAATGGTGCGCTCATAGGGGTGCTAGGCGCTGCCGAGGACGTCACCGATCAACGCCTCACCGAGATCGAGTTGCGGCGGGCTCAGCGTTCGGAAGCGCTTGCCAATCTCGCCGGCGGCATCGCCCATTCCCTCAACAATCTGATCACGCCAATCGTGGCCCTATCAGACAACCTGATGCATCGCATGCCCGCGGACAGCGAGCACCAGCCGCGCATAGCGAAAATCTTCGAGGCCGGCATGCGCGCCGCGGATCTCGTCAACCGCATTCTTGTCTTCAGTCGTCGCGAGGATCCGCAACCGGTCGTCTGCGATATCGGCGTCCTGCTCGGCGATACCATCGATCTGCTGCGCCAGACGGTTGTCAGCACCATCCGCATCGACTTGGAGGTCCCGTCCGCATCCGAGCCGGTATTTGCCGACCCGGTGCAGATCGAGACCGTGATCATGAATCTGGTGACCAACGCCGCCGCGGCCATCGGCAACAAGACAGGGAACATTCGCGTGACCCTCGAGCGCCGTCAGGTTGAGATGGCGAGCGCCGACCTCGAGCCGGCCAACTATGCCTGCATAACGGTTTCCGATGACGGGCCCGGGATCGCTGCCGAAACGCTCGAGAGCATCTTCAATCCCTTCTTCACGACGAAGGAGGTCGGCAAGGGAACCGGCCTCGGCCTGTCCATCGCCGAAGGCGTCATCAGGCGGCACGGCGGGGCCATTCGCGTACAAAGCGAGCCCGGCGGCGGCGCGCGCTTCGAGGTCTACCTGCCGCTCCATGCGGAGTCCGTGTCTGTGTCAGTTCCGCCCGTAGGTGCCCGGGCGTAGCATCTCGTCGACATAGCGGCCCTGGAAGAGGCCGATGCCGAGGCCATTGCCGATGTTGACCGCTTGCGGCGTGTCGCAACGGCTGAGTATGACGCGCTTGGGGTCAGCGGCACCGACCGCAGCGGCGAATTCCTCGCGGGCGGTTTCGTCTTCGGGATCGCTCAGTGTATCGGCCCAATGCACCTTCACCAGGTCTGCGCCGATGCGGCGGCGGTCACAGAGCGGCAGGGTGTCCGGCGTCAGGCCATCGATGCACATGCGATAGCCCCTGCTGCGCAGAAACTCACGGCCGATCTCGAAGGATTTATAGTCTGCGAACAAATCTACCGGTTGGATCTCGATGACGATCTTTTTCTGGGTGCCGGCGCGCAAGCTGTTGTCGAAGGCGAGGAAGCTTTCCGATAGCACCGTATCGATGTTCATGTTGAGGCTGACAGGGCCGTTGAGATAGCCGCCGGGCCGATAGGTCAGGGTCGCCAGGACGCGCAGGTCCAGCGACTGGGTAAGGTGCTGGAAGAGCCAGCGGTTGCCGGCCAGATTGACATTGGGCATCAGCGGCTTCTGCAGATCGGCGATACGCACGTAGATCTCTTCGAAAACCTGGTGCGGATCGTCGTCGCTGGTCATGGCGCAGATTGGCTGGCGGCGCATATAGGAGCTGATGTCGAGCGAGGAGATCGCCGCCTGGGCCTGATCGAGGCGCCCCGGATCGAGCGGTTCGATGCGCACGAAGGTGTCCTCTTCGGGCTTTTCGTCCGCGTCGCGCAGGCGGCTCTTCTCGATCAGCAGATCGCGCGAGACCCGGCGCAGGGCGTTGAAATTCAGCGACAGGTCGTACCAGGTCGAGAATGTGTTGGGCCGGCCCGCCGCCGGGTCGTTCTGGAACAGGCCACGCGCCTGCTCCACTGCCCGCTTGACGTCGGCCACCGGAATGCCGCGGACCAGCACCATGACGTCGTTGTTGAACAGCACGAAGATCTTGCCGTGGAAATTGGCGATCAGATCCTGCATGGCGTTGAGCGCGATACGCAGGGTGCTCTGGCGCTGGTGCTGGGGGCGCAGCCTGGAAAAATGCAGGTGCACGGCCTGCCAGCCGAGCGGGCTCGCTTCCAGGTTCTGCAGGAAAGTGCCGAGTTGTTCCTCGGCATAGCCTGACAAGCCTGGCATCATGACCCGTGGGGCCCCGCTCGCCTCAGGCCGCCGCGTCCAGCGCGTCGCCGAGCACGTTGGCGATGGTATCGATGTGCTCGCGCTCGACGATGAGCGGCGGCGACAGCGCCACGGTGTCCTGGGTGGTGCGCACCAGCAGGCCGTTGTCGAGGCAACTGAGGAAGGCGTCGAAAGCGCGCGCGCCGACGGCGCCCGGCCGCGATTCGACCTCGATGCCGGCGACCAGGCCGATATTGCGGACATCGATCACGTTGCGCCTGTCGGCCAGCGAATGCATGGCCTCCTGCCAGTAGGGCGCCAGCGCCGCGGCGCGGTCGAAGAGCCCCTCGCTGCGATAGATGTCGAGAGTCGCCAGGCCCGCCGCGCAGGCCAGCGGATGGCCCGAATAGGTATAGCCGTGGAACAGCTCGATGGCCTGTTCCGCATTGGCCAGCAGACCGTCGTGAATGCCTTTGCGCATGACCGCAGCGCCCATCGGCACGGCGGCATTGGTGAGGCCCTTGGCGATAGTGGCCAGGTCGGGGATGACATCGAAATGCTCGCAGGCGAATGCGGCGCCGAGGCGGCCGAAGCCGGTGATCACTTCGTCGAAGATCAGCAGGATGCCGTGGCGGTCGCAAATCTCGCGCAGGCGCGCGAGGTAGCCGAGCGGCGGCACCAGCACGCCGGTCGAGCCCGCCATGGGCTCGACGATGACCGCGGCGATGCGGTCGCCGCCATGCAATTGCACCAGGCTTTCGAGGCTGTCAGCGAGATGGGCGCCCCACTTGGGCTGGCCGCGGCTGAAGGCATTGTGCTCGGGCGCATGGGTGTGGGGCAGATGGTCGACCTGGCCCAGCTGGTTGCGGAACTGGCGCCGATTGGTGCCGATGCCGCCCACCGACATGCCGCCGAAGCCGACGCCGTGATAGCCGCGCTCGCGGCCGATCAGAATGGTGCGTGCCGGCTCGCCATTGGCCTGGTGGTAGGCAAGTGCGATCTTGAGCGCGGTATCGACCGCTTCCGAGCCCGAATTGGTGAAGAAGACGTGGTCGAGATCGCCGGGAAACAGCGCCGCGACGTGGGAAGCGAGCTCGAATTCCAGCGGATGGCCCATCTGGAAGGCCGGCGCATAGTCCATGCGCTCGCTCTGGGCATGGATCGCTTCGCTGATCTCACGCCGGCCATGGCCCGCATTGACGCACCACAGGCCCGAGGTGCCGTCGAGAATGCGGCGGCCGTCAGTGGTCTCGTAATGCACGCCTTGGGCGCCGACGAACAACCGCGGCGCCTGTTTGAACTGCCGGTTGGCGGTAAAGGGCTTCCACAGCGCGTCAAGTGTGTTGGGCGTGGCCGGGGCCGGGGCCTCGGTGTCGGTCGCGATATCGCTCATCGCCTGTCTCCGCGTGACATGGGAATAGGTTTACGACCCTAACACTTTCCGAATCGTAAACAATCGCCGTGGTGCGGCAGCAACCCGGCAAAAAGAAAAGCCCGCGCCCTGCTCCCTGGGGGAAGCGGGGCGCGGGCCATTGGCTGCGGCGCGTCCTCAGGTGATGTGGGCGCCTGTGGTCTCGACGTAAACCGCGTAGAGCGACTGGCTGCCGGTCATGAACAGCCGGTTGCGCTTGGTGCCGCCGAAGCAGACGTTGGAAACGATCTCGGGCATCACGATCTGGCCGATGCGATCGCCGTTGGGCGCGAAGATGTGGACGCCGTCATAGCCGTCGCCGACCCAGCCGGCCGAGGCCCAGATGTTGCCGTCCTCGTCGGCGCGGATGCCGTCGGCGAAGCCGTACTTGCCGTCGAGCTCCATGCTACAGAACTCGCGGCCGTTGGTGAGCTTGGCGCCGTCGATGTCCCAAGCCATGATGTTGGGCTTGGTGTCATAATGCGAGGCACCGGTGTCGGCCACATACATGGTCTTGTAGTCGTTCGAGAAGCAGAGGCCGTTGGGCTTGAAGATCTCGTCGGTGACCATGGTGACGGCGCCGGTCTGGCCGTCGATGCGATAGACCGCCTCCTTGCGCAGCGGCTGCGGCGAGCCGGTGTTGAGGCGGTGGCCTTCGTAGTTCATCAGGCCGCCATAACCGGGATCGGTGAACCAGATCGAGCCGTCGTCGGGATGCACCACGGCATCGTTGGGGGCGTTGTACTCGCCGCCCTCGAAGCTGTCGGTCAGCACCGTGATCGAGCCGTCATACTCATAGCGCACGACACGGCGATTGCCATGCTCGCAGGCGATCTGTCGGCCCGAGTAATCGAAGGTGTTGCCGTTCGAGTTGCCCGAGGGATAGCGGAACATCTGCGAGACGTGGCCGTCTTCCTCGATCCAGCGCAGCTGCTGGTTCTCCGGAATGTCGCTCCAGATGAGATAGCGGCCGACGCCGTTCCAGGCCGGGCCCTCGGCCCACAGGGTGCCGCGATAGAGGCGCTGGATCGGGGTGTTGCCGAGCTTGTATTTGAAGCGCGGGTCGAGCGGAATGACGTCGGGGTTGGGGTAGCGCACGGGCTCGGCGTCGGGGCTGAAGTTGCGCGCGAAGGCGTTGGACGCCATCGACGTCACCCCGGCAATGGCCGTGGCCGCTGCCAGAAAGGCGCGCCGGTCGAGGCCCTTGGGGTCCTTGCGCGGGCCGGGCTCGGTAAGGTCTACAAATGTTTGTTCTTCTGCTTTCGGCATGGTGATCCTCCCAGAATTGTTATGACTGGCGCCGAACCGTGCCGGTTTTCTTGCGCCATCTCGCATTGCCCCCAACCATGCGAAATGGCCAAAAAGGGGCGTGATGTCAGAGGGTGGATTGTGGCGCTGATTGCGCTGCGGTGCAACCGCTCTACGCTTCGTAGTCGTAACCGAGCGTGGCCAGGGCTTCCTCCAGGTAGTCGCCGAGCAGGGGGATGCCGAGCAGATAGGTGTCGGTGTGGTCCGAACGTGCATCGCGCGCCGCCTCCAGCGCATCCGCCCATTCGGAAGCGATGAAATCGCCCCGTCCCATCCAGGCCAGGGCCACCAGATTGATCTGCTCTTCCTCGTTGAGCGCATCGATGAAGGCCATCAGCTCGTCGCGCGCCGGATCGGCGTGATAGGTCTCGCGACCCTCTTCGATGTCCTCGCCAAGATCGTCGCCGGTCGCGTCCGTCGTCTCCTCCGGGTCGATCTCCTCCAGCTTGGCGTCATAGGCGCGCACGTGGGTTATGAAGTCGCACACCTTTTCAACGGCTACGCCGAGAACCGCTTCGCTTTCGTCACTCATTTGCCTTCAACCCTTCGCCGGCGTGTCATGAGACGAAACCATGCGCGTCTCGGGGGCGCAGGTCAAACGGCAATGCGCGAATTCTTATCCCTGTCGCGCTTGACGGAAGGGGGGTGGCGAGCCACCCTTGTTTTAGCAGCCCGTTGACGAAGTCTGCTCTGGACGCGTGTCGCTGTGTCTGATTCT
>CAYPAX010000145.1:0-8208 GCA_964408735.1 uncultured Rhodospirillaceae bacterium | reverse complement strand
TCGGCGATCTGCACGGCGTTGAGCGCGGCGCCTTTGCGCAGGTTGTCGGAGACCACCCACATGTTGAGGCCGTAAGGCACGGTGGTGTCCTCGCGCAGGCGGCTGACGAAGACGTCGGGCTCGCCGACGCACTCGATGGGGGTGACGTAGGCGTTCTCGTCCGGATTGTCGACGAGCTGTACGCCCGGCGCGTGCCACAGGGCCTCGCGCACCTCCTCGAGGTCGATCGGGGTCTCGAATTCGACGTTGACCGCTTCGGCATGGCCGACGAAGACCGGCACGCGCACGCAGGTGGCGCTGACCTCGATCTCGGGATCGAGAATCTTCTTGGTCTCCTGCTCCATCTTCCATTCTTCCTTGGTCGAGCCGTCGGCCTGGAAGACGTCGATATGCGGGATCACGTTGAAGGCCATGCGCTTGGGAAACACTTTCGG
Source organism: uncultured Rhodospirillaceae bacterium (assembly GCA_964408735.1). Lineage (GTDB taxonomy): Bacteria > Pseudomonadota > Alphaproteobacteria > UBA7887 > UBA7887 > UBA7887. Next base: position 7,774 of record CAYPAX010000145.1, on the reverse strand, counting down.
CTCGTGCTCTTCCTGGAAGTAGATCTTGCGGGTCTGGTTGAAGAGCTCGTCCATGGCCGCCTTGCCGGCGCCTGAGACCGACTGATAGGTCGCCACCACCACGCGCTTGATGCGGGCGATGTCGTGCAGGGGCTTGAGCGCCACCACCATCTGGATGGTCGAGCAGTTGGGATTGGCGATGATGTTGCGCTCGCGGAAATCGGCCAGTGCCGTGGCGTTGATCTCGGGCACCACCAGCGGCACGTCCGGGTCCATGCGGAAATGCGAGGTGTTGTCGATCACCACGCAGCCGGCTTCCGCCGCGCGCGGCGCGTGCTCGGCCGAGACCTTGCCGCCGGGTGAGAAGAGGCCGATATCGGTGCCCTCGAAATCGAACTTGGCGAGCTCCTGCACCTTGAGAACCCTGTCGTCGCCATAGGCGACCTCCTTGCCCGCAGAGGCGGACGAGGCAAGCGCCACCACCTCGTCGGCGGGAAAGTCCCGCTCGTCGAGCAAGTTCAGAATTTCACGGCCGACATTGCCGGTGGCGCCTGCCACCGCAACCCGATAGCCCATTTCGCTCTCCCTAGTGGTTCGAGTCAATCATAGCGAACCACTAGCTATTCTGGTTGGTGGATCAACTTATCAAGCCATTTGAGTGCAGCTGAAACACATGTGTGCGCATCAGGGATTCAAATGTCTCGGTCGATCCACTAGGCCTCTTAGGCAGCCAGTCGATTGAGCTCGGCGACGATCGCCTCGCCCATCACCTTGGTGGAGACGCGCGCCTTTTTCGGCTGCATTATGTCGCTGGTGCGTAAGCCACCGGCAAGCACGACATCGATTGCCTTGTCGATCAGATCCGCCTCGTCCTCCATGTCGAAGGAATAGCGCAGCATCATCGAGAAGCTGGACAGCATGGCGATGGGGTTGGCCTTGCCATCGCCGGCGATGTCCGGGGCGGAACCGTGCACCGGCTCGTAGAGCGCGCGCCGGCGCCCGGTGGCGTCCGCCGCACCGAGGCTGGCCGAGGGCAGCATGCCGAGCGAGCCCGTCAGCATGGCGGCGCAATCGGACAGAATGTCGCCGAACAGATTGCCGGCGACCATCACGTCGAATTGCTTGGGGTCGCGCACCAGCTGCATGGCGGCGTTGTCGGCATACATGTGCTGCAGCTCGACGTCGGCGAATTCGCGCTCGTGCAGTGCTGTCATGTCCTCGCGCCACATCAGGCCGCTTTCCATGACGTTGGCCTTCTCGACCGAGTGCACGAGATTGCGCCGCTTGCGCGCAAGCTCGAAGGCGACGCGGCCGACGCGCTCCACCTCCGGCGTGGTGTAGACCTCGGTGTTGATGCCCCTGCGGCCACCGCCGGGCAGATCCTCGACACCGCGCGGCTCGCCGAAATAGATGCCGCCGGTGAGCTCGCGCAGGATCATGATATCGAGGCCGCTGACGATATCCGCCTTCAGTGTCGAGGCCTCGATCAGGGACTCGAACATCACGGCGGGTCGCAGATTGGCGAACAGGTCCATGTCCTTGCGCAGGCGCAGAATGCCACGCTCGGGCTTTTGCGAGAAGTCGAGGTCGTCCCATTTCGGCCCGCCGACGGCGCCCAATAGCACCGCATCGGCCTCCATGGCCAGGTCCATCGTGGAATCGGCGCAAGGGGTGCCGCGCTCGTCATAGGATGCGCCGCCGACCAGATCCTCCTCGACTTCGAACGACAACGCCTGGCGCGCACCGAACCAGTCGATTACGCGTCGCGTTTCCGCCATCACCTCGGGGCCGATGCCGTCACCCGGCAGCAACAACAATTTCTTGTTGCGGGCCATACGTCGTCTCCTTGTCTGTTGATCGCCGGCCGCCAAGCCGGGTCTTAGGATTGGTGCAACCAGGGCTGCGCCGTCTTTTGCTGGCCTTCGAACTCGTAGATGTCGGCGTGTTTCTCCAAGGTCAGGCCGATATCGTCGAGACCGTCGAGCAAGCAGCGGCGGCGGTGCGGGTCGATTTCGAATGGTACCTTGCTGCCATCTGGCGCGATGATCTCGCAGGCCTCGAGGTCGACCGTGAAGCGTGCATTGGCACCCTGGTCGGCTTGCGCCATGAGGCCGTCGATCGTTTCCTTCGGCAGCTTGATGAGCAGGATGCCGTTCTTGAAGCTGTTGTTGTAGAAGATGTCGGCAAAGCTCGGCGCGATGACGCAGCGGATGCCGAAGTCGAGCAGCGCCCAGGGCGCATGCTCGCGGCTCGAGCCGCAGCCGAAATTCTCACCTGCGATGAGGATCTCGGCATTGCGATAGGGCGCCCGGTTGAGAACGAAATCGGGCTTCTCGCTGCCGTCGGTCTCGAAGCGCATGTCGTCGAACAGGTTCTGGCCGAGGCCCGTGCGCTTGATGGTCTTGAGATACTGCTTGGGGATGATCATGTCGGTATCGACATTGATCATGTCGAGCGGCGCGGCGATGCCGGTCAAGATGCGAAACGGATCCATGTTCTGCTCCCGCTCAGGCCAGCTTGCGAACGTCGCTCAGGCGCCCGCCGACGGCGGCCGCAGCGGCCATCGCCGGACTGACCAGATGGGTGCGGCCGCCACGTCCCTGACGGCCCTCGAAATTGCGGTTCGATGTCGAGGCGCAACGCTCGCCGGGCTCCAGCCGATCGGCATTCATGGCCAGGCACATGGAGCAGCCGGGCTCACGCCAGTCGAAGCCGGCCTCGCGGAAGATGACGTCGAGACCTTCTTCCTCGGCCTGGTGCTTGACCAGCCCGGAGCCGGGCACGACCATGGCGTGGACGCTGTCGGCCACCTGCCGGCCCTTGGCGACGGCGGCGGCTTCGCGCATGTCCTCGATGCGGGCATTGGTGCAGCTGCCGATGAAGACCCGGTCGATGCTCACCTCTTGCATCGGCGTGCCCGCCTCCAAGTCCATATAGGCCAGCGAGCGCTCCATGGCGGCGCGCTTGCCGGCATCGGCCTCGGCGGCCGGGTCGGGCACGCTGCCGTCGATCGCGGCGACGTCCTGCGGGCTGGTGCCCCAGGTCACCTGCGGTACCAGTGCGCCGCCGTCGATGGTGACTTCGCGGTCGAAGGTCGCGCCCTCGTCGCTCGGCAGGGTGCGCCAATAGGCCTCGGCCTGCTCCCATGCGCCTGCCTTGGGTGCCATGGGTCGGCCCATGACATAGTCGAATGTGGTTTGGTCGGGCGCCACCATGCCGCCGCGGGCGCCGGCCTCGATCGACATGTTGCAGACCGTCATGCGGCCTTCCATCGACATGGCGCGGATGACTTCGCCGGCATATTCGATGACATGCCCGGTGCCGCCGGCGGTGCCGATGGTACCGATGATGGCAAGGATGACGTCCTTCGGCCCGACGCCGGCGGGCAGGGTACCGTCGACGGTGACGCGCATGTTCTTCGGCCGCGTCTGGATCAGCGTCTGGGTGGCGAGGACGTGCTCCACCTCGCTGGTGCCGATACCGATGGCAAGTGCTCCGAAGGCGCCATGGGTGGCGGTATGGCTGTCGCCGCAGACGATGGTCGAGCCGGGCAGGGTGAAGCCCTGCTCGGGACCGATGATATGGACGATGCCCTGGCGGATGTCGTCGACCGGGAAGTAGGGAACGCCAAAAGTGCGGCAATTCTCCTCCAGGGTCTCTACCTGCACGCGCGAGGTCTCGTCGGCGATGCCGGCGGCGCGGTCGGCAGCGACCGTGGAGATATTGTGGTCGGCGACCGCCAAGGTGGCGTCGGCGCGGCGGATCTGGCGATCGGCCATGCGCAAGCCCTCGAAGGCCTGCGGGCTGGTCACTTCGTGGACCAGATGGCGATCGATGTAGATCAGGGCCGTGCCGTCATCCTGGCGGTGTACCAGGTGGTTGTCCCAGATCTTGTCGAAAAGGGTACGTGGTGCGGACATGGCTGGCGTGCTCCGCTCAGGTTTCGGCGGTCTCGGCCTTGGCCTTCGCCTTGGGCTTGGCGCCGCGGTCCTCACGCTTCTCGGCGATGCGGGCCGCCTTGCCCGTGCGTCCGCGCAGGTAATAGAGCTTGGCGCGGCGCACGTCGCCCCGGCGCAAAACCTCGATCTTCTCGACCAGGGGAGAATAGAGCGGGAACACGCGTTCGACGCCCTCGCCGTAGGAGATCTTGCGCACGGTGAAGTTCGAGTTCACGCCCTTGTTGGCGCGCGCGATGCAGACACCTTCGAAGGCCTGCAAGCGAGACCGCGATCCCTCGATCACGCGTACGCTGACGCGCAGCGTGTCGCCAGGTGCGAATTCCGGCACGTCCTTGTTTTCGGTGAGCTTGCCGATTTGCTCTTGCTCGAGCTGCTCGATGATATTCATGATCGCTATCCAACCTGCTGTCGTGTTCGTCCGTTCAATCCGTGCCCGGCTCGGGCTTGCGTTTTTGCCAAAGGTCGGGACGGCGCTCGCGCGTCGCCTGTTCCCGCATGTCCTGGCGCCAGGCCGCGATACGCGCGTGATCGCCGGACAAGAGGACCTCGGGCACCTCTCGCCCCTCCCACGCACGGGGTCGCGTATAGTGCGGGTATTCAAGCAGACCCGCTTCGAAACTCTCCTCTTCCAGCCCTGCCGCATCGCCTATGGCGCCCGGCAGCAGCCGCACGCAGGCGTCGATCAGGGCCATCGCTGCGACTTCCCCGCCCGAAAGCACGAAGTCGCCAAGGCTTACCTCTTCAAGCGCGCGCGCCTCGATCACACGCTCATCGACACCTTCGAAACGCCCGCACACTGCAAGCACTCCCGGCGCAGAGGCTAGGGAGCGGATACGGGCCTGCGTCAAAGGCGCGCCACGCGCGCTGAGATATAGACGCGCAACACCCTCCGTTTCCGGACCCATGGCGTCGGTCGTGGCGTCGATGGCCGCGGCCAGTACGTCCGGGCGCATAACCATGCCCGGGCCGCCGCCGAAGGGGGTGTCGTCAACGGAGCGGTGTTTATCGCTCGCAAAATCGCGAATGTCCACCGTTTCCAGCATCCAAAGCCGCGCCTCCAACGCGCGCCCGGAAATACCGTGTGAGAGGGCGCCCGGAAACATGCCCGGATAGAGGGTGAGCACGCTGGCTCGCCAGGGGCTGGGCGTGCTCATTCGGTCGCCTCGGGCGGGATCACGACAAGGCGGTGGCCGGCGATATCGACTTCCGGCACCACCGCCTGCGTGAAGGGGATCATCGCATCGAAGCCGTCGATCTCGATGACGTCGCCGGCGCCGAAATCGTGGATTGCCTTGACCTTCCCGAGGCTTTTGCCGTCCGGCGTCTCGCAGGCCAGGCCGATGAGGTCGGCGTGGTAGAATTCCTCCGCCTCGGGCTCGGGCAGGGCGGCGCGATCGAGATAGAGCTTGGTGCCGCGCAGCGCCGCCGCGGCGTCGCGGTCGTCGACGCCATCGATGCGGGCGACGACCAGGCGAGGGCGCACTTCCGTCACCTGCAAGGCGAGGGCGCTGCCGGATTCATCGCTGATGCCGGCAAAGTCTCTCAGCGCGGCGGGGTCGTCGGTGAAGCTCTTGACGCGCACGGCGCCGCGGACGCCATGAGCGCCGGCAATCACTCCGACGCAAACCCGGCGCTCGGCCACCCTATTCCTTGTCGGCCTCCGGCGCCGCATCCTCGGCCGGAGCCTCCTCGGCCGCTGCTTCCTCGGCGGGAGCCTCCTCGGCCGGTGCCTCCTCCGCCGGAGCCGCGGCGGCTTCGGCCGCTGCCTCGGCGGCTGCCGCGGCTGCTTCCTCGGCTTCCTTCAGGCGCTCCTGGGCTTTGGCCTTGGGCTTCGCCTTTTGGGGATTGTTGTGCTGCGCCGGCATCGGAATGATCTCGGCCTGGCCGAGAATGCGGCCCACCCGGTCGGTCGGCCTGGCACCCTTGGAGAGCCAATAGTTGATGCGCTCGGTATTGAGCGTCGTGCGCTGCGAGCTGTCCTTCGGCTGCAGTGGGTTGAAGGTGCCCACCTTCTCGATGAAGCGGCCGTCGCGCGGGCTGCGCACGTCGGCCACCACGATACGGTATTGGGGCCGCTTCTTGGCGCCGGCTCGCGCCAGTCGGATCTTCAATGACATTCCGTCGTCCTTCTCTCGTTATCGTCTCAACGGCCGGGGTAGCCCGGCGGCATCATGCCTGGAAGCCCGTGGCGCGCCAGGCCCTTTTTGCCCATCTTGCGCACGCGCTTCATCATTACCGTCATATCCTTGAACTGCTTGAGCAGCCTGTTCACGTCCTGCACCGTGGTGCCCGAGCCGGCGGCGATGCGCCGCTTGCGCGAGCTGTTCAGCACCTTGACCTTGCGGCGCTCGCCCGGCGTCATGGACTGGATGATCGCTTCCTGGCGGCGCAGCATGCCGTCGTCGACCTTGGCCTGAGCAAGCTGGCTCTTGACCTTGGCGACCCCCGGCAGCATGCCCATCAGGCCGTCCATGCCGCCCATCTTGCGCATCTGGCGGAACTGGCTCGCCATGTCGTCGAGGTCGAAATTGCCGGCCTCCATCTTCGCCGCCAGCTTCTCGGCCTCGTCCTGCTCGACCACCTCGGCCGCCTTCTCGACCAGGCTGACCACGTCGCCCATGCCGAGGATGCGCGAGGCGGTGCGGTCCGGGTGGAAAGGCTCGATGGCATCGAGGTCTTCGCCCGTGCCGACCAGCTTGATCGGGCAACCGGTGACCGCGCGCATGCTCAGCGCCGCGCCGCCGCGGCTGTCGCCGTCGATGCGCGTCAAGACGATGCCGGTCAGCGCCACCCGCTCCTTGAAGGCGGCGGCGCTGTTGACCGCGTCCTGGCCGGTCAGCGAATCGGCCACCAGCAGGGTCTCGACCGGATTGGCGACGGCGCTGACTTGCGCCAGCTCGGCCATCAGCGCTTCGTCCACATGCAAACGCCCGGCGGTATCGAGCAGCACGATGTCGCTGCCGCCGAGGCGCGCGGCCTGCAGGGCGCGCTTGGCGATAGCGGCCGGCGCCTGGCCGGCGACGATGGGCAGCGAGGCAACGCCGGCCTGTTCCGCCAGCACCGCAAGCTGTTCCTGGGCTGCCGGGCGCTGCACGTCGAGGGAGGCGACCAGCACCTTCTTCTTCTCGCGCTCGCTCAGGTGCTTGGCGAGCTTCGCCGTGGTCGTGGTCTTGCCCGAGCCTTGCAGGCCGACCACCATCAGCGCCATCGGCGGATTGCCCGAAAGCGCCAGGGGTGCTGCCTCGCCGCCGAGCATCTCGACCAGATGATCGTTGACGATCTTGACCACCATCTGGCCCGGGGTGACGCTCTTGATCACTTCCGAGCCGGTGGCGCGCTCGCGCACCTGGGCGATGAAGTCCTTGACCACCGGCAGCGCCACGTCGGCCTCGAGCAATGCGATGCGCACTTCGCGCATGGCCTCGCTCACGTCGCTCTCCGAGAGAGCGCCGCGCTTCTTCAGGCGATCGAAAATGTCGCCGAGCCGGCCCGATAAGGCGTCGAACATGCCGATTTCCCAACACAATGCGGGGCGCCGACACAGCCTTGGCCGGCACCCACGGAAATGCGGCCGCCATAATCCGCAAACCGCAGCCCAAGTCAAGCGGGGTGGTGGGGGCGGACTGTGGGCTATGCGCCCCGCCAGCCACCAGCCGCGGAGCGCCATCCTCGCGCCGATCGAAGAGCCCTCATCGCAAGCCGGGCCGTCCGAGGTCTGTTTTCACCAGCCTCAGGCGACTTGGTGCGTGCGGTCAAAGTTCGTGATTTGACCCGAATCAGACTCTTGCGGCTTCGGCGGCATCGGCTATTTCAGCTCCTCCAACAGCGCCTTCGCT
>CAYPAX010000144.1:0-8260 GCA_964408735.1 uncultured Rhodospirillaceae bacterium | reverse complement strand
ATAGGTGCTTTTGAGCTTGGCGAGCTGGCGCCAGTCGAGCACCCGCGCGGGCAGGTCGTGGCCCTGGCCGGCGAGGTCTTCGAGAATGTCGGCGCCCGTGGCATAGGCGCCGGTCTTGGTCTTCTTGGCCCCGGGCAGGCCCATCTCGCCGAACAGCACCTCGCCAAGCTGCTTCGGCGAGGCGATCGTGAAGGGGTGGCCGGCGAGCTTGTGAATATCCACTTCCAGCGCGCTCATCCGCGTGGCGAAGTCGGCGGAAAGTCGCGCCAGCTCGGCCCGGTCGACCAGAATGCCGCGGCCTTCCATGGCGACCAGAACCGGGGCGAGCGGGCGCTCCATGGTCTCGTAAACGCTGACCATATGTTCGGCAACCAAGCGTGGCTTCAAGACATGGTCGAGCCGCAAGGTGATATCCGCATCCTCGGCGGCATAATCGCGGGCATCGTCCACAGGTACCATGTCGAAGGTGATCTGAGACTTGCCGCTGCCGATCAGGCTCTTGATGGGTATCGTGGCATGACCGAGGTGGAGCTGGGACAGCTCGTCCATGCCGTGGCCGTGGGCACCCGCGTCGAGCACGAAGGACATCAGCATGGTGTCGTCGAGCGGTGCAATGGCGATGTCGTAGGGCTCCCGCGCCAGGATCAGCATGTCGTATTTGAGGTTCTGGCCAACCTTCATGACAGCCGGGTCCTCGAGCAGCGGTTTGAGCACGCCGAGTGCGTCCGCCAGCGGGATCTGCTGCGGCATCTCGCCCATCAGGTCGCCGTCGGCAGGTCGGTGGGCCAGCGGGATGTAGCAGGCGTGACCCGGCTCGATGCAAAGCGACACGCCGACCAGCTCGGCCTGCATGGCATCGAGCCCGGTGGTCTCGGTATCGACCGCGACCCGGCCTGCCCCATAGGCGGCTTCGGCCCAGCCTTCCAGCGCGGCAAGATCGGTGACGAGCTCGTAGGACGTTTCCGTCGGTTGTGGTGCGGCGCCCGGCGCCTCGGCACCGCTGTCGTGCGCCTCCCAGCCGTGTTCGGCGCGCAGCCGCGCCAGCAGCCGGTCGAAGTTCTGCGCTTCGAGGAAGGGGACCAGCACCTCCGGGTCGAGCGACATGGGGCCGAAGGCGTCCAGCGGATCGTCGACCGGAACCTCACGGTCGAGGGTTACGAGTTGCAGGCTAATCCTCGCCAGCTCGGCATTGTCGATCAGGGTCTGGCGCCGTTTCGGCTGCTTGATCTCCTCGGCGCGGGCGAGCAGCGCGTCGAGGTCGCCATATTCGCCGATGAGCTGCGCCGCGGTCTTCACCCCGATGCCGGGAACGCCAGGCACGTTGTCGGTGGAATCGCCGGCCAGCGCCTGCACCTCGACCACTTTATCGGGCGCCACGCCGAACTTTTCCGCCACCTGCTCGGGCCCGATCTCGGTCATGCGGATGGGATCCATCATGACCACGCCGTCGCCGACCAGCTGCATCAGGTCTTTGTCCGACGAGACGATGGTCGCGCGCCCGCCCGCCGCCACGGCTTGCGCGGCGTAGGTGGCGATGAGGTCGTCGGCCTCGTAGCCCTCTCGCTCGATGGCGTGCAGCCCGAAGGCGCGGGTGGCGTCGCGCACCAGCGGGAATTGCGGAATCAGCTCCTCGGGCGGCGGCGGCCGGTTGGCCTTGTAGTCGGCATAGATGTCGTTGCGGAAGGTGGCTCGCTTGGTGTCGAACAATACCACGACGGCATCGCAGTCGATCTCGCTCGCCAGCTTGTAGAGCATGTTGCAGAAGCCGAGCACCGCATTGACCGGCGTGCCGTCCGCCCGGGTCAGAGGCGGCAGGGCATGAAAGGCCCGGAAGAGAAATCCCGAGCCATCGACAAGACAGGTGTGACGGCCGTTCGCATTCTTGCTCATGGCTCGACCATGCCGTAGGCAGCCGGAGGAGTCGAGGGGCGCGCAACAGCCTCGGAATCATGCAAGGATGGCCGCCGCCCGGCGCCTAGCGAAAGACCTCCCACCTATGTCTGACACCCCTGAAAGGGAATCGCAGCTCGGCCCGCGCTTGATCGTCGGGCGCCTGCCCGTGCCGGTGCCGGTGCGCCTGGCGACGTTCTATGGCGCGGCATTCCTGATGATCGGGCTGTATGGGCCTTACTGGCCGATCTGGCTGTCGAGCCGCGGCCTCGAGGCAGGCGAAATCGGCCTGCTATTGGCGCTCTCGACCTGGAGCAAGGTGGTCGGCAGCCCTTTGTTTGCGAGCCTCGCGGACCGTCTCGGCGCGCGCCGCCGCGTGATGCTGGGCCTCGCCTGCGCCGCGCTGGCGGCTTTCGCCTTCTATGCCTCGGCGGGACCCTTCTGGGCCCTTTGCCTCGGTGCCATGCTGACCGGCTTCGTGTTCCCGCCGCTCTTGCCGATGATCGAGAACGTGACCTTGCTGGCGGCGCAGATCAGCCGCTTCGACTATGGCCGCGTGCGCCTCTGGGGCTCGATCACCTTCATTGCCGCTGCTTCGGGCGGTGGCGCCTGGCTGGCGGGACGCAGCGAGGCCTGGATTCCCGTCCTGATGCTCGGCGCCGGCGTGCTCATCGTGCTCGCCGCGACAGGCCTGCCCGACGTACGCCTGCCGCCCGTCGCACGGGGCCACGGCTCCTATCGCCGCCTGTTGCAGAGCCGCCCCTTCCTGCTGTTTCTCGCCGCCGCCAGCCTGGTGCAATGCAGCCACGCCGCCTTTTACGGCTTTGCCACCTTGCACTGGCGCGCGGCGGGCCTGGGCGAGGGCACCATCGGCCTGCTCTGGGCCGAAGGCGTGGTGGTGGAGATCGTGCTGTTCGCCTTTGCCGGCGCCGTGGTGCGCCGGGTCGGTATCGTGCCGCTACTCGGCCTCGGGGCGGCGGCGGGGGTGCTGCGCTGGCTGGTCACCGGCCTGACCACGGAGCTCTGGGCCCTGGCCCTGGTTCAGCTGTTGCACGCGGCGACTTTCGGCTGCACCCACCTTGCCGCCATGGCGTTCCTGCAGCGCGCCGTGCCCGATACTGTATCGGCCGGCGCCCAGGCGCTCTATTCGGCGATCGCCATGGGGGCGGTGCTGGCCTTGACGATGATGGCGGCGGGTGCGCTCTATGCCGCGGTCGCGGGTCAGGTGTTCCTGGCGATGGCGGCGATGACGGTGTTGGGCGGCGGCTTCGCCGCCTTGCTGGCGCGGGCCTGGGACGGGGCCGAGCTCGCGGTTACGAAGCCGCCTTCTGCCTGAGCACGAAGTGGCGACCGCAATAAGGACAATCCAACGTCCCGTCCTCTCCGAGTTGCAGATAGACGCGCGGATGGCCGAGCGCCTCGCCGCCGCCGTCACAGGCAAACTCGCTGCTCTCGACCTCTACCGTCTCGTCCGTCGCCATGGCCGTGCTCTCCGTTGTGGGCGGGCGCAGTTTAGCGCCGGTGATGCCGCTTGCCCAGCGCCCAGGGCTGGCATAATCTGGCGCTCCCCATGACCCCCGATTCCCTGTCCGAGCGCCCGACCGATTCCGCACGCCCGCCCGCCATCCGGGCGCAGGCCTTGCGCAAAATCTATGGCGGCGGCGGCACCGAGGCGCTCAAGGGCATCGATCTGGACATTCCCGCGGGCTCGATCTTCGGCCTGCTGGGGCCGAACGGGGCGGGCAAGTCGACCTTCATCAACATTCTCGCCGGGCTGGTGCGCAAAACCTCAGGGACCGTCGAGATCTGGGGCCACGATATCGACGCCGCGCGGCGCTCGGCCTCCGCCAGCATCGGCATCGTGCCCCAGGAGCTGGTCATCGACCCCTTCTTCACGCCGCGCGAGAGCCTGGAGAACCAGGCCGGCTATTACGGCGTACGCAAAGCGGCCCGGCGCACCGACGAGATCCTCGAGGCCATGGGCCTGGCCGACAAGGCGGACGCCTATACGCGGCGCCTGTCGGGCGGCATGCGGCGGCGCCTGATGGTGGCCAAGGCCATGGTGCATGCGCCGCCCATCCTGGTGCTCGACGAGCCGACGGCCGGCGTCGATGTCGAGTTGCGCGCCCAGCTCTGGCGCTATGTGCGCCGGCTCAACGACAACGGCACCACCATATTGCTCACCACCCATTACCTGGAAGAGGCCGAGGAGACCTGCGACCGCGTCGCCATCATCGCCCAGGGCGAGGTGGTGGCCTACGACAAGACCGAGACTCTGTTGCGCCGCCTCGACCACAAGGAATTCGCCCTGGTGCTGGCCGAGGACGTGGCGGAAGTGCCGCCCGCGCTGGTGCGCTTCGGTGCCGCCCTCGAAGGCTCACGCCGTTTGGTGCTGCGCTACCGGCCAAGCGAGACCCGCGTCGCCGAAATCCTCGCCGCCGTCGACGATGCCGGACTGGCGGTGGCCGATATCTCGACCCACGAGCCGGATCTGGAAGATTTGTTCCTGGAGCTTACGGGCGGGGGCGCGTGAGGGGCTAGCGGTCCGCGACAGGGGGGCAGGGAGTGGCTCCTTCTTGCCCGGCCTCGACCGCCGTCTCACTCTGGCGTCGCACCTGGGCCCGCCCGAAACGGCTGTATCAGCATCCGGTCGAGGCGCAGGTCCTTGCGCTCTCTGAACAGTGCGATACCGATCGTCATATCCTCGTGCCCGGCGGCCGGCTGGGCCTGGTAGGTGCCGAGCAGGCGGTCCCACCAGGGCAGATTGAAGCCGAAATTCGAATTGGTCTCGCGCGGCACGTCCGAATGATGCACGCGGTGCATGTCGGGGGTGACGATGATCCAGCGCAGCACTTTGTCGAGGCCTTGCGGCAGGCGGATGTTGCCGTGGTTGAACATGGCGGCGGCATTGAGCAGCACCTCGAAGATCAGCACGGCGACCGCCGGCGCCCCCAGCGCCACCACCGCGGCCAGCTTGATCACCATCGACAGCACGATCTCGATGGGATGAAAGCGGGCGCCCGTGGTGACGTCGAAATCGAGGTCGGCGTGGTGCATGCGGTGCAGCCGCCACAAGGCGGGCACGGCATGGACCAGCACGTGCTGCAGGTAGATCACCAGATCGAGCACGACCACCGCAGCGATGATCGCGATAGGCTCAGGCACGGAGACGGCGTTGAGCAGGCCCCAGCCCCCCGCCTCCGCAATCAAGGCAACGCCCACCGCCGCGGTCGGAAAAAGCAGCCGCACAACGCCTGTGTTAAGCGCCACGATGGCAAAGTTGCTCGGCCAGCGCTGCCAGCGCGAAAAGCGTCTGCGCCGTCGTGGCACGGCAAACTCCGCCACCGCCACCAAAAGCAGAACGCCGGCGAAAAATGCCAGCCTGATAGCCGGCTCGTTGCCGAGGATCGTTTCCGTCACTCTGTGTTCCTTGCCGCCGGCGGCGAACAGGGCGCGAACTCTCTGGCATCCCGCCTATCGGCATGGTTTCGGCTGCGTCACGCGCCTCATTTGATACTGTGAATATCATGGGGCGCGAGCGGCGTCGATGTCGGCCAACGGCGCGAAGAAGGCGCTCTTCGTCGAGTTCGCGGCGGTCGGCATCTCGATATTGGCCAGCGCCGCCTGCAGCGCCGCTACATCGTGGATGGCATTGCCCCCGCCCTTGCCGACCGAGCCCGTGAACTGCGGCCAGGCATCGCTGCCGCCCGCGAGGCTCGCCGCGGGGAAGCAGAGCGGCTCGCGGCTCTTGAGCTGTAATGCGTAGGTCAGGCGGCTCGGCGGCGAAAAGCGGCCGGGCTGGCCGAGCGCCTGTGCCACGACCTTGGCGACGGCGGGCGGCAGGGTCGCGCTCTTGGACGGGACGCGGCCGTGCGCGTCGAGAAAGCGCAGCCCCAGATCGACCGTCACCTCGCAGCGCCCTTGGGCGTCGGTCGGGCCGAGGCGCACCGTCGGCAGCCGGTTGGGGGCGTCCTTGAGCCTCGAGACGATGCGCGCGAGGTCGTCCTTGTGCTCTTCAGGCAGCGCCAAGGCCTCGACACCACCATCCGCAAGCGGCGCCTTGCGGGCGACGTGCCCCACCACGATATTGGTGCCCGGAACCCCGTGCATATCCTTGTAATTGTTGGGCAGCATGCCCGACAGCGCATTGGCGTCGCCGCCCGGGGCGATGACGCCCGAGATGCGCCGGTTGATCTTGCTCTCGAAGCCGGCGATGGCGGAGCCGAGGCTGTCCTCGCTCGCCTTGCCGTCAATCGGCCCCGACCACAACGGCCGTCCGTTCGATCCCTTGATCTGTTTCAGTGCCGCCTGCACCAGTGCCACATCCTCGATCTTGTTGGCGCTCATCTTGCCGGGCGCAGCTAGTATACTGAGAGGCGATCCATCCGCTATGGAGTTCATGGCTGTTGCACAAAAACGCCATGCGGGTGCGCAGAATTAAGTTGCATGCCTCCCCAACTCGGTCGCACGCCCATCACGGCTCACCACAATCCCTGGCATCCAAGACCCATGCCTGGCGCTTGAATAGCTTCCGGCCAGGGTAAGGCTTGTCATAGTACGGGTGCCACTTGCACAATACGTAGCCGGCTTCGCGCAACATAGAATCTGTGTAGCTCCTAAAACCAAATGGTGTAACTAATATTGTCAGACTTAGTAATAATGCGAATCCATTAACGACAATCTTTCTAAGCCGGCCGGACAATCGATCCCTTAAGAATTGGAAAGGACAACCCAGTGAAACGACTGCTAGACCGAATATGACTCCATTCTCGGGATGATACAGAATAACCGGTTCGTTCTGAGCCAAGCTCTCAAGAAGTGCCCGAAAGCTGGGGACGCCAATGAATAATGGCGCCACCCCAACCAGTAGCGTCAGCACACAGCCGGCGCTTAGCTTCAGGGGAGATGCCGGCTTGGGCGCGGAACGCATCGCTTTACCGAGGCGCGAGGCGTGCGGTGCGGCAAGGCCTACAATCGCGGCCAGCCGGCATGTTCCAGATCTGCACCGTCGGGTTCATTTGCCACTCGCTCCTTCAGCGATGCCGTTACGCCAAGCTCCTCATCGATCCGATTGAGGGCAACACCAATGCCAAATCCAATTATGGCCGCCGCAACGAAGGACACAAAGACAACCGCCTCGGTGCCAAAGATCAGAGCGACTATAATGTCTGCGACGACAACTGATGTAAGAATTTTGGCAACGCCTGTGCCAAACCATACTATGGCCTGCTCGTAGCCTTGCTCTCCTGCAATGGCGCGAATGGCTTCGTCGCCGGCAAGAAAGGCAAACCCGACAACACTGGCGCTCTTAAGGTTGGCCAGAAACCTTGCTCGGTTGCCGACGGCAAACATTATCATTTTCTTGTTGGCCGCAGAGTATTTTGATGCCGTGAGTTCCGCCCTCGGCCCTGGGCGGCCCCTGACGATGATGTGGAGCCTGCCGTTATACTCCTTGGAATACGCCTCGCCGAGAAAGCCCAGTTCGCTGGCTATTCGCCGTGCCATGTCAATGTCGCTCACCGCGCTCGCCATCATGTCAGGCGTAATCCCCAACTCAGCCATGTAGTCATTGGCTTCGATCCAGAGATGGGCGACGTCGATGGTGAATATCCACTCGTCCGCATAGTGGACTTGAAAGTCGTCGAACCCGGTCGCCACCTTCCCGTGCACCAGAAGCACAAGGCGATCCCGTGCTGCGTTCGCATCGAGTGTGATTTCGGGATACGGAGTCAAAATTGCAGCCAGGGCTTTGTGGATGGCTGGTGGCGCAGTAAATTCGGGCATTAGTCTGCCGTCGGCGTCGAGATAGCGGCCGTCACCGAAAGTGACTTCGATGTGCAAGCGATCTTTCGCGCCCCGAGGCAACGTACGAATCAGCAACGCGACTCCATGGGCCCGTAGAACGGAGTCTTCGATCGGTGCCAGGACATCTTCAAGGTTGGGCGGCAATCTCATTCTTGAAACGGGCTTGGGCTCGGTCGGCCCTCCAACTTTTGCCGCTGGGATGCCACGCACCCCGCGCAGGCCCTTGAATTCGCTAGGCAGCAGCGCCGACAACGCCTTCACCGTGGCGTCGCCGGGACCGAGGGTGCCCGACTCGTCGAGGCTTGCGGCGCGCTGGAAGCCGGTGAGCGCGTCGTTGAGGTCGCTGTTTGCCTTGCCCAGAAGGCGTTGGATGTGCCCGGTATCTGCACGTTGGCGAGCGCGGCCTGCAGGCAGGCGATGTCGTGGATGGCGTTGCCGCCGCCCTTGCCGACATTGCCCGTGAACAGTGGCCAGGCATTGCTGCCGCCGGCGAGGCTCGCCGCGGGGAAGCAGTGAGGTGGTCCCACATTGTTGGACAGGTTGGCGGCCTAGTTAAGGTGTATTC
>CAYPAX010000143.1:0-8361 GCA_964408735.1 uncultured Rhodospirillaceae bacterium | reverse complement strand
GTAGCCGTCCCGGACCATCTCCACCAGCTCGGGGATGAAATGCGGCGGGCAGTTGCCGTCCGGGCTCAAGGTCACCACGATATCGCCCTCGATGAGGGGCAGGGCTTCGAGATAGGCGTGTCGTATGCCTTTTCGCTGCTGGATATAGACCTCGTAGCCCTGCTCTCGCGCCCACTCGACGGTGCCGTCGGTGGAACCGCCATCGAGAATCAGAACCTGGTCGCACCAATCCTTCTCGATGGCCGGCATGATCACCTTCATGCCGTCGATCTCGTTCAGCGTCAGCGCCAGGAGCGTAACTTTCTTCACTGCGAAGACCTTGCGTTGAGGTAGCGGGCACACTCGCGAATCGCGACCAGAGCGGTGATGGCGGCGGAGACCAACAAGACCGTGCGGACGGTGTCAGCCGTCCGGCCTTCCACCAGATAACTGCCTGCCTGCTCGCCGATCAGGGCAAAGCACACCGATGGAGGTAGAAGGAAAACCAGACTCGCCCAGGTATAGGTGGACCAGCGCACGGAGGTGAGCGCCAATATGTAATTCAAAGGCGCCGTGGGGAACACCGGGTTTACCCGAATGAAGGCGATAAACTGCCAGCCCTTCTGGTCAAGCTCCCGTTGCAGCCATTTGACCAGCCGGTTGTCGAACCGTGCGGCCAGGGGCTGATTGAAAAATATCCTCACCACGCTGAACGAAAGTACGGCGCCGAGGCCACTTCCCAATGTGGCGATTACCCCGCCGGCAATACCTCCCCAAAACAGGCCGGCCGCCAAATTCAAGGGCAAGGTCGGAAGTGTTGCCATTGCTGACATGACATAAATTACTATAAAAATTAATATTGATTTTACCGGGTTATCCAATACCAATTCCTCTATGGCCGCGGGCCGGATTATCCCCTGGTCGTAAAGGTACCATCCCATCGCGATAAATACCGATAATGTGCCGATTGCGACAATTCTCTTAGTGCCAAAATATCTTCGCCGAGATTTGTTTGCATCATAATTGGCAGGGCCACCTTCCACGTTTCGTCACTCCGCTTGCTATGGCTCGGTTCGGTTTACACGGCGCAATATGGCCCAAACGTTGAAATCGACTGTAACATGTTGTCAGATGCCGGGGGAGGGGCCAGCATCTCCACTACCAAGGCCGTCGAAGGATGAGCATGCAATCAGGCGAAGCCACAATCGAGCCGGACGGTCCCTCCGATACGGACCTGGCGCGCCTCTACCGCGCATTGCGCCTGGTACGCCGGGTCGAGGAGGAGGTGGCGCGGATCTATCCCTCGGACAAGATCAAGAGCCCGGTCCATCTGGCCATCGGCCAGGAGGCCATCGCCGTCGGCGTCTGCGACGCCTTGAATGAGACCGACGTGGTCTCCGGCACCTATCGCAGCCACGCCGTCTATCTCGCCAAGGGCGGCGACCTCGGCGCCATGATGGCGGAAATGTACGGCAAAGTGACGGGCGTCGCACGCGGCAAGGGCGGCTCGATGCATCTTATCGGCATGGACCACAATATCCTCGGCACCTCGGCCGTGGTCGCCACTACGATTCCCGTTGCGGTCGGCTATGCACTGGCGCTGAAGCGCGAAGGTGCCGGGCGTGTCGTCGCGGCCTTTCTCGGCGACGGCGCAACGGAGGAGGGCGCCTTTTACGAAAGCCTGAACTTCGCCGCGCTGCATAAGCTGCCGGTGCTCTTCGTCTGCGAGAACAACGGGCTCGCCATCCACACGCCGCTGTCGAAACGCTGGGCGACCTTAGACCTTTGCCGCCGTGTCGAAGGTTTCGGCCTGTCGGCGCAGAAGCTCCAGGGCGATGATCTCTTCGCAGTGCGTGCAGCGGCCTCAGCAGCAGTGAGCAAGATTCGCAGCGGCGCGGGCCCGGCCTTTCTCGAATGCGAAATCTATCGCTGGCGCGAGCATGTCGGCCCCAACGAGGACACCCACGAGGCCTATCGCTCCGCCGACGAAGCGGATCACTGGAAGGGCCGGGACCCTCTACCCAAACTTGCGGCCATGGTGCCTGAGGCCGAGGAGATCGAGCGCGAGGTCGAGGCGCAGATTGCCGCGGCCGTGGCCTTTGCCGAGGCCAGCCCCTTTCCCGACGAATCCGAGTTGTTGAGCGATGTCTTCGCCGACTGAGGGCGGTCGCCTGCTGGCCTATGTCGATGCCTTGCGCGAGGGCGTGGCGCAGGAGATGCGTCGCGACCCCTCGGTGCTGGTGATGGGCCTCGATGTCGACGACCACAAGGCCATTCAGGGCTCGACGCGCGGCCTGCAGGAGGAGTTCGGCCCGGAGCGCGTGTTCAACACACCGCTTTCCGAGGACGCAATGACAGGCGTCGCCATCGGCGCAGCGATGGCGGGCCTGCGCCCCATCCATGTGCATATCCGCATGGATTTTCTCATGCTGTGCATGAACCAGCTCGTCAACATCGCCGCCAAGAGCCACACCATGTATGGCGGCCAGGTCAAGGTGCCCATGGTGGTGCGCTCGATGATCGGCAAGTCCTGGGGCCAGGGGGCCCAGCACAGCCAAGGCCTGCATGCCATGTTCATGCACGTGCCGGGGCTCAAGGTGGTCGCACCCTCGAACGCCCATGACGCAAAGGGATGTATGATCGCCGCCATCCGCGACAACAACCCGGTGATCTTCGTCGAGCACCGCCTGCTCTATGGCACCGAAGCCTATGTCGAGGCGTCGCCCTTCGCGGTCGAGTTGGGTCGCGCGCGTATTGCCGTGCCCGGCGAGGACATAACGATTGTCGGCATTTCCAATATGCTGGTCGAGGCCTTGCGGGCGCGCGAACTGCTGGCCGAGCAAGAGATCTCGGCCGAGGTGATCGATCCGATCTCGCTGATGCCGCTCGATACCGACACCATCATCGCCTCCGTCACCAGGACTGGGCGACTGCTGGTTGTGGACAACGCCTGGACCGCCTGCGGCGCCAGCGCCGAGATCGTGGCCGCGGTCGCCGAGTCGGGCATCCCGGTCATATCGCAACGCATGGGTTTCGCGCCCACCACATGCCCGACCACGCCCGCGCTGGAGACGCATTTCTATCCCAACCCTGCGACCATTGCCGCCAAGGCGCATGGCATGGTGCGGCCCGGTGCGGCGGCCTGGATGCCGTCCGAGGAGAGCGCCGCGCTCGCCTATCAAAGCGAATTTCGGGGGCCGTTCTAAGGCATGTTCTGGGAGCTGGCAGCATCGTCGTGGGGGCCTGAAGAAGAGGCGGCGCTTACGCAAGTGATCGCGAGCGGCTTTTTCACCATGGGCGAGCGCGTCGCCGCCTTCGAGGAGGCCTTCGCCGCCTATCACGGCAAGCGCCACGCGGTGATGGTCAATTCGGGCTCTTCCGCCAACCTGATTGCCGTCGCTGCCCTGTTCTACAAAAAGGATCGCCCCTTGCAGCGCGGCGACGAGGTCATCGTTCCGGCCATCTCTTGGGCCACGACCTATCATCCCTTGCAGCAATACGGGCTCAGGCTGCGCTTCGTCGATGTCGATATCGAGACCCTGAACGTCGATCCGGATCAGCTCGAAGCGGCGATCACGCCGAAAACGCGCATGATCGTCGGCGTCAGCATCCTCGGCAATCCGGCGCCGCTGGATCGCATGCGCGCGCTGGCCGATCGCCATGGCCTGTATTTCCTCGAGGACAATTGCGAATCCCTCGATGCCGAGCTGAACGGCCGGAAGTGCGGTACCTTCGGCGATATCGGCACCTTCAGCTTCTTCTTCTCGCACCACATCGCCACCATGGAAGGCGGCATGCTGGTAACGGACGACGACGAGCTTGCCGATCTCGCCCGCAGCCTGCGCTCCCATGGCTGGACACGGGGTCTACCCAAGGACAACAGTCTCCACGAGCGAAGCGGCGACGACCATTTCGAGGCCTATCGCTTCATCCTGCCCGGCTACAACGTCAGGCCGCTGGAGATGAGCGCCGCCGTGGGGCTCGAGCAATTGAAGAAATTGCCTGCCATGACGGGCGCGCGTCGGCGCAACCTTGTGCTCTTCCGGCAGCACTTGGGCGGTGACGAGCGCTTCCGCATCCAGCGCGAGACTGGCAAAAGTTCGTCGTACTCCTTCACCATCGTTCTTGATCCCGAGACAGGGCCGTCGCGCGAGCATGTCTTATCGGCGCTGCGCGATGCGGATATCGGCTTCCGCAGCATCACCGGCGGCTGCTTCCTGCGCCACGACGTGCTGCGCTACTATGACTACGATATTGCGGGCGAGGTCACGAACGCGAACCTGGCCCATGACAACGGCTTTTTCGTCGGCAACCACCCGCACGACCTGACACCGCAGATCGAGCGGCTGCACAGCGTGTTGAGCGCACTGAGCTAAACGGGGAGTAAATATGAGCGACGATCTAAAGGTTCTTGTTACAGGCGGCGCCGGCTATCTGGGTTCGATTATGGTGCCGGCCCTGCTCGATGCGGGGCACCATGTCACGGTGCTCGACAATTTCATGTTCGGGCAGAATTCCCTGAGCGCCGTCTGTGCCGACCCCTTCTTTGCCGTCGTGCGCGGCGATGCTCGTGACGAGGCCATATTGGCGCCGCTGGTGAAGGATGCCGATCTTGTCATTCCGCTGGCCGCGCTCGTCGGCGCGCCAATGTGCGATGCGGATACCGTCGGCGCGGTCTCGACCAATCGCGATTCCGTGCTTACGCTGCTCAAACTGCTTGGCGCCGAGCAGCGCCTGCTTATGCCGATCACCAACTCCGGCTATGGTGTCGGCGAGGAAGGCAAGCATTGCACGGAAGACTCGCCGCTCAAGCCGATCTCGCTCTATGGCAAGACCAAGGTGGAGGCCGAGCAGGCGGTGCTGGAGCGCGGCAACGCCATCAGCTTCCGCCTGGCGACGGTGTTCGGTATGGCGCCGCGCATGCGCATCGACCTGCTGGTCAACGACTTCGTCTATCGCGCCGTGCACGACCGCGCCGTGGTGCTGTTCGAGGGCCACTTCAAGCGCAACTACATTCACATCCGCGATGTCGCGAACACCTTCCTGCACGGCATTGACAACTTCGAGGCCATGCGCGACCGCCCCTACAATGTCGGCCTGTCGGACGCCAATCTGTCCAAGGTCGAGCTGTGCCAGCGCATCCAGGGCCAGGTTCCCGGCTTCAGCTTTCTCGAAGCGGAGATCGGCGAGGACCCGGACAAGCGAGACTATATCGTCTCCAATGCCAGGCTGGAGGCAACGGGTTGGCAGGCGAAATACTCGCTCGACGATGGTATCGGCGAACTGGTCAAGGGCTATACGATGATCCGAAACGCCCGCTATGGTAACGTTTGAGGCTGACACGGGAGCGACCATGAGCGAGAGCGATCTCGACCTGCTTCTGGTCAATCCGGGCGGCCGGGAGAAAATTTATCAGGAGCTTGGCGGCAGCCTGACGGCGGTGGAGCCGCCGCTGTGGTGCCGCCTTATCGCCGGCTACGTGCGCGATCGCGGTCACAGTGTGGCCATCATCGATTCCGAAGCCGAGGCCTGGGGTCCTGAGAGCGTGGCGCGGAAGGTGCGCGAGGCGTCGCCGCGGCTTGTCTGCATGGTGGTTTTCGGCCACCAGCCGTCCGCCTCGACACAACAGATGGCGGCAGCGGGGGAGACCTGCGAGGCGATCAAGCGCGAGACACCCGATACGCAGATCCTGATTGTCGGCGGCCATGTCTCCGCGCTGCCCGAGCGGACGCTGCGCGAGGAACAGGTCGACTTCGCCTGTAAGGGGGAAGGGCCGATTACCGTTGCTTCGCTGCTTGAGGCCGATGGTGATGGCCTGGCAAGCGTGCCCGGGCTGGTCTGGCGTGACGGCGACGATGTCGTGATCAACCCGTCGGCGCCCTTGCTCCGCGACCTTGATGCCGATCTCCACGGCGACGCCTGGGACCTGCTGCCTATGGACAAGTATCGGGCTCACAATTGGCAGTGTTTCGGCGAACTCGACAGGCGCCAGCCCTACGCCTCGATTTACACCACGCTGGGCTGCCCCTATAAGTGCCACTTCTGCTGCATCAACGCGCCCTTCGACGGCAACCGCTATCGCATGCGCTCAGCCGACGCCGTGGTCGCCGAGGTCAAGCGCCTGCACGACGACTACGGGATACGCACTTTCAAGATTATTGACGAGATGTTCGTGCTCAACGAGCGTCACGTCACGGCCATCTGCGAGGGCCTGGTGACGCTCGGGCTCGACCTCAATTTTTGGGCCTATGCGCGGGTCGATACCGTGAAGACGGAGATGCTCGATCTGCTCTCTCGCGCGGGCTTCCGCTGGCTGGCGTTGGGCATCGAGTCCGGCTCCAAGCATGTCCGCGACGGTGCCGACAAGGCGCTCCGGCAGGAGGATATCGTTGGCATCGTGCGCGAGATCCAGAAAGCCGGCATCAATGTCATCGGCAATTACATCTTCGGCCTGCCCGATGACGACGAGAAGACCATGCAGCAGACCCTCGACCTGGCGCAGGAGCTCAATTGCGAGTTCGCCAATTTCTATTCGGCCATGGCCTATCCCGGCTCGCCGCTCTATCTGACGGCACTGGCCAACGACTGGGCGCTGCCGGAAAGCTGGTCGGGCTATTCGCAGCACAGCTACGACTGCCAGCCCCTGCCGACGGAGAAGGTCTCGGCCGCGGAGGTGCTGCGCTTTCGCGACGACGCCTTTCACGCCTATTTCTCGGACCCGCGCTACCTCGACATGGTCACTCAGCGCTTCGGCTGGGAGACGCGTGAGCATATTGAGGAGATGTCACAGCATCGCCTCAAGCGGCACTTGCTGTCGGAGCCCGAAGCCGCGCTGGCCGGCATCGATGTCGCGATCCTGGCCGGCGGCCTCGGAACCAGGATCCGCAAGGCCCTCGGCGACACGCCCAAGGTGCTCGCGCCGGTCGGCGGCAGGCCGTTTCTCGACCATGTGCTGGATCGTCTCGCCGATGCCGGGGCGCAGCGGGTCATTCTCTGCCTCGGTCACCTGTCGGATCAGGTGATCGCCCATGTCGAGGCGCGCAGCGGTACCCTGCCGAGCGTGGAGTGGGAGGTCGAGGACGCACCGCGCGGCACCGCGGGCGCCATCCGGCTCGCCGCCCATCGTCTGCACAGCGACCCGGTGCTGGTGATGAACGGCGATACCTGGCTCGACCTCGACTATGCCGGCTTCGTCGCGGCCTATCGCCGCGCCGGTGCCGAGATCGCCGTGGCCTGCGTCCGGGTCGACGATACCTCGCGTTATGGCCGCGTCGAGATCGATGCTGACGATCGCATTCTGCGCTTCGACGAAAAGTGCGACCCGCCGGGCCGGTCAGGCCTCGTCAACGGCGGCGTCTACCTGATGTCCCGTGCGGCCCTGGTGGCCGGCGACGGGCCTTCGCTGGAGCGAGACGTGCTGCCGGCCTTCCCGCCCGGTTCGCTCGTCTCCTATCTGACCAAAGGCAGGTTCCTCGATATCGGCACGCCCGAGAGCCTGGCGGCCGCAGCAACACTGAAGCCACAATGACGAGTTCGCCCCCGAGCATAGCCGTGCCGGCGATCGATGATATCTATGATCCGGCCGGCAAGGCACGGAGGATCGGCGGCAGGATGTTGGGGACCGGTGGGGTGGGTTCCCGTTGTTCCAAGTTCTGCTTGAAAAGTGTGCCTGTATACTCGTGCGCCGTGACAGCGTAATTTGTATTGGCTGCAGTCTCGATTTCTCAGGCAGCAAGATCGTCGTTTACGAACTGGACGGGCTCGAATGGCAATGACACCCTCGGTTACGATCAAGGCACGCAAGCTTGCCTGCAGTAACAGCAAGTGGAAGGTGCATTTCGATTGTGTTGCGGGAAGGGATGGCGCGGAAGTCAGCGACTATCTGACCCTGGCGGCGCACGGATCCGATGAGAATTTCATATCGGGCATTACGGTTGTTCCCATGCTAGCTGACGGTCGGATCGCTCTCCTGCGTAACTACCGTCATGCGCTCGAGCGTGAATGTTGGGAGGTCGTGCGCGGTTTCGTTGATCCGGGCGAAATTGCACGTGCCGCTGCTCACAGAGAGCTAGGTGAGGAAACCGGCCTCGTCTGCGCGGAAGATGATCTCGTGGCGCTCGGATACTGTGCGCCCGATGCCAGCACCATCGCCGGCCGAGCAGCGCTCTTCGTTGCCAGAAATTGCCGGCCGGGTGGCGAACTCGATCAAGCGGAGATTGGCTTGGGCGAACCTCGGATCTTCGAGCAAGGTGTCGTTCGGCAAATGCTAGAAAATTTTGAAATTGAGGACGCGGCAACATTGGTAGCATTATACCGCTGCCGAATGCTTTAGGCTCCGGACCCATAAAAAGGATTCCCAGGGCGTTGATTTCGTGATTCAAG
>CAYPAX010000142.1:0-8772 GCA_964408735.1 uncultured Rhodospirillaceae bacterium | reverse complement strand
CTATCTAGCATATCCGCGGCAGCAACATGCGAAGTCATGCCACCGCGGTTCGGCACGTATCTAGCCCACTCTAAAGCCGATCACCGAAACATCATCACGACGTATTTCCGCGCCCTGATAATTCTTGAGTGTCTCGTAGAGACGCCCCCCCCCTGCTCTGCCATAGGCAAGTCCCGAATTTCAAGCAGTGCCTGCTCAAAACGCCGCCGCCCGAAGGCACGCCGCTTGGGCCCGCCGACCTGGTCGATCATGCCGTCCGTGGTCATGTAGAGCGCTTCCCCGTCCGCCAGGACGATGTCGTGGGCCTCATATTCCTGATTATGAGGAATCCGCCGATATCCGATACCCTTGCGCGTCCCGTTGATCCGCTTGACCGCCCCGTCACCAACTACGAACAAATCGAAGCGGGCGCCGCCGAACACGACTTTCGATCTGTCGTCGGGCAGATAGCAAATTCCAAGCTCCAGCCCGTCATCGGATTCGCCACCGTCTTCGTGCTGCCCAAGATTGCTTTGCACGATGGCATGGACTTTTTGCAGGAGCATTCCCACATCGCCCGGCTGCACCTCCTGGTCCGCAACATCGAGAGCGCCGGTCGCAATCAGGGTCATGAATGCGCCAGGGACGCCATGCCCGGTGCAATCACCCAGGATGACAGTCACGCCGGCACCCCAACGCCGGACCCAATAGACGTCGCCACCCACCACATCGCGGGGTTCCCAAATCACGAAATGATCAGCAATGGCCTCGCCCATCAATGCAGCATTGGGCAGAATGGAGCGCTGAATGCGACTGGCATATTGAATGCTGTCCGTTATGACGCCATAGGCATCCGACAATTTCCGTTCCGCCGCCTTGCGCTCGGCCACTTCTCGCGCCAGGCGTTGATTCCAGACGACAACGAACAATACGATTGCTATCGCAGACGTGCCGATCGGTATCGCCCAGGTAAGAATGGTCTTGAGATCGAAGCCAAAACTGACCTGCACCGCCAACCAGGTGTTTCTGATTGCGCTGCGTTCCTTGTCGCCGATATCCGCCAGGGCCTTGTTCAACAGCACGACAAGCTCGGGCCAGTCCTTTCGCACGCCCATGGACAAGGGGATCTTGATATCCGTCGGCGCCGCGATCTTGACGTTTTCCAGTCCAAGCCGGTCTATCGCGCGTGAGATCACTTCCGGATCGCCGACAACCGCATCAACCGTGCCGTTCTCGATTGCCGAAAGCCCCTCTGCGACGGATTCCATCGGTGCCAGGTTGATGGCGCCATAATCACGGCGCAACGTTTCCTCTATGGCGTATCCCTTGACGACGGCCACGGAACGGTCTGCCAAATCCGACAGCCCGCCGACATAGGCAAAATCCTTGCGCGTCGCGATGACGGTCTGAAGCGTGATGTAAGGCTCCGTGAAATCCAGATATGCCTCTCGTTCCGGCGTGCGCGCAATCGCCGGCAATATGTCCACACGGCCTTCCCGCAACCCAGCCAGCACCTCGGTCCATGTCAGGTCCGGAACTGGCTGAATACTCAGCCCCAGGCGCCGGCTGACAGCCTCCACATAGCCGGAAGACAAGCCGCCATACGCGCCGTCCTCGTCGACGAACTCGAAAGGTGGCCAAGCCGGGTCGATGCCAAGGCGAATGTCCGGATGCGAGGCGACCCAGGCGCGCTCCTTCGGCGTCAGCTCCACGCCGGAGCCCCAGGCAGCGGAGACATCGATCGGGATCCAGCGTTGCAGGATTTCCTGACGCTCTTCCTGCGTAATGCTGTCGAGCCCCTTTTGAAATATGTCCCGCAGCTCCGGCCAGTCCTTGCGGATTGCGACCGCGATCGGGGTCCTGTCATCCGTCCCGCCTGCAATGCGCAGCTGAGCCATATTTTGATCGGCAATGTAGTAGGCGGCTACCGAAACAAGAGATATCAATGCGTCGGCATCCCCGAACGACACTTTGTTCAATCCGTCGACAGTATCTTCGGCGATGACGATTTCGATTTCCGGGTGGTTCGTCGCCAGCCAGTCGACCTGCGGCCATCCTTCCACCACAGTGACCTTCTTGCCGTAGAAATCCTCTATGGCCATACTGCCTTGGCTTTCGCTCGTGCTGACGATCACGGTCCGGAGTGTGAGGTGCGGTGAGGTGAAGGTGAGCAGCTCACGCGTCGCATCGTCCTCGTACATGCCCGGCAAGACATCGGACTCGCCGTTCGCCAGCGACTCAAAGGCTTTCTGCCAGTTGGCGTAGCGCTGCGCACGAACGGTCAGGCCGGTTCGCTTGGCCGCCAGCCGAATGAGGTCGGCGATGATGCCGCTGTATTCGCCATCTTCATCGAAAAACTCGAGCGGGAGGAAATCGGGGTCCGGCGCGAGGCGAATGACGGGGTGGTCGGCGATCCAGTCGCGCTCGGCCTGGGTAAGCTCGATCGACCCGTTCCTCGCAGAGAAAAAGCGATCCTCGGGATTGTCTATCCAGCGCGCTTCGATTTCAGCCAGGCGATCGCGCGGTATTCGGTCCATGCCGGTATCGATCAGCGGCAGCAAATCCGTGCTGTCCTTCAGCACGCCGGCGCGGACCTCGTTGCTGAACAGGTCATTGCCGCGCTTGACGATGCCCGCAACGCCAAATCTCGAAAGTGCCGCCGATACCGTCGGAACCTCGTCGACGAAGGCCGCAATATCGCCCCGCAACAGCCGAATGAGATAGTCGTCGCGGTCGGCCACGGAAACCAGTTCGATCTCCGGGTGGTTGGTCCGTAAATAATTTTCCTGGTATGTTCCGGCGACGGCAGCGACTTGCTTGCCGGAAAGCTGGCTCAGCGAATCATAATCCGTAACGTCGTCCTTGGCGTAGAGTGCGGTTTTCGTGAGGTGCAGTGGCTGAGAGAACCCTAACCACGCTTCCCTCTCCTGAGACCTGAACAGGCCAAAATGAATATCGGCCTCGCCGTCTCGCAAGGCCTGAAGCGTTTGCTCCCAGTTGGAAACGCGGAACCGCACTGGGCGGTCGATCGTTTGGCTCCACTCCCGCCAAATGTCGATCAGCAAGCCCTGGGGCTTCCCGTCGATACCGATCGATGAAAACGGCGGATAGTTCCCGTCTACCGCAATGATGATGCTGTCGCCATCCTCCGCCCTCTGGCCGGAGGCCCAAACTCTTGCAATTCTCAGCCGATCCTCGGCTCCGATCTCCGCCATGCCAGCGTCGATGACGTCCAGCAATGCGACGTTGCCCGTCTGCACCGCGACGTACCAGTCACTGCGGTAGAGCGGATTGCGCTTGTCGTAGTCGAACTTCGGCAGCAGGCCGGATCGACTGAGGTGATAGAGCGCTGTCTGCGTAGGTCGCTCTTTCGTCGCTGTAGAAGAGGCCGGCGTGGGCGTCCGCGACGCCGTCCCGGACGTTGGTCAGGGTCTCTCCCCAAGGCGATGCGATGAATTCGACGGCAATGCCGGTCTTCTGCGACCACAAATGCCAGTAGTCGATGATCAGGCCGTCAGCCTGGCCCTCGGAATTGGTGAATTCGAATGGGACGCAGTCAACACAATAGGCCAGAGATATCTGCTCTGGTGTTTCTTGGGCTTCGGCCAGCTGCCATACGCTCACTATCACGAGCAACGCCGCAACAGCCAACCAGGTCGCCCCAATACCGCGTATTGACCGCCTTGACACCATGCCCCCCGGCTTTGGTGTTCCGAATTCTTGGTAGATTAGCGGATTAGCGTCAATGCTTCTATCGCAACCTCGGAGCGGTCAATCTTTTGCGAAATCTCAACGATCCGCTGCAATTGCTGCCGCGGCCGACCATGTCGTGGCTTGGCATGTCCG
The DNA here is from genome assembly GCA_964408735.1 of uncultured Rhodospirillaceae bacterium. Taxonomy (GTDB): domain Bacteria; phylum Pseudomonadota; class Alphaproteobacteria; order UBA7887; family UBA7887; genus UBA7887. Next base: position 4,947 of record CAYPAX010000142.1, on the reverse strand, counting down.
CTGTCAGGCACCTTTTCCACCACTTTCGCCGCCGAGGCCGAGGATATCGATCACGGCCAGGCTGGCGCGGAGATCGCCGAGCAGGGCAACGAGGCGCTCCGACTCGTCCGCGCCGCCGCTGGCGATGGCGTTGGTGAACAGTTCGTCGCCCGTATTGAGGGCCACCAGCAGCGTTGCGCCGTCGAATGCCAGGCTCACCTTCTTGCTCCCGACCTTGTCGACGAGTTCCAGGGCGCGGCGGCGGAAGTCGGCGTCGAGAATGTCGCGCGCGTCTTCGGCATTCGCCGTCCAGACCTGGAACTCGGCCTCGAATGCCGCATCGTCTTCGATGGCGATGCGCTCGCCCGGCAATGCCGAGAGATCGGCGCCGGTCAGAAATGCCTTGCGATTGGGAATCAGCAACACCGGCGACGATACCGGGGTCGGCAGGCCCAACTGGAAAAGCGGCCCCTTGAGTATCCTCGCGGTCGTGCCGGTGGCGTTGCCGCTGCGGGCGAAGCGTCCCAGTGTCGCCGTGACGATGCGGAAGGCGACGCCATCGTGGCTGCCCTCCATGGCCCGCCCGGGCGAGGCCCTGTTGAACGGCGGCACCACGCGCAGGTCGTCGAACCTCTCGATCAGCGAGTCCTCGCCCCGTTCCTGGTAGCGAAAGCCGTGAAAGGCGCACAGCCTGTCGATAAGGAAGGCGGTCAGCTCGTCCTCCGCGTCCGAGGTCAGCCACATCCCGGCCACCAGCAGGCCGAGGCCGGCGACGATGGGCACGGCGCCGATCCAGCCGTAGAACACGGCAATGGCGATGCCCGCCGCGAGCACTGCCAGACCGCCGAAAAAGAATGGCTTCGCCCGCTTCGAGGCCTGCTGGCGGGCCGTCTCGAAGCCTGCCAGCCGCGGTGCGATCTCGCGCGCGTGGAAGGCGTTGAAGCCGTCGAGCCCGAGCTCCGTTTCATCGAATGGCGCAGTCATGCAGGCTCCCGCGCAGCCGGCCCACCGAGATCTCGATCATGACCGCATTCTTATCATATTCGCGCCAGCGGCAATGGTTGCGCTTGTGGGCCTGCCGGAAATATCCTGAGCGATCATTCATAATGACAAGGTCGAGGTCATGACAACATCCGGCAAAGCCTCATCACCCGCGTCAGGGGCCAAGGCGGATGCCTGGAAAGGCTGCAGGATATGCCGCAGCCTGCCGATAAAAGACAGTTACGATGTCTTCAACCATCCCTCGTCCTACAGCGCCGACTTCTCAGCCCTGGAAAAGCTCGACGAATATGGTTTCGATGAGCAGGGCGCGAGGCAGCCTTTGCGCTGCCCGCTGTGTTTCACCCATTACCTGGAGACAGGGAAGTCCGACCCCGACCATTACCTGGCCTACGACCTCATAATCACCCGCATCAGCGACGAACAGGCGCGTCAGGAGCTGGCGGCGATGAAAGGCGAAATGGCCAAGGCCTGGTTGGCGGATATTTCGAAGTCAGGGGAAGCCTAGGCGGCCGACGCATGGTTCGATTGCCACCCTCCAGGTGATCGCCCGTCCGCGGGCCGTGATGATCGGAAAGTGACATCCCATAGCTTGTCAAACCCAACATGCTACTTGTCTCGAACCTTTATCCCGCCACTCCTTCTCATCGCGTTTCAAGACCAGACTCGGTGCGGCGGAGTTCTGTCACCGGCGCGTCAACAAATGTTCGATCCGCTGAAACGCGGGTGCGGTATCCAGACCGGCCCGCAGCTCGGTGGATTTGGTCGCGCGCCTAATCCGATCGATAACCTCGTGTGCGGCCCGGTACTCCTTGGTCGCTTTGTCCGCGCGTTTCGCTGCCGCATGAAAGTCGCCCAGTGCGGTTCGAGTGCTGACCATCAAAGGAGGGTTGCCGATTGCGGCCGCCATCTTGACGGCGTTGGCGAAAAATTGCTCGGCCTCGGGCCACGCCTTGCGCGCGCAAGCGATCTCGCCCTGGAGCTGCCAAATCCTGGCGACATATTTTTGAGAGTTTGTACTCTCGGCTATGACTTGGCATTGCTGGGCGAATTCGCCGGCTTTCCGCACATCACCGCGCGTCAGCCATAGTCGGGCCTGGCTCGCGAACATGTGCGACGAATAGCGCCATTTCATCCAGGTGTGGGCGGCTGGGTCGCTGCAAATACGGTAGACCCCGTCCAACATGTCATGGGCGTCGTCCAGGTTTCCCTTTGTCAGGAAGACGTCGGCCATATTGGTTTCCGCGAAGGCCGTCATTTCGACGCCGATCGCGCTTCCGCCATGCCGCGTGATCTCGGCGCTTCGCTGGTTGAGATCGTAGCCGCGCTCGAGGCTCTGGCACTCGAGGTGAAGCCACCCCAGTCCATTCATGTAACGCGGAATAAAGGCAATATCGCCCAGCTTCTCGGCCAGGGACAATCCTTCATTGAACAAATTCAATGCCGCGTCGTAGGCTCCTTTGCCGGTGAGAGAAATGGCGTTTGCATAATTGCTTCGCAGAAACGCAGCAGTAAAATCGTTGTCTTGGGCGAGACGTGCGCCGGCCGAAGTCAGTTCGACCGCCTTGTCATAATTGCCTTGCCAGTTCTCGATATTGCCCCTCATGTAAAGAGCGCGCGATTCCTGCGCCGCGCTACCAGCCGATCGTGCGATATGGATCGCCTTGTCCAGTTGCTGCCGCCCCGTATCCAGGCGACCGGTGACGGCTTGCACGGACCCTGTCGTGTTATGTGCGCTGGACAGGAGTTCCGGGTCGTCGATTTCTTTTGCGGCCGAGGCAGCCTTTTCCGCATATGCCAAGGCATCGTCGAACTCTTCCTCCCACATATAGGCTGCGGCGAGGCCCGCCAGTGCCGAACACGTGGTTCGCGGATCGTCCTGTGTCTCCGCCATCGCAAGCATCTTCGACCATTCGGACCGTGAATTGGGAAAATCCCCCACCAGGAAAAACAGGTCGGCCCGCCTTGCATGGATATCCATGATCTGTTCGGCGGCATCGTTGATATCGAGGCGGCTCGCTGCATCATGGGCTCGCTGGTACAGCGACAGTGCTTCCTTGATCGCGAAGGTGTCGGCCGTTGCGGCTGCGGCCTCCCGGAAATGTTCGATCGCCTCGGTCCAACGCTCGGCTCTGGCAAAGTGAAAGGCGATGGCCTCCGCCTTGTAGTCCGGTGATCCTGCCGTTGGAGACCGCATCGTCATAGCGATCTTTTCGTGCAGTTCCTGTCGCCGCGATTTGAGCAGGCTTTCGTATGCGGCATCGCGAACCAGGGCATGCTTGAAGCCATAGGTCGTGTTGGGAGGCCGCCCGCGTGTCGTCAATATCTGACTTTCGACCAATTGCCGAAGCGCGTCGGCCAAGACATCTTCGGACAAGGAAGAGATCGCGGCGACCATGGGGAATGAAAATTCTCGACCTATGGATGCCACGATTTGTGCCACGTCCTTGACCTCACCGAGTCGGTCGAGACGAGCCATCAGCGAGTCCCGAAGGCTACTCGGGATAGCTTGATCCAGCAACGGCGCGGAATGTTCACCCTTGGACGAGGATTCCGAGCGTGCCCCGGCATCCAGTAAGGATTTGGTCAATTCTTCGACAAACAAGGGGATGCCATCTGTCTTGGCAACAATTTGCTCTAGCAATTCATTGGCAAGTGTTCGTGAGCCGATTAGCTCTGCAACTAAATCTGCCCCTTGGGCGCGGCCGAGGCGCTTCAAGAACAGGGGGGTTGCGTGAGGCTGACCGGTCCAAGGTGGATCGAACTCGGGCCGAAAAGTAATGATAATCAGCACCGGATAATGGGCGTTGCGCTGTATGATCGCACTGAATGTTTCCAGCGTCGTGGGGTCCGCCCATTGAGCGTCCTCTAGGACCATGAGCACAGGCGCGCGAGCCGATACCTTGATAGCCTGCTCCTGAAGAGTGTGCAGGGTCAGGTCTTTCCGCGCTTGCGGACTAAGCGATATTGGCGGATATCGATCGGTGGGCAATGACAGCAGACCAGAATAAAGCGCGCAGGTCTGTTCCCGAAGCGGCGGTTTCTCGGCTTCGCTCGTAGTTCCATAGAGCAACGACTCGAGCTTATCGAGCTTGGTGTCCGTATTGTCGTTTCGCTCGAAGCCGGCGGCGCGTTCGATCTGCTCGATAATCGGGTGGAAAGCGGAGTCGGCGTAAAAGGGCGAGCACTGATAGCTCAAGCGGATATGGTCAGTGCCGCGCAGACGGTCGCGCACCTCATGCACGATGCGGCTCTTGCCGATGCCTGGCTCGCCGGTCAGCAACACGAGCTGGCCTTCTCCGGCGAGTGTTTGTTCCCAACGATCCATCAAGAGATGAATTTCGGCATCTCGACCGATTAATGGCGTCATCTCGCCGCCAGATTGGGCGTCAAATCGGCTTTCGGTGTCGGCTTCTCCAGTGACGAAGAAAACTTCGATAGGTGCCGCGATGCCTTTGAGGGACTGCACGCCGAGGGTTTGAAGCTCGAAGTTGCCGCCGACCAGCCGCCGCGTTTGCGCTCCAATCGCCACGCTATTCGCGGCGGCAAGACTTTGAATCCGCGCGGCCCGGTTCGGCGTTTCGCCGACGGCTGCCTTCACGCTCGACCGCTCGCCGCTAGCGGACTGGCCAACCACTACTACTCCAGTGGCGATGCCAACTCGCACCGCGAGTGACTCCTGTCCCTCCAGCGTCGCAACCGCCCGGACGATATCGAGTCCGGCGCGGACGGCGCGCTCAGCGTCATCTTCGTGCGCGGTGGGCCAGCCGAAATAGACCATGATCCCATCGCCCAGGTATTGCTCGACATGACCGTCATAGCGATCGATCACTTTACCGGCGGCTTTTTGGTAAGCAGCCATGAGGTCGCGCAATTCTTCCGGATCAAGTTTTCCGGCCAGCGCCGTGGATCCTACTAACCCGGATTATTCACGGCTCGGTAGAATATGGTTGGTGAGCGTATATTAAG
>CAYPAX010000141.1:0-8798 GCA_964408735.1 uncultured Rhodospirillaceae bacterium | reverse complement strand
CCTGCCCGCGCGGGTGCTCGACTGGCGCCAGCTCGCCAAGCTCAAAAGCACCTATGCCGACGCCCTGGTCGAGCAGATCAATCCGCAGACCGGGCGCGTGCACACGTCATACGCCATGGCCGGCGCCGCTACGGGCCGCCTCAGCTCGACCGATCCCAATTTGCAGAACATTCCCGTGCGCAGCGAGGAAGGCCGCAAGATCCGCCGGGCTTTCGTGCCACAAGAAGGCCATGTGCTGATGAGCGCCGACTATTCGCAGATCGAGCTGCGCCTGCTCGCCCACGTCGCCGCCATCGCGCCGCTGGTCGAGGCTTTTCAGGCCGGCGCCGACATCCACGCCATGACCGCCGCCCAGGTCTTCGGTATCGAGCAGGACGGCATGGACCCGCTCATGCGCCGGCGCGCCAAGGCGATCAACTTCGGCATCATCTACGGCATCAGCCCTTTCGGGCTCGCCCGCCAGCTCGGCATCCCCCAGGGCGAAGCCAAGGCCTATATCGAGACCTATTTCGAGCGCTATCCGGGCATTCGCGACTACATGGAAGACACCAAGGCCTTCGCGCGGACCAACGGATTTGTCGAGACCATCTTCGGCCGCCGCTGCCATGTGCGCGGCATCGGCGAGCGCAACCCGGCGCGCCGCGGCTTCGCCGAGCGCCAGGCAATAAACGCGCCGCTACAGGGCTCCGCCGCCGACGTCATCAAACGCGCCATGATCCGCATGCAGCCGGCGCTGGACGAGGCCGGCCTCGCCGCGCGCATGCTGCTGCAGGTGCACGACGAACTGATCTTCGAGGTGCCCGAGGCGGAAATCGAGGCGACCACGGCCGTGGTCAAGCGCATCATGGAAGCCGCCCCCCTGCCCGCGCGAGAACTAGCCGTGCCGCTGACGGTGGATGTCGGCACGGCCCAGAACTGGGACGAAGCACATTAAGCAAAAAAATTGGGCCGCAGCCTGGGTGGGGAGGTCACCGGCGCGGCCCTTTTCAGGGAGGGGGGAGGTCGAACTCAGTGATTGGGAATATATCCCTGAATTCGCCCTCTGACAGTGATGTGCATCACGCAAACATGTCGAATCTCGGAAAATCGTCGCCGAGCACGGCGGTGGCGTGGATTCCCATGTTGGCCTCAACGACCGAGGCATAGACGCGGCGGAATTCGCTGGCGGAATTCCGTGCCGATTACCGAGTCCCTAATAGTCCTGAGCATGCATTACACAACCGTGAATTCTGTGACTGGCACAGAATATCCGACGCAGGCCCCCACGGCTCGCTGTTGGAAGCACCAGTCGAATTTCATTGCTCGCCGACGATACACGTGGAAAACATTTACACAAATGTAACCCGTGTGTTATACAATACCCGAAGCATCGAGCTCAGGAGTATTGTGATGGCGGATTCGGTGGCGATAAAGGGCAAATACCAACCACTCTTCCTGCACTTGAGCGCTCTCGATTTGGACGAATGGCCTGCCTCGTTCTCGGAGATAGAGGCCGTTCTGGGATTCGCGCTTCCACGAAGCGCGAGGGCCCATCAACCGTGGTGGTCCAATCAGAGCAATCCCGGCAGCCACACGCATGCCCAGTCATGGCAACGCGCGGGTTGGCGCGCAGGGAACGTGGACCTGGCAAACGAAACCGTGGTCTTTCGGCGTGAACGGCCTATGGCACAGTCGAATCCGATTTCAGGCCCTCGTCGCAAGGAAACTAGCACCGCAGATTATGAAGAGGACGTGCCCCCCGGAAATGCGACCGGGCAAGAGGGCAACCAGCCGCGAAACGGATCCGCGCACGCCCTGTTCGAACAACTCGCTCGATGGGTCATGGCAGATCACCATGGTGTGGGCTTGGCGCCGGGCAAATGCGTTGGCGTAAACAAGTTTTTCGACATGGCGGCAGCGGACCGGACCGTGGTCGGCGATGCAAAGTACTTCAGCATGGTCCACGGCGAGCGCCTGCCGCCCGCGAAGTTCTCCATCATTGCCGAGCACGTGTGGCTATTGGAGAAAACCGGGGCCAAGGCGAAGTTCCTAGTGTTCGGCAACGATCGGCGGGTACCGGAAAAGTGGCTGGAGCGTTATGGAGACTTGGCCTCGGATGTCGCGTTCTACTTCCTCGGAGATGACGGCAGGTTGGAAACTTTAAGGCCCGCAGCTGAGTGACTCGAAATCGCCTCAGGCGATTTCGAAGGATGGATAGCGATGATCGAATTTCGCGACGATGAGGAAGAATACCTAGCGTGGCTATCGGCCAACCCGACCGGTTATGTGCTGAACGTCCGACGAAGGCAGAGCCCGAGCTATGTCGTTCTGCATCGCGCGAGCTGCGGCAGCATATCGAACGGATCGCACATGACCGGGGCGTACACCTCAAGGGCCTACCGCAAGGTTTGCAGCGCAAACATTGAGGAGCTTGCGCGCGCCGCAATCGCCGAAGGGAGAAAAGATGGCTCATTCTCCAAGCGCTGTGGGCTCTGCCGACCTTGAGTAGCCAGTGCTTCCGAAGTGACCCGCCCCTTATCGATGGTCCCGACAAGACGGTGGCGTGGCGCCGAGACCAGACCGGCCCTCGAATGATAGTCGGTCGCAAACAGGAGGATCCCAATGAAGCCGGACGACATTGCGAGGATGACCGATCCTGCCAAACTACGGAACCTCATGGATAATGCCGAGCGTTTGGGACGCGACGACGTGCACCTGAACGCGTTCCGGCGGCTGTCCGAGCTGGAAGGATTGAAGCTGAGCGATCCCATGGAACGGGATTTCTATCAGGTACTGAACGCCTACGAGCAGTTGCTGACTGAAAAGAACGGACGAACCACCAAGGCCAACCGGACGAGACAAAAGCTGCGCAACAAAGGCGTCAAACAATGCCTTATAGACTGGGCCACCGGCGCTGCGACAGGAGGTTTCGAGTTGCTGGTTGAGAAAGGGCTGCCTGAGCTGACTGCAGAATATCTGGTGATCAAGTATGAAGATCGGTTCGACGATGACGTCGTCCGCGCGGCGCGCGCCAAGCTTCAAGGTGTTGGTATCGATTTTGGCTGACCGAACTCCATGAGTTGTGACGACTCACGATCACCCTCGACGATGTCCATTCGGCTGCGCGTCGAGGCAAATTGGCCAAAAAAAAGGGGCCGCTGCCTGGGTGGGGAGGTCACCGGCGCGGCCCTTGTCAGGGAGGGGGGAGGTCGAACTCAGTGATTGGGAATATAGCGCCGAATTCGCCCTCTGACTGTGATGTGCATCACGCAAACATGTCGAATCTCGGGAAATCGTCGCCGAGCACGACCGTGGCATAGATTCCCATCCAGTCCTCGATCGCCGAGGCATAGACGCGGCGGAAATCTGTCGTGTAGTCGAGGTTGTCGCCCTCGTCCAACGCGGTCAGACTCGGCACCTCGCCGTAATGGCCGCCCTTGACCGGTTTGCCGGCGAGGAACATGGTGCCCGCCGCGCCGTGATCGGTGCCGAGGCTGGTGTTCTCCGGCACCCGGCGGCCGAACTCCGAGAACATCAGCACCACCACGTCGTCGGCGCGGCCGATGCGCTCCATGTCGGCGATGAAGGCATGCACCGCATCCGCCGCATAGGTCAGCAGGCGGCGGTGCAGATTGCCCTGATGGACATGGGTGTCGAAGGCGTTGTTGCGGAAGGCGGTGTAATAGAGCCGCGTCGGCATGTCGGCCGCGATCAGCGCCGCGATCTTGTTCATGTCCACGGGCACGATGCCATAGTCGATCGGCGTCTCGTATTTGTCCCAGGCCTCGCGCACCTGGGCCGAGGCGTCGAGCGCACCGCGCGCAATGTCGAGCAGATAGCGCCGCGAGGCATTGTGGTCGTCCCCCGCTTCCGCGACATGCTGGAACAGCTCGGTTTCGCTGTTGAACCCTTGCCTGGCGAACTTGTCGGGATCGTCGAACACCACCGGCACGTGGTCGCGGCTGCGCACGGCAAGCGACTGGGTGGCATCGATATTGACGATGAAGTTGCTGGCACCGCCCGGCTTCATGGCGTCGGCCAGACGCCCGACCCAGCCATGCTCGTTGCCGCTGTTGGGCGCCGCGGTGTGCCAATAGGCCATGGAGGTGAAGTGCGAAAACGAGGGGTTCTCGTAGCCGCAGCCATGGACGATGGCCATCTTGCCGTCCTTGTAGAGGCGCTCGAAACCCGACAGGCCGGGATTGAAGCCGAAATGGTCGTCGATCTTGCGCACCTTGTCTTCCGGAATGGCGATATTGGGCCGCAGCCGGTAATAGGCGTCGTCCGCATATGGCACCACGGTGTTGAGCCCGTCATTGCCACCCGACAGTTCGAGCACCACCAGGATGCGCCTGTCGGGGTCGCCCGGCGCCGCCAGTGCCGCACGGCCGAGCGGCCCGCCCATCATACCGAGGCCCGCCCCGGCAAGACCCGCACCGAGCAGCGTGCGCCGGCTCAGTTCCGATCCGCGTTTGCGATTCTTCATCATCCGACTCCCACTCTTATCCAAGCTGATATTCGGGTTGGCTCATGATCAGATGCACGAGCATGCGCAGGCCGTCTTCGAGATAGCTGTCGGCACGGGCGATATCGGAAGTGCCGAGCTCGCCGTCGAGGAAGGCTATTAACATGTCGCGCTCGGCCGTGCCGAGTGGCACGCGCAACAGTCGCGCCAGCATGTGGTCGACGACCTCCGTGGTCGTGCTCAGGCCCGCCTCGCGCACCATGCCGGCAAGGTCCAGCACGGCGGCGGTGCGCGGGATCGGCTTGACCCGCTCGATCGCCATCTGCCAGCCGCGATAGCTGGCGTAGCGAGTGTTAAAGTCCTCGTCCCGGTCGGCCATCATGTTGGACTCGGCCATCATGCCACCCGCCTCCGCCACCGGCGGCATGGTCGCGCTGGTGATATCGGCACCGGCAATGGTGCGCCGATGCACCTCGCGGATCAGGCCGTCTGGGGCATAGATGTCGTGCGGCACGAAGTCGATATCCGGGAACAGCACGCGCCGGCCGAAATTGCCGCGCTCCAGCAGCAGCCCCGGCGTCACCCAGCTGCGACCGCCGGCCCAGCCGGCGACGGTCGGCGGCCAGAACAGGGCCTGACCGAGCACCGCCGTGGCTTCGTTGAAGTCGGGGATGCCCGGCAGCGCGCGTAAGCCCAGCTTGCGATAGGTCGAGACGACCAGCTCGACCGGGCTCTTGATGTGCGTGCCCACCGAAGCCGCGCTGTAGAAGTCCCGCGACAGGAAGATGGCGCGCAGCAACGGCTTGAGCTCGTAATCCGCATGGCGCAGGATCGCCGCCAGCTTGGCATTGAGCTCCGGCGAAAGCTCCTCGCGCACGAAGAAGCGGTAGAGCCTGGCCGAGATGTATTCGGCCGTGACCGGCTGTTCGAGGATGATGCGCACCACATCGGCGCCGTCGAAATCGTCGCTCTGCCCGAGCAGCGTCTTGGCGCCCGTGTCATGCTGGTCGGCGTTGACCACGAAGGTGAGGTCGTCGAAATACCAGCCGGTGAAGGCACGCGCCGCCTCACGGATGTCGGTCTCCGAATAGTTGCCGACGCCCATGCTGAAGATCTCCATGATCTCGCGGGCGAAATTCTCGTTCGGCGCCCCGGCGACGTTCACGCCGGCGTCGAGGAAGGCGAGCATGGCCGGATCCTGAGCCACGGCCAGCAGCAGGGCACCGAAATTGCCAGTGGCGTGGCGGCGCAGGGTGGCGTTCTGCAGCAGCATCTTGCGATAGTCGCGCACCTTGCTTTCGATGGTGGCGAAATGGCCGTGCCAGAACAGCGTCATCTTCTCTTCCAGCGGCCGCTCGGTCGCCAGCATGCGATTGCCCCACCAATAGCCGACGCGCCGCGTCTCCAGCATGCTGGCGCGAAGCCAGTAGAAGAACTTGTTGACCACGGGCTGCAGACGCCGATTGCCGTCGGGCTTGACGCGGACGCCCAGCGCCTCGCCATTGGCGCGGGCGAGTGCCGTGGTCGCAGGGCGGCTGGGCGGGAACGGATCGAGGCCAGGCTCGAAGATGCCCGAATGGTCGAAGGCGGGCAGATCGCCGTTTGGCACCGACTCGTAGTTGACCAGCCAGCGCACCACCTCGTCGGGCGTCATCGCCGCCAGCGCTTCGATCTCGCCCGGCGTGGCGCCGAAGCCCGCACGCTCGATCAAGTGCGCGGCGCGGTCGTAGGACCATTCCTCTGCGTCGATCGGCGTCAGGTCGTCCTGCCAGGCGTGATGGCCGGCATTTGCAGGCGCCGCGGCAAGCAGTCCCACCACGGCGAGCGCGCCAAGGCGCGTCGAAACGAAACCAACGGGCATCGCAACCTTCCTCGTATCGTCCCCATATGCGGCTTCCCCACGGAAGCCGGGGCGAGTATAGCATCGAAGCCCCTATTGGCCGGGCCTATGGGTGCTATTCCCGCAAATGTGAGCGGAGAGGAGGGACGCGTGACTTTCAGCCGTACCGAGGAACAGGACCGGATCGTCGATGCCATCGAGCGCATCTGCCGCGATTTCGACGACGCCTATTGGCTGCGCTGCGAGCGCGAGGCCGCCTTCCCGCACGATTTCAGCGCCGCCCTGGCGGCGGACGGCTGGCTTGGCATCGCCATGCCGGAGGAATACGGCGGCGCCGGCCTGGGTGTCACTGAGGCCGCGCTGATGATGGGCACCATCGCCGCCTCGGGCGCCGCCATGTCGGGCTGCTCGGCGGTGCACATGAACATTTTCGGCCCCAATCCGATCGTCGTTTTCGGCAGCGACGAACAAAAGCAGCGCTTCCTCCCCCCGCTTATCGAGGGTCGCGAACGCGCCTGCTTTGCGGTGACGGAGCCGGATGCCGGGCTCGATACCACCCGGGTGGTCACCCGCGCGCGCCGCGACGGCAACGGCTACCGCATCGACGGCCGCAAGGTCTGGACCTCGACCGCCCAGGTCTCCGACAAGGTGCTGATCCTGGCCCGCACCACGCCGATCGACGAATGCGACAAGCCCGTCGAGGGCTTGAGCCTGTTCTACACCGACCTCGACCGCGACGCGGTCGACGTGCGCCGCATCGACAAGATGGGCCGCCATGCGGTGGATTCGAACGAGCTCTTCATCGACGATTTGAAAGTTCCGGCAGAAGACCGTATCGGCGAGGAAGGCATGGGCTTCCGCTATCTCATCCACGGCCTCAATCCCGAGCGCGTGCTGGTCGCGGCGGAGGCCGTCGGCATTGGTCGATCGGCGCTGTCGCGCGCCGCCAAATATGCCCGCGAGCGCGTCGTCTTCGGCCGCCCCATCGGCCAGAACCAGGCCATCCAGCATCCCCTGGCGGAGTGCTGGGCCGAGCTTGAAGCGGCCGACCTGATGACCTTCAAGGCAGCGCATCTCTACGACTCGGGCGAGGCTTGCGGCCTCGAAGCCAATGCCGCCAAGCTGCTCGCCGCCCGCGCCGGCCACCACGCCTGCGAGCGCGCCGTGATGACCCACGGCGGCTATGGCTACGCCGCCGAATTCCATGTCGAGCGCCTGCTGCGCGAAATCTGGATCAGCCGGCTCGCCCCGGTAAGCGAGCAGCTCGTGCTCTGCTACATCGCCGAGCGGGCGCTGGATTTGCCGAAGTCGTATTGAGACGCTATTTCGGCTGCGCAATCTGGCGATAGCTGGCGCCGGGGAGGCTATGCGGCCCGTGATCAGCGAGGTGCCGCCGACAGGCCAAGAGGATGGCTGTTTCGGTCAAGTAACTCCGCAGCGCTTCCAGATCCAGCGTCTCGCGATCGAAGCCTTCGACCGACCATACCAGCTCGACTTGAGCTTCCTCCAACGGAGGCTCCGCGGCATGACCCGGATGGGCACTCACGATCGCGACTCCGGCCATATCGATGCCCACCGGGCTGCCTCTTCGACCGGGCCGTCATCCGGCGCCGGGCGGGCGCGAACGGCCGCATCCGTAAGGCGGCCGAGGACCACCTCCAAAGCCGCCTTGAGAGGCTCTTCGTATTTCTGAAAGAACGACTTCACTGTCGCCGTGGCGTCGGCAAAGGGGCGCCCGTCCGAAAGCCTTGCCTTGGCGGTCTCCCGCACCGCGGCCTTGAGCTGCTTGACAAAGCGACCCGCACGGATCACGTCATCCTCCGACCCAAGCGACACAGGCATGCGCTCGAATGCCGCAAGCAGGTCCGTGTTGCGCCGTATCAATGGCGCATTCGCATCACCGAGAATCGTCTCGATCGCACCATGATCGATGGCGAACAGGTTGCTGTCGCTCTTGCCTGATTTCGGCATGATCCCGCCCCCTCTATGAGTCGGGGTCCAGATTATCGAATACTTGATCCGCCCCAAATATGTATCATAAAATGATACATATACGCGACATGTCAGGGTGCCATCATGCCTTCCAGTTATACCCTCGGCGAGCATCTCGAGAATTTCGTGGCGGACCAGGTCGCCAGCGGGCGCTACAGCAGCGCCAGCGAGGTCATCCGCGCCGGCCTTCGCTTGCTCGACAATCAGGAACAGGAGCGCACCGCGCGCTTGAAAGCCCTACGCGCCGAAATTCAAGACGGCTTGGACGATTTGGAGAACGGTAGATATCAGGACTTCAAGACCAAGGAAGAGCTCGATGCGTTCTTCGAGGATATTCACAACCGGGGGATGGAGGGATTGCTCGCGCAGACGTCAGACTGACCGAGGCCGCAAAAACCGATATCGATGAGATTTGGTGGCACATCGCTCAAGATTCGCCGACAAATGCCAGGCGCGTCACCGTCAGCATTAGGCTCCGGACCCATAAAAAGGATTCCCAGGGCGTTGATTTCGTGATTCAAG
>CAYPAX010000140.1:0-8860 GCA_964408735.1 uncultured Rhodospirillaceae bacterium | reverse complement strand
TGCCCGATGCGCCCACATCGCGCGGCGACGCGCGCCTAGCCAGGGCGTCGCTGAGGCCGGTCAAACTAACTCCAATTAACCGCGACACGATCTAGAGTCTGTCGCACTGGTATCAACCGCCTACCAGTCCTTGCTGTCCCCTGTCTCGGGCATGCGCAACCGGCTCCATTGTTGGTGCAGGCCCTGCGCGCCGCGGGCGCGGCCACGAATTTCCTGGACCATCTCGGCTGCCTCGTCAGGCGACAACTCCCGGGTCGATTCCCCGTGGTCGGTCTCGCCCCGCGTCTCGCTGTCGGTATTGCCGCGCGGCCCGGTGAGGGCCTCGCCGCGTTCGGGGCGGACTTGAACATCGACCTCGGAATCGTTGATGCCGGGCGCACGGTCCGGCGCCGTCTCTTCGAAGGCCTGCCCCATGCGCGGCGAATAGCTGGTGTTGCGCGTTCTCGGGCGATCCTCGTCCTGCGCCTGCCGGCGCAGAAGCTCTTCAAGCAGGCGCTGGGCAAGCCCGAGATTGTAGAGGGCATCCTCATAGCCGCCGTCGAGCAGGAGACTGCCCTGGTAGAAGGCGATCGCCTCGCGCAATGGTGCCATGGCGGTTCGGTAGGTCATGACGTTGTGCAGCGCGAAGGCGTGCTTGATGCGGCCAAGATTGTATTTGACGCGACTGCCGAGGAAGGCGTCCTCGGTGCGCAGCGCCAGGGAGTACAGCTCCTCGGCACGGTCATGCAGCCCCAGGCGATAGGCGACATTGCCACGGTTGTAGTGAAGTTGGGCCAAGTCGGGCAGCCTCACGCTTGCCGTTTGATAGAGCGCATCCGCGCCTTCGTAGTCGCCGGCCTCGTATGCCTCGGTAGCGTCCGCGATCGTCTGGTAGGCCGGGTCCTCACAGCCCGCCAGCCCGAGGGCAAAGGTCAGAATCGCTATGCGCGGCAGGCGAGGCATGCCTACACCCTCTCCCTGGTGCGCTCACGGATGAAAGCTTCGCCAGCGATCAGCAGCAGCGCCAAAAGCACGAACCAGTGATACTGGGCGGACAGGTATTCGCCAGTTCCGGCGGCGACCAACCGGCGCCGCTTCGACTTGATCTCCTCGCGATAGACGACCTGCAACGGGCTGGCATCCGCGACGGCGAGGTGGAGACGCCCGCCGGTAAGGCTCGATAGCTCGGCGAGAAGGGCGGGCCGTGAGCGTGTCTGGACGTCTTCGCCGGCATATTGATGCACGATGACGCTGCCTTCCTCGCCGGGCACCTGGATCGAGACCGCGCTGTCATCCTCGCCGATCGCGACCGAGTAGAGGGTGAAGCCTTCCTGGGCCAGGGCGCGCGCGGCATCGAAGGCCTTGCCCTGATGGTCCTCGCCATCGCTCAGCAGGATGAGATCCGTGAACTCGGGATCCAGATTGCCGAAGCGCGACAGGCTTTGCTGCAACGCACCGCCGATGTCGGTGCCCTTGATTCTGGCGCTGGTCGGGCCGGCCGTGGCGAGCCGATCGAGGAAGAGGGCGTAGTCCAGAGTCAAAGGCGACTCCAGGTTGGCGCGCCCGGCGAAGGCCACGAGGCCGAGGCGGTGGCCGCCTTCCTCTCGCAGGTCCTCGACCAGGCCGGCCGCCATGGTCCTGGCACGCTCCAGACGATTGGGGGCCACGTCTTCTGCCAGCATGCTGAGGGAGACGTCGAGTATGACGATGATGTCGCGGCCCCAGCGTGGCGCCTCCTCCGGCTTCAGGCCCCAGCGCGGCTGCATCAGGGCAAGCACCAGGAGGCCGGCTGCCAGAATCAGGCAGGCCGCCTTAACCTGGCGGCGCCAGGGCTTTGCCTGGGCGACGAGGTCGGGCACCAGACCGGTCTCCAGAAAACTGTGCAACGCCTGTCGCCGCCGTCTTGCGCCGTAGCCATAGAGCCACACGATCCCCGGCACAAGGACCAGCAGGACACCCAGGATCGGGACTGCGAAATCCATCAGCCACGCCTCATGGTACGGACCGCAGCCTGGTATTGGCCAAGATCATCTCCACGGCCAGCAGGGCGAGCGCCAGCGCCAGCGGAATGGGAAACAGATCGATATAGCGTTGGTACTGCTCGGCCACGTGCTCCGATTTCTCGAGCTGGCTGATCTCGGCATAGATCGATTTCAGGGCGTCTGCGTCGGTGGCGCGGAAATAGAGGCCGCCCGTCCGCTCGGCGATGTCGCTCAAGGTGCGGTCGTCGATATAGACCTGGCTCGGCCGCAGCTCGGTGCGCCCGTCGCGATAACGGACCGGGATGATCGCGGTGCCTTCGGTCCCCGTTCCGATGGTATAGATCTTGACACCCAGCGCCTTGGCGATGCGCGCGGCCTCCATCGGCTCGGTGTCGCCCGAATTGCTGTAGCCGTCGGTCATGAGAACCATGACGCGGCTGGTCTCGGCGGATTTCATCAAGCGCTCGACGCCGAGCACGATTGCCTCGCCGATCGAAGTTCCATCCTCTGCCGGCACACTGGCGATCTCGAGTTGATCCAGCAATGCCACCACGGCTTCGTGGTCCAAGGTCAGCGGGCTCAAGGAATCGGCATAGCGAGCGAAGGAAACCAGACTGACCAGGTCGCCTTCGCGGCCCGCGAGTCCGTCCTCGTCGCCGACGAGGAAGGAGCGAATGGTTGCCTTGACCACGTCCAGGCGATTGCTCTCGCGGTTGTCGAGCACCAAGTCGACGGCGCTCATGCTCGACGACACGTCCACCACCATGGCGATGGCTATGCCCTTGACGTAGGTCTTGGTCAGCTCGAGTCCAAATTGCGGCCGTGCGACGGCAACAATGCAACAGACCGCTGCAATTATGCGCATAGCCGGGAGCAAGCGGCGGCGATCGGGCAAGGCCAGTGTGGCGAGACCGGAAACGTCGGAAAATCCGATCGCCGCCGGGCGCCGCTTCAGCCTTCGCAAATGCCATAGCAACGGAATGACGAGGAGCAGCAACAAGGCCTCCGGATTTGCCAGGTTCATGGCGCCTCCAGACTCGCGCCGCGCGGCGCAAAGATGTTGTTGCTGGCGCTCTCGCTGACGAAGCGCTCGGCGCTGTCGAGGGCGCCGGTCATGGCCGCCTGCGTCGGGATCCAGCCAGCGAACTTGGCGAGATCGCAATGGGCGAGGAGCCGCCCCACCAAGTCGCTGCGCTCGCCCGCCAACGGCTCGATATCGGCGGCGGTGGCAAGGAACTCCTCCGTCGTCTGGGTCAGGGCACGGGCGTCGAAGCGCCATACGACGTAGGAGCGAAGGATCTGCGACAAGCGCAAATGGAACTCCGCAGATCGTGCGCCGTCCATCAGTCCCTGCTGCCGGATCTCCGCCAATGCGGCAAGCGCCACGGCGTGTGCCGGCTGCGCCGGCGCGCCGGCATCGGCCATCGGGCCGCGCCGCCGCAGGAAGGTCGTGACGGCCACGACGAGCGATGCCAGGAGCGCCATGCCAGCGGCGATCCACCACCATGGCAGCGCTGGCGGCGAAACGCTTGCCGCCGGGGCGATGCTGCGTGGCGACCTGACATCATCGCCGATGGCGAAAGCCGGTGTTACGAAGATATCGAGCGGAGAACTCGCAACCTCCGTCGCCAAGCCCTCAGCAGTCAAGTTGGCATGAACGATGAATGGCGGAATGGTCTGGACGCCGATCTCCGTCGGCTTGATGCGATAGCTTCGCAGCCATCGCCCGCGCCCGCCCCCCAGCGTTTCGACAGCACCTTCGCTTTGATAGACAAGATCGAAGGGGCCCACCGCATCGCGCACTGGCGCGAACTCGATGGTGGTGCCTTCGGGCGCTGTGACAATCACGGCCAACTTCACGTGCTTGTCCAACGCGACGACCGTGCGGTCCACTTCCAGCGACGCGCTCACCGAGCCATCCTGGGCCTTGACGCCGGAGGCGGCGAGCAAGGCGACCAGACCGGCCGCCGTCATGACCTGCTGCGGCGTCACTAGCGGCCGTCCCGCAATCGCTGCTCGCGCTTGCGAAAGAACTGCATGAGCGGTTTGTCATAGGGCTCGTTGGTGCGAACCTCGATGGAGTCCAGGCCGAGCGACGTGAACAGCCGACGCCTGTGCCGGTCCTTTGCCAGTCGCAGTCTCGCAAAATCCTCTCGTACGGATGGGTCGTGCGTGTCGAGGGTGATCAAGCCTCCCGTCTCCAGATCCTCAAGCGTCACCAGCCCCGCATCCGGCAGCTCATATTCCCGCAGGTCGCTTATGCAAATCGGGATGATGTCGTGTCGCTGGGCGGCGACGCCGAGGGCCCGCTCATATCCCTCTGCGTGAAAGTCCGAGATGACAAAGGTCACCGTTGGTTGCCGGGACACCCGATGCAATGTTTCCAGCGCCAGTGCCGCGTTCGTGCCGCGCCCGGTCGGCGAGGCCGTGAGCAATTCGCGAATGATGCGCAGGACACGATTCTTGCCGCGCCGCGCCGGGATGAAATCCTCGATCTTGTCGCTGAACAAGATCAGGCCCACCTTGTCGTTGTTGGTGATCGCGCTCAGTGCGAGTACCGCGCACATCTCCACGGCGATCTCGGCCTTGACCCGGGCGATGCTGCCGAAACGGGCCGAGGCGCTGAGGTCGACCACCAACATGACCGTGAGTTCGCGCTCTTCGACCTGCCGTTTGACATAGGGTTGCCCGCGGCGGGCCGTCGCATTCCAGTCGATGTCGCGAACATCGTCGCCGGGAACGTATTCGCGGATCTCCGCGAACTCCATGCCGCGGCCCTTGAAGACGCTGTGGTAGCCGCCGGCAAACACGCTTTCTACGGATCGGCGCGTGCGGATCTGGATTTGGCGGACCTGCTGAAATATTTCGGGCGGAATCATGACGTGGGCGGTTTCCTGGACCTAGAGCGCTTCATGGTTAGATGGAACCGGTTTGACCGGTCTCAGTGCCGTCCTGGCTAGGCGCGCGTCGCCGCGCGATGCAGGGATATCGGGCAAGACGCGCAACGCCGCCAGGGCGTCGCTGAGGCCGGCCTGCGGTGGCCCAATGAGGCTTTTCGGATGCGTCGCGTCGCTTGGCCGATGCCGCACATCGCCCGGCGCGCCGCTCCTACCCGAAAAGCCACCTTGGGCCATCAAACCGGTTCCATCTAACCATGAAGCGCTCTAGGGCCCGACCGGCCCGCATCTGCTATACCCGAGCAGTCTGCTGTTCGCACGCTAAAACCGACGCGCCAATTCCTTTGAACTTGAGCATGTTGTTGGGTATGACAACACGGGGGCGACGATGCGAAGGAGATGGCGATGAGGACGGTATTTCACCTTGCGGCCACGTCATTATCGGTGGCAGTGCTCTGTTCGCCTGCGATGGGAACCGCACAGGCTGTCGAGCGCGCCTCGATAACGGTCGTCAACGAGCGCGCGTTCATGCTCAGCCTGGAGTTGCGCGACAAGGTTTGCGGCGGCGGCGTTCTGCTGCGCGACCAACTGGATGCCGGCGAGCAGCGTGAGATCGAGATGTGCGTAAACGGCGAAGGCGTTGGCGCTCTCGCCATCACCTATGGCAGCGGCTGCTCCCAGGTGAAGCGCATGGACATGGACGATGTCGAACCGGGAGCGGACATCACGTTCTGATATCTGGCCTATTTCAGGGCCGGATCGGTTGACCGGCTAGGCCCCGGCGCCGTATTGACAAAGCTACGCGACGCACGGTTTTGGGAGAGGATGGAGACATGAATAAGGCGACACTCGGGCTTGGTCTTGCCCTCGGCATGCTCATTGCGGCGGGGCCCGCAGGCGCCGACGGCTGCGCACCCGGCCCGGAAGGCAATTTGTGCAAGGCCGAAAACGGTGACCCGGCCGCGATGTATCTGATCGGTCGCGAAGCCTATGATGCGGCTCGGATAAGCGGCGATTTCAGCGAAGCCTATCTTTGGGCGAACCGGGCCCGGGACGCGGGCTTCCTAGGCGGCAAGATGCTGTACAAGATGGTGCATCTGCAGGCTGGTGAGGGTAAGCACCACGACTACGTGGAAGCCCATCATTGGATCACGACGGCGATAGCGGACGGTGCGGATTACCTGGTGCCGTGGAAGCGGCGGCTTGAAGCCAAGATGAGCGCGGACCAGATCGCGCAGGCGCGTCGCGCTGAAGCCGATCAGGCCGAAGGCAAGTGAGCCGAATCCGGCTCACTGCTGGGCGGCTGCCTTTTTCGCCTCTTCCAGGGCGGCCCATTCTTCAGGCGTGATCTGGTTGCCTTCGGCGTCGAAGTAGACACCCTTGATCTTATTGACGATGTAATCGGCAACACCGTTGATTTCACGCTTGGACATCGTACTTCTGAACTCAGGCATGCCGCGTCGGCGAATGCCTTCGGTGATGATGTAAACGAGGCCTTCGTGATCGAGTGCGGTCGACCTCAGGTCGGCGGCGAAGCCGCCATAGGCCGGGCCGCCGCGGCCGTCCTGCTTGTGGCAGCGGGCGCACTTGTTGGGGAATTCATCGAAAACGATCGGCGGCGGACCGGAGCGCCGAGGCTGATCTTGAGCCGTCGCTGCCGGCGCCGAAAGCATCGTGAAGGCTGCGACGCCGAAAATGGCTGCCGCCGCCAACGGGCTGATAAGCCGGACTCGCTTGCGGGTGACGTGCATTCTTTTCAGTCCCGTTCCTGGGTCGTATGAGACGTATGTGAGCCGCTTCCCCGACGAGGTCAATAGCCGAGAGCGATCCCCGCCGCTGACAGGCAAATTCTTACCGTCGAACTGTCAGGAAAAAAGCATGAGCCGGCGCCGAAGCGCCGGCCCACACAATCACGCGTATTCTACAGCGAGAACACGTAGAGGACGTTGCTCGGCACAGCGGCCTTCAACTCGGGAGTCGAGTCGGTGAACCACTGCGGCCAGGCGCCGCCCAGGCCAACCTCGATGGCAATGTACTGCTTGCCGTCGGCCTCGTAGGACATTGGCGGTGCATTGATCGACGAGCCGGTCTCGAAGCGCCACAGCTCCGCGAGAGACGTGTCGTCAAGCGCTACCACCGCACCGTCGGCGGTGCCGGTGAAGACCAGCCCACCAGCCGTCGACAGGACGCCGCCCAGCATCGGGAACTCGGTCTCCCACTTGCGTACGACCACGCCGGAGGAGACGTCGATCGCCGTCACGCTGCCGGTGATGCGGCCCGAGCGCGGGTCGTCAAAGGTGAAGTACGGCGCGCCGCCGAGGAACCACTGACGGGTCGCGGGGTCGAAGTTCGGCGGTGAGACCGCCGCGAACGCCTTGTTGCAGCTCTCGATCACCGGGATGTAGTAGAGACCGGTGTGCGGGCTGTAGGAGGTCGGGGGCCAGTTCTTGCCGCCGGTATGCGCGGGGCAGGAAATGCCTTCGATCTCACTGCGGGCGCCAACCTCAACCAAGTCGCCGCGATGTGCCGCGGAGCCTTCGTTGTAGGACTGCACGTCCGAGTTCGGATCGTAGGAGGCCGGCCGGCCATTCTCATCGAGACCATCCGTCCAGTTCAGCTTCTTGACGAACTGGGTGCCCCAAACGTACTCGCCGGTCGCACGGTCGAGCGCGTAGGCGTAACCGTTACGATTGGCGTGCAGGGTGGAACGGACGAACTGACCGTTGATCACGGTATCGACGAAAGTGTTTTCCGCAATCGAGTCATAATCGTACGGATCGTTCGGCGTGTGCTGGAAGCCCCAGAGGAACTTACCGGTCGTGGCATTCACAGCGATGGTGCTGTCGGTCCACAGGTTGTCGCCCGGGCGATAGGCGTTATCCCAGTCAGGACCAGGATTCGCGGTACCCCAAACGATGATGTCGAGCTCCGGATCATAGGAGCCGGTCACCCAGGTCGAGCCGCCGCCGGTCTTCCAGGCGCCGTAATCGTCCTTCCAGGAATCATGGCCCGGCTCGCCCGGCCCAGGAATGGTATGGGTGCGCCAGATCTCTGCACCCGTATTGACGTCGAGAGCGGCGATCCAGCCGCGCACGCCGAACTCGGCGCCAGCCATGCCGGTAACCACCGTGTCCCTGACGATCAACGGTGCGCCGGTGATGGTCTCGGCGATGCCCGGGTCGGCCACCTGGCTCTCCCAGACGAGGCTGCCGTCGGTCTTGTTCAGGGCGCGAATGCGACCATCGACGACCGGGGACAGCACGAGGTTGCCGTGAAGGGCCACGCCGCGGTTGTTAATGCCGCAGCAGAGAACGCTCGGTCCCCAATCCTTGTCGGCTTCGGGATCCGACTTCCACACGGTGACCGGCTTGCCGCCGCGCACATCAAGCTTGGTGACCACGCCCCAGCCTGTGGTCAGGTACAGAAAGCCGTCTTCGGCGAGCGGCGTACCTTCCAGGCCGGAGAACGGGAACACTACCGGATCGGTGCCGCCGCCCTGGGCACTGCCCATGGCGTAGGTAAATGCGACCCGAAGGTCTCCCACATTGTCCCGGTTGATCTCGCGCAGGCCCGAGAAACGGTGGGCCTCGTAATTGCCGTGATGGTTGATCCAGTTTTCTGGCTCAGCCTCACTGTTGACCAGGCGGTCATGGGTTATATTGCCGGCCATCGCCGAGGCAGCGAACATAGCAGCCCCGACGACGCCAGCAATGGTTCCCACCACACTGGCATTCCCAATTTTGGACATTAACTCCCTCCCTGATTGAGCACATCCGCCGTCCAACCAAACAGTAGGCGTTAACGAACGGCGACTTGCCGACTGCGTAGCCCGAACACTGTCCTGAGGCCACCCATCCGGCAACACGACCATCTTCTCTTGCCACCGGCCCGTAGTCAAGCGACTGGGCGCCGTGCAAACGAGTATCTTTCGCCCGCCCTTGCTCGAATGCTAGCCCGGATTATTCACGGCTCGGTAGAATATGGTTGGTGAGCGTATATTAA
>CAYPAX010000139.1:0-9039 GCA_964408735.1 uncultured Rhodospirillaceae bacterium | reverse complement strand
TGCGCCCAGCGCCCAGATGTAGTCGGGCAGGTTCATAGTAATGGCATGCTCTAGCGCGGTTTCGTAGTCGCCGCGGTGGTAATGGTGGAAATAGGCCACGAAGTTGCCGCGCCCGGCGTAGAACGGCTGCATTTCGATGGCCTTTTCGACCAGCGCTAACCCCCTCTGCCAATGGCCGGCATAAGCATAGCGGTGGCCAAGCTGGATGTGGATATCCGCACTGTAGGGGTTGAGCTGCAAGGCGCGTTCGGCGGCACCGGCAAAGGCATCGAAATTGTCGCTGTAGTAATAGGCGTTGGCTTGCGCGAAATAGGCGCGGCCGCCGTTCGGCGCCATCTGGATGGCCTTGCTGCCGGCAGCCAGTGCCTTCTCGACAAGGTCGGGCGCCGGGTCGATGCCGCGGCGGTACTCGTCGAGATAGATCTCGCACAGCCAGGCCCACGCCAAGGCGTAGTCAGGGTCCGAACGCACCGTGGCCTCGAGGCATTGCCTGGCCGTTTCGAGGTCCGGATCGGAGAGGCTGCGCTTGTACTCCGTCGCCCGCAGCACGCAGTCATATGAGGCTAGGCTGGTCGGTGATGAGCGGCGCATCTCGTCCATGCCGGCGATGCCGATGACGCCTTGCGTGTCGCCGATGGTCGAGGCAATGCGCGCCGTCACCTCGTCCTGGATGGCGAAGATGTTCTCGGGCGTCAAGGCGCGCTCGAAGGTTTCGCTCCAGATTTGCGTCTCGCTCTCGACGTCGATGAGCCTGGCAATGATGCGGATGGTATCGCCGCCGCGGCGAATGCTGCCCTCGACCACATAGCGGGCGCCGAGCTCGTTGCCGATGGCGCGCACATCGATCGTCTGGCCCTTGTAGCGGAAGGCCGAGTTGCGCGCGATCACGGCGAGATGTTGGAAGCGCGACAACGCCGCGATGATGTCCTCCGTCAGCCCGTCGACAAAATACTCCTGCTCGGCATCGCCCGAGAGATTGTCGAAGGGGAGGACGGCGATGACGGGGCGCTGGGTGGCCTGTGCCTCTTCCAGTGCCACAAGCCCGGCATGGCCGTCCATCAGCAGGGCGATATGGTCGGTGTCGAGGAACAGGGCATCGACCATGCCGCGCACGGTCTCGGTGGTCAGGTTGGGTTCGATCGTACGGGCCTTGGCCAGCGCTTCGAGCGCCTTCTTATCCTCGCCCAGGCCGGCATAGGCGAGGGCGAGGTACCAGGGGCTTGCCCAATGCCCGAGCTCCATTGTCGCGCGCGCGGAGGCTGCAGCAGCAACGTAATCCTTATCACGGTAATGATAGTTGAACTCAGTCCAGTTGTGCCAATTCGGAACTTCGACGACGAGGCTCCGCAGCCGCTCGGCGAACACCTTGCTCGCTTCCCAATCTCCCGAATAGCCAATCCACATGGCCATCTCGCCGAGAGTCGTGGCATCGTTCGGGTTTAGCGCCACTGCCTTGCGCGCCTCTTCACGGAACTGCTCGACATTGCGGCCATAGAAATAGGCCACAGCCAACGCCTTGCGTGCCAACTGGTGATCCGGGTCCAGCCGCAGGGCACGATTCAAGACGTCGAAACTTGCATCGAGCGACGCCGGCCCGGTCTCCCGTGGATTGAAGCCCGACCAGATTTCCGTCTGATACATCAGCCCGAGCCAGGCCAGCCCCTCGACATAATCCGGCTCGCGTGCCACCGCCTCGACCAGGCATGTGCGCGCGGCCAGATGGGCCTCTGCGGTTCCAATTCCGTTGTAATGCTGGGCCAACAAGACGCATTCGTAGGATTTCAGATCGTCAGTACCGCTTTGCAGGCGCCGAATGCGGGTAGCGGTTATGGCGCCGGTGGGTCCGCCGAGGGCGCTTGCGACTTGCTCGGTGATCTCGTCTTGGATGGCGAATATGCCGGCGGCGGAAAGGTCGCGATCATAGGTCTGTTGCCAGACATGCGCGCCATCATTCGCGTCGAGGAGCTGGGCCGATACGCGAATCGAAGTGGCATCGCGCCGCACACTGCCTTCCAGTACAAATCCGGCGCCAAGATCGCGCCCCACTTCACGCACGTCGACTGCCTCACCCTTGTACTGGAAGGACGAGTTGCGACTGATCACCTTGAGATCGGGAAAGGCTGCCAGTCGCGTGAGGATGTCCTCGGCCAGGCCGTCGGCGAAGTATTCCTGCTCCGGGTCGCCGCCGAGATTGTCGAAGGGGAGGACGGCGATCGACGGGCCGCTCGGGATCGGCGGCAGGCCCTCTTCGGCTTCCTGTGTTGCTACCTCTGGCGGCGGCGCGGGCTCCGTGTCCGGCCAGAAGATCACAAGCACGACCAGCAGCACCACGGCGAAGGGCAGCAGGCTGGCCGGTCCCCAGTGGTTGGGCCATTTGCGCGTCACCGGTGCTGTCTCGCCTTCCGCCAGCACGCGGAAGGCACGCACCGGGTGCTCGATGTTCTTGACCGTGTGCTCGCCGAGGTCGGCAAAATCATATGCTACGCGGCCGCGGATGGTGGCCTGCACCGCGTCCGAGACCGCGGCGGTGCCGGGGGCTGCCAGGCCTTCGAGGCGGGCGGCGATGTTGACGCCGTCGCCATAGATGGTGCCGTCGGCCTTTTCGTGGATGTCGCCGAGGTGGACGCCGATGCGGAAGTGCATGCGACGGGCCTCGGGAACGTCGGTGGCCGAATCGGCGAGTGCAGCCTGCACTGCCATGGCCGCTTCCACCGCGCCGGCCGTGGTCTCGAAGATGGCCAGTACGCTGTCGCCTGCGGTGTCCACCACGCGGCCCTGGTTGGCGGTGATGTGCTCGGTGAAGACGGCGCGGGCGGCATCGAGGGCGGCGATGGTCGCGGTCTCGTCGTCGGCCATGAGGCGCGAATAGCCGACCACGTCGGCGGCCAATATGGCCGCCACGCGTTGCCGCTGTCCGCTCTCCTGTTCGGCCATGCCCGTGTCTTCCCCTCGCAAGCGCGGGATGCTACGTCGTGTGTCCGAGCCGCGCCATACGTTTTATCAGGTGCCTGGAGAGTGACGGTGAACGACGCGCCGCGTCTGACAGTGCTGGACGTTCGTCTCTACGAGCGCCCGGTTCGGCTGCGCCTGCCGTTCCGCTTCGGCGTTATCACCCTGACCGAGGCACCACAGGCCTTTGCGCGTGTTTTGGTTCAAGGCGAGGACGGCCGCGAGGCCTGGGGCGCATCAGCCGAGATGCTGGTGCCCAAGTGGTTCGACAAGTCGCCGGACCTCAGCAATGCGGAGAACATCGACCATTTGCGCCGCGCCGCGCACAACGCCGCCCGGCTCTATGGCGATGCGGGGCCGCACAGCGCCTGGGGCCTGTTTGCCGCGAGCTATGAGAGCCATGTCGCGACCTGCGCGAAAGCCGGCATGAACGGCCTGGTCGCCGGCTTCGGTACGGCGCTGCTCGACCGTGCGGTGTTGGATGCGCTCTGTCGCCTGGCGGGCTGCTCGGTGTTCGATGCCGTTCGCGCCAATCTCCCCGGCCTCGAATGGGACGGCCTGGACATGCCGGGCTTTGTCGCGGCGCGACCGGTGCCGGCGACGATCGCCATCCGCCACACCATCGGCATGGTGGATCCGTTGGACGATGACGACCGTACGCCCGAGACCGACGTCGGCGACGGCCTGCCGGTTACCCTCGAAGAGGCGATCGCGGCTTACGGCAACCGCCATTTCAAGATCACCGTGTCGGACGATGTCGATGCCGCGGTGGCACGCCTCGAAAGGGTGGCGGCGATACTTGACTGCCTCGACGACTATGCCGTGACCATCGACGGCGGCGAGCAGTTCACTGACATCGAAGGCGTCGCCGCGCTCTGGCAGGCGATCGCCGCCTCGCCGCGCCTGGACCGCTTTCGCCGCGCGATCGAATTCCTCGAGCAGCCGCTCCATCGCGCGGTCACTTTCGAACAGGATATCGCTGCCGCGGGGGTCGCCTGCCCCGTGATCATCGACGAGGCCGACGGCGACTTCGGCGCCTTCCCGCGCGCCCGCGATCTCGGCTACCGCGGCGTCTCCTACAAGGGCTGCAAGGGCATTTACAAAGGCCTGATCAATGCCGCGCGCTGTGCGGCCTGGAACGCCGAGGCGGGCGAAGAGCGCTTTTTCATGACCGCCGAGGACCTGACCACCCAGGCCGGCATCTGCCTGCAGCAGGACACCGCGATGGCGGCCCTGGTGGGAGTCGAACACGTGCAGCGCAACGGCCACCACTACGCCAACGGCATGGCCGGGGTGCCCGAGAAAGAGGCGGCGACCTTCCTTGACGCCCATCCGGACCTCTATCATCGCAGCGATGGGGTGGTGCGGTTAGCGATAGATCAGGGCAAGGTTTCCCTGGCCTCTCTTAACTGTCCCGGATTTGCGGTGGCGGCCGAGCCGGACTGGGATACGATGGCGGAATGATGATTGAATCGGCTGCAGATAGCGCGCTGGCGGGGCGCCTCTCCCGTGCCCTCGAAGGCGAGGTGCTGTTCGACGCCTTCAGCCTCGGCCGCTATGCCACCGACGCCTCGATCTACCAGATCGCGCCCCTTGGCGTGGTGGTGCCGAAATCCGTCGCGGATATCGAGGCGGCTGTGGCCATTGCCAAAGAAGAAGGCGTGGCGGTGCTGCCACGCGGCGGCGGCACTTCGCAATGTGGCCAGACCGTCGGCGAAGCCCTGGTCGTCGACACGTCGAAATATCTCAATGGCATCGTCGATGTGGATCTCGCGGCGCGCCGCGCCACGGTCGAGCCCGGCCTGGTGCTGGATCACCTGAACGGCGCGCTGAAGAGCCACGGCCTGTTCTTCCCCGTCGACATCTCGACCGGCAGCCGGGCTACCCTCGGCGGCATGGCCGGCAACAATTCCTGCGGCGCGCGATCGATACGATATGGCAACATGGTCCACAACGTGCATGCCATCGAGGCGCTGGTCGATGGTGCCCGCCACCGCTTCGCGCCCGTGCCGGGCAATCTCGACGGCCTGGAAGGCGCGCCCGCCTATGCCGCCCTGGTGCAGGACATGCGGGCACTGGCCGCACGCGAGACAGACGAGATCGCCGCGCGCTTTCCGAAGCTGCTGCGCCGGGTCGGCGGTTACAATATCGAAACGATCGCGCCCGGCGGCCACAACATGGCGCACCTGCTGGTCGGCTCGGAAGGCACGCTCGGCTTCTTCACAGGGCTCGAGCTCGACCTGCAGCCCTTGCCGCCCAGCAAGGTGCTCGGCATCTGCCATTTCGCCTCCCTGCACGATGCCATGGTGGCAACCCGGCATATCGTCGCGCTCGGCCCGAGTGCCGTGGAGCTTGCCGACTGGGCGCTGATGGATCTCGCCCGCGAGGTGCCGCTATATGCGGCCACCATCGAGCGCTTCGTCAAAGGCCGGCCCGAGGCGATCCTGCTGGTCGAGTTCGCGGGCGACACGTTTGAGCCGCAACGGCGCTTGCTTTCACAACTGAATGAGCTGTTAGGGGATCTCGGCCACGGCGATGCGGTGGTCGAGGTCATCGATAACGCCGAGCAGGCGCAGGTCTGGGACATGCGCAAGGCGGGCCTGAATATCGTCATGTCCATGAAGGGCGACGGCAAGCCGGTGTCTTTCGTCGAGGACTGCGCCGTGCCGCTGGAGGATCTCGCCGATTACACCGACCGCCTGACCGCGATCTTCGCCAAGCACGGCACGCGCGGCACCTGGTACGCGCACGCCTCGGTCGGGTGTTTGCATGTGCGCCCGGTGCTCAACATGAAGCAGGAAGGCGGCGCCAAGGCCATGCGCGCCATCGCCGAGGAAGCCTTCGAGATGGTGCGCGAATACAAGGGCTCGCATTCGGGCGAGCATGGCGACGGCCTGGTGCGCTCCGAGTTCCACGAGGCCATGTTCGGCTCGCGCATGGTCAAGGCCTTCGAGGATGTGAAGGACCGTTTCGACCCCGCCGGCACTTTCAACCCGGGCAAGATCGTGCGCCCGCCACGTATGGACGACCGCGCGCTGTTCCGCTATGCGCCGGGCTATGCGCCCACGCCCCACGAGCCGGTGTTCGACTGGTCGGCTTGGGGCGGGCTCTTGCCGGCGGTCGAGATGTGCAACAACAACGGCGCCTGCCGCAAAGCCGCGCCGGGCGTCATGTGCCCGAGCTATCGTGCGACAGGCGACGAGCAGCACGTAACCCGCGGCCGCGCCAACAGCCTGCGCCTGGCGTTGTCGGGCCAGCTGGGCCCCGATGCCCTAGGCAGTGACGCCATGGCCGAGGCGGTCTCGCTCTGCCTCTCCTGCAAGGGCTGCAAGCGCGAATGCCCGACCGGCGTCGATATGGCGAAGCTCAAGATCGAGGTGCTGGCGACGCGGCCCAAGCGCCTGCGCGACCGCCTGATCGCCCGCCTGCCCCGCTATGCCCCCTGGGCCTCGCGCCTGCGTTGGCTGGCCAACCTGCGCAACCGCTCCGGCCTCCTGCGCCGCCTTGGCGAGCGCATCGGCTTCGCTGCCGCGCGCGACCTGCCGGAATGGCACCCGCACCCCTTCCTGGAGACGCCGCCGGCCGCCGGCCGGGGGCCGGAGGTGGCGCTGTTCGCCGATACCTTCAGCACCTGGTTCGAGCCCGAGGTGCCGCGCGCCGCCCTCGCCGTGCTCGAAGCCGCCGGCTGCCGCGTCACGGTCGTGCGCGCGCCCGCCGGGCGGCCGCTCTGCTGCGGGCGCACGGCGCTGGCGGTGGGCGATGTCGACGCGGCGAGGGCCGAGATAGAGCGGTCGCTCGCCGTGCTGGCGCCGCTGGCCGAGCGCGGCATCCCCATCCTCGGCCTCGAGCCCTCCTGCCTCTACACCCTGCGCGATGAATGGCCGTCGCTGATACCAGGCTCCGAGACCGACGCCGTGGCCAAGCAGGCGCAATTGTTCGAAAGCTATCTTATCGAGAACGAGGTGTCGCTGGCCCTGACGGAGCAGCCCAAGACCAAGGCGATGGTGCACGGCCATTGTCACCAGAAGACCTTCGCGCGGGAAGGCGATACCGCCGCAGTGCTTGGCCGGATCCCCGGCCTCACAGTCGAGCCCATCGAGTCCACCTGCTGCGGCATGGCCGGCGCCTTCGGCTACCAGTCGGAGACCTACGAGACGTCGATGGCCGTCGCCGATCTCGACCTCGTCCCGGCGCTCGATGCGGCGCCCGATGGCGCGCTGGTCGTCGCCGACGGCACCAGCTGCCGCTGCCAGATCGCGGACACCACCGGCCACAAAGCCGAGCACGTCGCCATCGTGCTGGCACGGGCGCTGGGCGAGTAAAGAGAAATCAAGGACAGCGGCTAATGACGCTGCATTGATGCCGAGCCGGTTGCCGACTCCAGCATCTAACCATGAAGCGCTCTAGCAGCCGCACGCCGGGCGCGTCGCCGTTCGTGAACTCGACGCGGCCAAGGTATCATCGGAGAGGGTCCCATATAGAAATCCTATATGGGGCCGTGTACGCCGCGTGAGAGCGAAAGGGCGCACCGCTACCAGCACGCCCTTTCTGACAATCAATTCCGGCGGTTTGTCATCGCCCTCCGAAACCGGCTGCAACGATCTCCGCCGCAGTCTCAAAGCCCGATGCAGAAGCAGAGCGTGTACGTGAAATAGTTAGTTCACGGCTGAGGTGGTGTAAATTGGGCACGCCCATCTAACATTACCTGGCTGCCTGGGATCAAATGTGCGCCAGCCCCCCGAAGCCAGGCAGTGGCTGCACGGTCTCCTCGATCTCCGCGCCGGCCTCGTCTCTGGCCACTTCGAGATCGTAGAACGCCTGTAGGTTCAGCCAGAACTGTGCAGAGTTGCCGAACGCCTGGGACAGGCGCAGGGCCGTGTTGGCGGTGATGCCGCGCTTGCCCTTGCAAAGGTCGTAGACGCGCGGCGCCGGCACGCCGATAGCCTTGGCGAGGGCGTAGGGGGTGATGCCTTGGGGCTTGAGAAACTCTTCCAACAGCATCTCGCCCGGGTGCACGGGCGGTGCCTTGTTTGGGGTGCTGCGAGGCATGAGCGGTTCCTGATTTCATTGGTTTGGTTTCGGTTATGAGTGCGGTTTGGTTCGGTTTTCGGTTCGGTTATGTGGCATAGGTTTGGGCTTCACTTTCGGTAGTGCTTGTTAACCTCCACGTTATGGGCGTGAGGATAACGCCAGGTGAAGCAGATGCGCCATTGGTCGTTGATCATGATCGAGTGCTGTCCTTTGCGATCGCCTTTCAACTTTTCAAAGTGGTTGCTGGGTGGGACGCGTAGGTCGTTGAGTCCTGTGGCGCCCTCGATTTGCAGGAGCTTGCGCAAGGCCTTGCGGCACAGAGCCGCGCTCGGCCAAGCGGTGATGTCCCTGGTGAAGATGCGCTCCGTGCGCTTGTCCGCGAATGACTTAATCATAATCGGCCCGCCGTTATGAGCGTCTTCAATGCATACAACCTAATGCATAACGTTAATAATGTCAATCGATAATAGTAACGTAACGCGGAAATAACTGCTGACAGATGAGAGGTAGGCCGTTCTTCGGAGCGGCCTTTGCTGCTGGAGGAACGACAATGGCGCTATTCGACTGGCTTTTCGGGGACGACAGCGACACGACCACGACGGTCAACACGTGAGTCCCCGCCACGGCCAGTTCGACTGCCCGCCCGTCTCCGGCACCACCAGCGACGCCGCCGGCGCCAGCCCCCTGATCGCCGCCGCCAGCAGCGCCGGCTGCGTCACCTCGTGATCGCGCTCACACGTCCAAACCGATATACTGTTCCACGGTCACGATCCTTCATGGCCTATTGGGGCTGCTTCATGACAGACCCCGAAACATAGACCCGGAGCGTGACCAACCGCGATTATGGCCATGTTCCTGGATTTGTATCCCTCGATTTGCCAGTCACATCTCGTGACGCCATATCTTGGTCGCGACTCAGAAACCGCTATGGTGTCGCGCCGTTTCAACTGCCGCTATCCAGCAAGGCTTTGCGCCATGTCTGACGATTTCGACGGCTTCTCCTGGCCCGAATTATTCATGCCGGCCATGAGATTTGATTGGAACGTGCGGTATCGGCCG
>CAYPAX010000138.1:0-9536 GCA_964408735.1 uncultured Rhodospirillaceae bacterium | reverse complement strand
AATTGCATCAGACGATCGCAACGGTTCTTCAGGAAAGCTTTTCGGAGGCGATTAGTACACAGCCAGAACTGATTGCCCATCATCTGGCCCGCGCCGGGTTCCATGATCAAGCGTTGACGCAATGGATATCGGCGGCGCAGATGGTATTGGCCCGCTCCTCCTATTTGGAGGCGGTGGGACATATCGAGAGCGGTCTCGACTCGTTGTCAAAGATCGACCAAGAGCCGGCTCGAACGGAGGCAGAAATTACACTCCAAACCCTACTCGGCTTGGCGAATGCGAGCATGTCTGGCTTTGGCGCCGAGCAGACAGGCAAGGCGTTTCTGCGTGCAGAAACCTTATTGGGGCCGCGCGTCAGTTCGCTTGCGGCGGCACTTCCCCTTTGGCCGCTTGCATCATATTTCTGGAACAAAGGCGACTTCCAAAGAACCCGAACCTACTTCGATCAATTGCGAGCTATTGGCGATCGGGAAGAGAACGAACTCATTACGCTAATGGGTCAAGTGGGAGTTGGTGCTATGCGCTTCCACCAGGGCGAGGGAGCCGAATCCTTGGAGATGTTGGAGAGCGCCCTGAAGACATACAGTCCGGAGCGTCATCGGTCCGAATCAATACAGCTTGGCGGTTACGATATCGTCCAAATGATCCACCCGTGGACCGCGATTACGAACGCGTTTCTTGGCCGCTTGGATGTTGCCCTCGTGCACGTCGAACGAACCGTTGAGGACGCACGCGACTCGCGGCACCCCTTGACATTGGGGTATGGGCTATCGATGGGCGCACTCGCCTGCGCAGAGTTTGGCTTCTTCGAGAAAGCGCAACAATTATCTGACGAAGTAATTGATGTAGCCGAGTCACAAAGCATGCCGACTTTTCTGGGTTGGTCAAAGATCGCTGCGAGCCGAGGGCGAGCTCTGCAGGGGAACCCTGGGCAAGCAATCGAAGACCTCGAATGGGCACGTGGCTTCATGGAGGCCATTGGATCACGGCAAGGCTTGGGATACATAACGCGATTTCTGGCCGAGGCGTATTTGGCAAGTGGTGATATCGAACAGGCCAAGCAAAACATTGTGCAGCTCGACGACTATATAGCCGAATCTGGAGAGATCTTTCATTCACCAATGTCACGCATATTGGCAGCGCAAGCGATGAGCGCGGGCGGCGAAGGCGATGTGACTCGGATAGAGGAAGTATTGAGCGACGGACTGCGGATCGCCCAAGCGCAAAAATATGTTCTTAGCGAGCTGCGCGCCGCCACTTCCCTCGCCCGGCTTTGGCAGTCCCAGGGCAAGGCCGCCGAAGCCCACGACCTACTCGCCCCCGTCTATGGCTGGTTCACCGAAGGCTTCGACACGCCCGACCTGATCGACGCCAAGGTCCTCCTTCACGACCTCGCTATCGGCTAGCCGATTTGGTTGGTGGATCACCTTATCGAGACATCAATTGATGTCTCGGTCGATCCACTAGTCGCTTCCCTCCCCGCCTGCTATAAGGCGCGTCTTGTCAAGACAGCGGGAGTGCGCCGTGATCGATCTGTATTTCTGGCCGACGCCGAACGGGTGGAAGATCACCATCATGCTGGAGGAGCTTGGGCTCCCCTATACCGTCATCCCCGTGGAGATCGGCAAGGGCGATCAGTTCAAGCCTGAGTTCCTGGCCATCAGCCCCAACAACAAGATGCCCGCCATCGTCGATCCGGACGGGCCGGGCGGCGAGCCGATCTCGATCTTCGAATCCGGCGCCATCATGATCTATCTGGCGGAGAAGACCGGCAAGCTGATGCCCACCGAGCCGCGTGGGCGCGTGCGCGTGCTCGAATGGCTGATGTTCCAGATGGGCACGGTGGGGCCGATGCTGGGCCAGGCGCACCACTTCCGCAACTACGCGCCCGAGACCATCGACTATGCGGTCAGCCGCTATACGCGCGAGGCCGGGCGCATCTACCACGTCATCGACAAGCGGCTCGAGGACAACGCCTATCTCGCGGGCGAGGACTATTCGATCGCCGATATCGCCGTCTGGCCGTGGCTGCTGCCCCATCGCCAGGGCCAGGATCTGGCCGACTTCCCCAATCTCAAGCGCTGGCGCGATGATGTGAAGATGCGTCCCGCCGTCATCAAGGGCCGCGAGGTGATGAAGGACAGCCTCGCCGTCGGCAACGTCAAGGAGGACAAGGAGCGCTTCTCGATCCTGTTCGGCGACAAGCAGTACAGCGCCCATTGAGCGAGGCATCGGCGCCGGCCGGGCGCCCCGGCGTCGGCATGGCGCTGATGTTCTCGGCCACCATCATCTTCAGCCTCATGCACGCTGCCATCCGGCACTTGTCGGGCGAGCTGCATCCCTTCGAGATGGCCTTTTTCCGCAACGTCTTCGGCCTGCTGGTGATGGGGCCGATCCTGCTGCGCTATGGCCTTGCTCCCTTACGCACGGCGCGCTTTCCCCTGCACGGCCTGCGCGCCATCCTCAATCTCGTGGCCATGCTGTGCTTCTTCTACGCGCTGAGCATCACGCCGCTGGCGGATGTCGCGGCGCTGTCGTTCACGGCGCCGCTGTTCGCCACCATTCTCGCCGTCTTCCTCCTCGGCGAGGTGGTGCGCCTGCGCCGCTGGTCCGCCATCCTGTTCGGCTTTGCCGGGGCATTCGTCGCCATTCGCCCGGGCTTCGAGCATGTCGGCCTCGGCCCGTTCCTGGTGCTCACCCAGGCCGCGGTGTGGGGTGGCGCGCTGATCGTCATCAAGATCCTCGGGCGCACGGAATCGAGCATCACCATCGCCGCCTATATGGTGCTGCTGATGATCCCGCTTTCGGCCGGCCCGGCGCTGCTGTTCTGGCAGACACCGACCCTCGACCAGCTTGCCTGGCTGGCGCTGATCGGCGTGCTCGGCACCATCGCCCAGATTCTCATGACCCAGGCCCTCAAGGAGACCGAGGCGACGCTGGTGCTGTCGCTCGACTTCTTCAAGCTGGTCTGGGCCACCATGCTCGGCTATTGGCTGTTCGGCGAAGTGCCGGACGAGTTCACCTGGGTGGGCGGCATGATGATATTCGCCAGTGCGACCTATATCGCCTATCGTGAGGCCAACCTGCGCAAGAGAACGGGATAGAGCGGTATGGCAAGGTATACGGCGGCGATGCTGGCGATCGCGGCGGCCCAGATGTGGCTGGTGGCGGCCGTGCCCATCCAGGTGCTGGCGCATGCGGAATATGACGACGCTTTGTTCGCGCGCCTTGCCATATCGCTGCTCAACGGCGACTGGTTGGGGCCATACGACGAGCTGACCCTCGCCAAAGGCCCGGTCTACCCGATGTGGCTCGCTGCCGTCGCTTGGCTCGGCCTGCCGCTGCTGCTGGCCCAGGACGCGCTCTATTTGCTTGCCGGCGGCCTGCTGATGCGGCTGCTGCGGCTGCGCTGGGCCGGCGTCGCGCTGTTCGCGGCCTATGCGCTCAACCCCATGCTCACCAGCTCAGCCCAACTGCGTATCATCCGCGAAGGCCTCTATACGCCACTGGTGGTGCTGCTGATGGCGCTGGTGGTGTGGTGGTGGCGCCGGCGCGAGCGCGCCCTGCCGGCGCGCGCCCTGCCGGCGGCAAGCCTCGGTCTTGTCACGGCCCTGCTCTGGATGACCCGCGAGGAAGGCCCCTGGCTGCTGCCGCCGCTGGCGCTTGCCGCCGTGCTCTGTGTCTTCGCCAGTCATCGGTTGCGGAACGAGGCGGTTCTGGCCGTGCTGGCAGTTTTGGTAACCTGGGGCGGCACTCAGGCAGTGGCGTTGGTCAACAAGGCCCATTACGGCATCGCCGAGGTGGTGGCGGTGCGCCAGCCTGCTTTCGTTGCCGCCTATGGCGCGCTGTCGCGTATCGAGCACGACACCTGGCAACGCCTGATCCCCGTGCCCCGCGAAGCCATGCGCCGCGGCGCGGAACACAGCCCGGCGCTGGCCGAGTTGCTGCCCTATCTCGATGGCCCGATGGCCGACCGCTGGGCGGCAGAGGGCTGCAACGCGTATGGCGAGACACCCTGCCGTGGCGAGATCCATGGCGGCTGGTTCATGTGGGCGCTGCGTGGCGCCACCAGGCTCGCCGGCCATCACGAGACGGCCGGGGACGCCCGCGCCTTCTATCGCCGCCTTGGCGATGAGATCGATGCCGCCTGCGATGACGGGCACCTTGCCTGTTCGTCGCCCCGCCACACCCTGGCACCACCCTATCGCAGCGAATACCTGTCCCTCGCCGGCGAACGCTGGCTGGATGCCGCACGGTATCTCATAACATTCCAAGACGCCGGCCTTAATCCTGTCGAGAGTACCGGGCGCGTTCTCGACCATAGCCTCGTCGCCGATCTGATCGGCGGACCGGCCTTCCCGCGCGGCCGCACGGTGTGGCTGCGGGGCAGCGTGCTGAGCACGCAGAACCGTGTCGCGGCCGTGGACAGTCTCGGCCGGAGCGACGGCTGGCAGCAGGCCGAGCTGTCCAACCGCCGCCGCTTTGGCGATGGCACGCAATCGGTCGATTTCGACATCCAGACCAACTGCGTCGTGCCCGACTGCCGGCTGCGGGTGATCGGCGAATTCGGCGTACTGGGATCCTTGCGCTTCGACGAGATCGCCGAGCGCGTGGAGCTTGGCGCGGTGACGGTGCTCTTCGCCGACATCATCGACAGCCGCGACCGCCTGGCGCCGCGCGATCCGCGGCGCGACCTGGTCGCCCGGCTCGCCAATGCCAATGCGGGCGCCTGGCGCGCCGCGGGAGGCATTGCCGCCGTCGTGGCCTGCCTCGCCTTTGCCGGCGCGCTGCTGCGGCGGCGGCTGAGCGGCGAGATCATGCTTTGCGCCGTTTTGCTAACGGCGATTTCCGGCCGCCTGGCGCTGCTGGCCTATATCGACGCGACCGCCCTGCCCGCCATCAACTCGTTGTACATATCGCCCATCGTGCCGTTATGGATTCTCTTCCTGGGCCTGGCACCGGTCGCGGCCTGGCGGGCCTGGCGAGAAAAATGACATGCTATGCTGACCCATCATGCAAAGGAGACAGCCGCCATGAGCGCTTACGTTATCGCACACGCGACAATCAATGACCCGGACAAGCTCAAGGAATATGGCGCCATCGCCGGCCCCTCGATCAAGGCCGCGGGCGGCGAGCTGGTATCGGCCGGCAGCGTCGTCGAGGCCCTGGCCGGCGAGCATTCGCACCAGCGCCTGATCATCATCCGCTTCGATAGCGCCGACGCGGCCCGGGCCTGGTACAACGGCGAGGCCTACCAGTCGGCCATACCCATTCGCGAGCAGGCCATGGACGCCACCTTCATCCTCTCGCAAGACCCGCCAGCCTGAATCGGCTTCTCAAACTCCACTCAGTCCTGGATACTGCTCACCAAATCGATAAAGAGTGAGAACGTGGAGTGCTTGATGACCTTGGCTGAAGCCTATGCGCGGGACGGCTATGTGTGCCCGTTCGACATCATGAGTGCGGAAGAGGCGCAGGCCATTCGCGCCGACCTGGAAGCCGCCGAGAGCGAGCTTGCCGACGACCCGGAACGGCTTGGCCTGCTGCGCTCATACCCCGATCGCTTGCTGCCGTCCTTCGACCGCATGATCCGCCACCCAAAGCTGATCGCGGCGGCACGGGAAGTGCTCGGGCCCGACCTGCTGGTGTGGAGCTCGGCGCTTTTCATCAAGGAAGCGAATTCGCCGCATATCGTCTCCTGGCACCAGGATCTGACCTATTGGGGCCTCGACGATATCGAGGAAATCACCTGTTGGCTGGCACTGTCGCCTGCGACCGTCGATAGCGGCTGCATGCGTTTCGTGCCGGGCAGCCACCTGAAGCGCGCCGTGGCCCACGTCGATACCTTCGCCGAAGACAACCTGCTCACGCGCGGCCAGGAGATTGCCGTCGAGGTCAACGAGGACGAGACAGTCTATGCCGCGTTGCAGACGGGTCAGATGTCCATGCATCACGGCCACCTCTTCCAC
Organism: uncultured Rhodospirillaceae bacterium; assembly: GCA_964408735.1. Classification (GTDB taxonomy): domain Bacteria; phylum Pseudomonadota; class Alphaproteobacteria; order UBA7887; family UBA7887; genus UBA7887. Next base: position 3,567 of record CAYPAX010000138.1, on the reverse strand, counting down.
GCCTCCGGACCAAACACCTCAGGCGACAGGCGGATCGCTTCGGCCGTCCGCTACATCAAGCCGTCGATGAAGCAGCAGACCGACTTCAAGCCTATCGTCGCGCTGGTCAGCGGCGAGGACAGCTTTGGCAACTTCACGATCCTCGAACCGCCCAAAGGCCGCCTGACCGGCGAAGAATTCGAGAATTGCCGGCGCGACTCCGAGGCGAAGCGTGACGTGCTCTATGCCGGGGTGGATTCCGAGGCCATGGTCGGCAAGCGATACGGGTAACAGGCAATCGATAATTAGAGCGGCAACTCGATCCAGAAGGTGCTGCCCTTACCTTCCTCGCTCACGAAATCTAGTGTGCCGCCCATGCTCTCCATGAGCTGCCGGCTGATGGTCAGGCCAACACCGGTGCCCTCGACTTTCGACCTCTCCATACCGAGCCGCGAAAACGGCTGGAATACGTCCTGCCGCCGATCGTCCGGTATGCCCGGGCCGGTATCGCTGACGCTAATGCGTAGCATGCCCATCTCGCCTCCGCCGATCACCACCGTCAAGGTGCCCGAATCCCTGTTATACTTCACGGCATTGGATAGCAGGTTGAGCAGCACCTGCTTGAGCCTGCCGGGGTCGGCCTCGACCCGCCAGCCCTGATCGGACGCGGTATCAACCCGGCACTCAATGCCTCGCGTGTCGGCAAGCGGTTTCACCAGCACCAGGCTTTGGTCGAGAATGGCGATCGGGTCGACCTCTTCGAGGTTGAGCTCCAGGCGGCCGGCCTCGATCCTGGCCAGATCCAGAACCTCGTTGATCAACGCCAGCACGTGGGTTCCGCCATTGAAGATTTGCTCAACGCTCTCCTGCTGCTCCTCCGACAGCGGTGGCTCCGAATAGTCTCTCAACAGTTGGGTAAAACCCAGAATCGCATTCAGCGGTGTGCGCAATTCGTGGCTCATGGTGGAAAGGAATTCGCTCTTCGACTGGTTGGCGGAATCCGCCGCCCGCCAGGCCAGGGTCAGCTCCTCCTCCACCCGCTTGCGGTCGCTGATATCGCGCATGGTGCCGGCGAACAGACGCTGGCCATCCATGTCGACTTCGCTCACGCCAAGCTCCATGGGGAAGGTCGAGCCGTCCTTGCGCATTCCCAAAACTTCTCGGCCTACACCAAGAATTCGCGGCGTGCCCTGATCCAGATATCTGCGGATATAGCCGTCATGCCGGCCCTGGTCCGGTTCCGGCATGAGCATGCGAACGTTCTTGCCGATCGCTTCTTCGGCCTCATACCCGAATATCTCCGTTGCACTGGCATTGAACGACTCGATAAGTCCTTCCTGATTGATCACGATGATGCCATCGACCGTGCTTTCCATGAGAATACGAAGCCGCGCCTCGCTGCGCCGCAGGGACATCTGTGCCATCTCGCGCGCAGCAAGCTGCTCCTTGAGGGCATTCGTTCTTTGGCTGACCCTAGCTTCCAGGGTTTCGTTGAGCGCGCGCAGCTCCTGCTCTGCTCTCTTCAGATCGGAGACATCCCTCATGATCGATACTATGCCGCCGGTTGAAGTCCGGCTCTCGTCGATGAGCAGCCAACGGTCAGGGCCGAGCCGACGCTCGAAGGAGCCGCTTGGGTTTCTGTGTCGCCAAATTCTCTCGCGCACCCAATCCGATTCCCGGCCAACCGCTTCCTCCACCAATCCGGATTCCGCGACCCGCCAGCAAATTTCCTCAAAGCTGGTGCCCGGGACGTAGTACTCCGATAGCTCTGCATATAAATTTCGAAATTGCTTGTTCACCAAGGCAATTTTCTCGTCAGCGTCGAAAAGAATGAAACCTTCGGAAAGGGATTCGACTGCATTCTGCAGGAGCGTTTGCGCATCCATGGCTGCGATACGGGCTTCGACCTCGACCGTACTATCCGTTGCCGTGCCGCGATAGCCCATGAATGTTCCGTCCATGTCGAACTGCGGGCCACCGCTGACTCTGTTGTGCCTGATCTTTCCGTCACCATCCCGCATTTGGCACATGATGTCCCGGAACGGCAGGCGCTCCACCATGCGTTGCCTGAGCGTCGCCCAGTTACCCTTGTCTTCCTGAAGCCCGTCCAATGGCGAAAGCGTGTCGCCAAGCTCGCCAGCCACAGGACGGCCCATGACTTCCGCATAGCGCTCGGAGAGATAGGTCAGCCGCCCCTCGGCGTCCGTCTCCCACAGCCAATCACCAACGGATTCGGCGATATCGCGATATCGCTTCTCGCTGTGTTGCAGCTGCTCTTCCGCCCGCTTGCGCTCGGCGATATCCACATAGGTCGCCTGGACTGCAGGCTTGCCGTCCCAACTGACGACCGTCGCCCGCACTTCGAGCCAAGTTGTGGTGCCATCCCGGCGCAATGCCCTGACTTCGTAAGAATCCGGCGCATCTGCGCCGCTGAGACGCGCCTGGCGATATGCTGCGGAGCGTTCGATCTCATCAGGGTGCAGAAAGTCATCGGACGACTCCATGACAAGGATATCGCCGGGGCCGTCATAGCCCAGAATCTTCGCCAAAGCGGAATTGACGAATACCGGCCGATTGTCGATGTTGACGATGACGCCCTGAATGGAACCTTCCACCAAATTGCGGAAACGCAGCTCGCTGCGGCTCAAGCGCAGGTCACGGCGCACCTGCTCGGTGACATCCGAACCGGTGCCGCGATAGCCGAGAAATTGCCCGTCGCCGTCGAACATCGGCTTGCCGTTTACGCTGATATGCCGAAAATCGCCATGTGCGTTCTTGCGGGCATAGCGAAAATCCCGGAACGGCCGCCTCGCATCGATATCCGCCTGGTGCGCTTGCCACATGGCATCGTCCGCATCTTCCGGCGCACGCAGCTCCCACCGCGTTTTGCCCAGCATTTCGGACATCTCTTGGCCGCCTTGCGAAAAATAGGTGAACCGCCCTTCCTTATCGGTCTCCCAGAACCCGTCCGAAGCGGCCTCGGCCAAATCGCGGAACCGAGTTTCGCTCTCCTTTAAGGCCGCTTCGGCCTTCTTGCGGTCCGAGATGTCCTGCACGATGGTGATGAAATAGAGTGGCTTGGCAGCATCGTCACGGACCGCGGCCACGTTCAATTGGACCCATACGTTTGCGCTGTTCTTGCGGATGTACCGCTTCTCTTCGACGAAGGAGTCCATCTGTCCGGCGAATATCGCCCGCACCCGGACAACGTCGGCGGCTCTGTCGTCGGGGTGGGTGATGTCCTGGTAGGACAGCTCGAGCAACTCATCGCGCGAATAGCCCGTGATCTCACAAAACTTGTTGTTCACGCGACGATAGCGGCCTTCGATATCGGTTTGCACGATGCCGACCGCGGCATTGTCGATCAAGCTGGTCAGGCGCGCATTTCGATCATCCAACTCACGCCGCGCCCGCTCCGACTCCGTGACATCGGTACCGGTGCCGCGATAGCCGAGAAAAGCGCCTTCCGCATCGACGCTCGGCTTGCCGCTGACCCTGAAATAGTGGGTCTTACCGGCTGCATCGGACCATTGATGTCAATCGGCATTGAACATTGACCCCCTATCGGCGTCCAATTTTGACCCCTTT
>CAYPAX010000137.1:0-9540 GCA_964408735.1 uncultured Rhodospirillaceae bacterium | reverse complement strand
CCTACGGAACCGTCGTTGCCTAACAAAATGTGCGAAAGATTCTGGACACTACCCGGCATCCGCATCAAGCCCCGTTGCCGGAGCATCGAGCCCTTCAAGAAGGTCATCATCAAACTCGTGCACAGCACCTGGACCGACCGCTTCGTAATCACCAGTCGTAGACATAGCTCGCACCCCCATGCTCAGTATTTGCGTGTAAGCAGGCGTAGAGTCGCTTTAGCGAGATAGTCTTTGGTTTATTATACCATAAGAGGTTTATTAATAAAAATTTAAACCTTATAATTGCGTTTATTTCATGCGTGCTATGCAGTTAGACAAATATCTTGCGCCGGAGTCCTAGGTCCACCGAAAAAGACGTTCAGATACCGACACTCATCCCGATCAGGTAGACCCGGCCCGCTATAGAACGGGCGGCAGGCGGTGGTGCAGCCACTCAGGATGTTGTAGCGTCAAGAGTAATGTCGATCATTGATGCGCAAGTTCATGCTTACGAGAGAGACCACCCGGGGCGGCCTTGGGCGGGGGTGCTGCCTGGCCCGCCCGAGTGCACCGGCGACGATATGGTCGCGGCGATGGACGCTGTCGGCGTCGACGGTGCCATCCTGGTATCACCGGCCACCATGTACCGTTTCGATTCGAGCTATGCCGTAGAAGCACATGCCGCACATCCGGATCGCTTTGGCCTAGTTACGCCCGTCGACACCACAGACCCTGCGGTCAACGAAAGGATCGCTGATTGGGCCAAGACGGACGGCGCGGTCGCCATCCGCATCATGCTTGTGGATGATGTGACGCAGGATCCGGACGATCCCGGATTAGCAACCATATTAAGGACCGCGGCGCGTCATGACCTGCCGGTCAATATCTTATGCTGGGAACGCCTGCAGCAGGCCGCCGCTCTTGCCGCCAAGGCGCCAGATACACGCATCGTCATCGATCACCTGGGCCTGCTTCAGCCCTTCGCGCCACCGCCGCCGCCGGAGCCTTTCGCAGAACTGGCAAAAGTGCTCGGCCTGGCCGTCTTCGACAACCTCGTCATCAAGATAACCGGCGCCTGCACCCTGTCGCACAAGCCATATCCATACGAGGATATCTGGGAGCCGCTGGGCCGCATGTTCGACGCCTTCGGTATCGACCGCTGCCTCTGGGGCACCGACTGGACACGCGCCGTCGCCCTGCTGAGCTACCAGCAGGGCGTCGAGCCTTTTCGACTGACGGACAAATTGTCGGAGAGCGACCGCGCGGCCCTCATGGGAGGCAATGCCGAGCGCGTCTACGGCTGGTCACCGTCATAACGGCGGAAAAAGGGGGTGGCTGCCAGCGGCAAACCACCCCGCCCTTCACTACTTACGCCGAACGCACCGTATTGAGAAAGCCATCGACAGCGTTACTCAGCGTGCCCGACTGCCTCGTCAGATCCGCGGCAAGCGTCAGCACTTGATTGGCCGCTTGGCCAGTCTCGCTGGCAGCCTGAGTAACGCCGCTGATGTTCTGCGTCACCTCCTGGGTGCCGGATGCGGCTTCCTGAACGTTGCGGGCAATCTCACTCGTCGCTGCCTGCTGTTCTTCGACCGCGGCGGCAATTGCCGACGAGATCTCATCGACCTGACCGATTATGTTGCCGATACCTTGAATGGCGGTCACTGCGTCCCTGGTCGCCGTCTGGACGCCACCGATCTGCGAGCCGATATCCTCGGTCGCTCTGGCAGTCTGATTGGCCAGGTTCTTGACCTCTGCGGCCACCACGGCAAAGCCCTTACCCGCATCGCCCGCTCTCGCGGCTTCGATGGTCGCGTTCAAGGCCAGGAGGTTGGTCTGCTCAGCAATGTCCGTGATCAGGGACAGCACTTCGCCGATCTTCTGCGCCGATTCCGCAAGACTTTCCACCTTCTGATTGGTTTTCTCGGCTTCCTCGACAGCTTCGCTGGTGATCACAGAGGACTGAGCCACTTGGCGGCCGATTTCCGCGATTGACGAAGAAAGCTCCTCCGACGCACTGGCAACAGTCTGCACGTTTACGCTGGTTTCCTCGGCAGCGGCAGCAACAGCCGTCGACTGGCTATTTGCCTGATCGGCCGTCGTCGACATGGCCTGAGCCGAGGATTCCATCTGGCTCGCGGCTTCGGTGACGGAACCGATTACGCCGCCGACGTCGCCCTGGAACTTGTCAGCCAAATCCTTCATTGCCTGGGCCTTTTCCGCCTCGGCACGCTTCTTGGCCTCTTCCTGCTCGACCTCCATCTCCTTCATGGCTATGGCGTTGTCCTTGAAGACCTGTACGGCATCGGCCATCTCGCCAATCTCGTCGCTGCGGCCTTGCGCGGGGATATCCGCTTCCAGGTCACCGTCGGCAAGACGCTGCATGGCGCTCGTCATCGCCGAAATCGGTTTGGTCAAGGTTCGTGCGAAACCGAGCCCGATAGCCGCAACGATCGCCAAAATGATGAGCGCGGTAATCAGCATCGAGTTGCGCAAGGATGTCGCGGGCGCCATAACTTCGGCCTCGTCGATCTCGGCCAGCACGGCCCAGGTGACGCCTTCGAAAACCATGGGGCTGTAAGCAGAGAAGACAGGAATACCACGATAGTCCGGCACCACGTCCACGCCACTACCACCGCCGAGCGCCGCGGTCACGGTCGCGGTCTCGACGCGAGTCTGGAGTATGGTCGACTCTTCCGAGAAGCGGGAATCGCTGCGCATCAGATAGTCGCCACCGACGAGATAGGTCTCGCCCGATTCCCCCATGCCCGCACTGACCTGCATAACAGCGTTGATGCGGTCGATCGGCATCTGGAAGACGAGAACGCCGGCAAGCGAGCCCCGCTCGTTCAGAATCGGTGTGGCGATGAAGCTCGCTGCCGCGCCATGGCTTGGGGCATAGGGCTCGAAGTCCTCGATTACGACGAAACCGGCCTGCGGGTTGGCCGTTACCGAGCGGTAGACCGCGGCGAGATCTGTGTCCTTGTACTCGCCGTTCCGCAGGTTGGTGGCGTAATCGAGTTCCTTGAACACCGTGTAAATCACATCACCGTTAGGCGCGATCAGGAAGATATCGTAATAGCCCCGGCGCTCGAGAAAATTCCGGAACCAGGGATGGAAATCCGCATGGTGCCCGGTATAGGTGGAATTGTCTGATGCCTGGTCCAGCTTATGCTTCTCACCAAGGGGATTGGGATTGTCCTCGATGTAAAGGCGCTGCAACCGCGACTTGAGCTGGGTGCCAAACTCGCCGCGCGAACTCGCAAATGCGTCGATCGCCGCCACGGTCATGTCATTTTCCGCGACCGAAAGCAGGTCCTCGCGGATGCTGGCAAGATAGGAGCCGATTGCCTGGTTACGAGATTCTTTCAGCGCCGTAAGCTTGTTCTCGGCTTCGACGATCAAGGCATCGGACGCTTTCATATAACCGATGGTGCTCGCGACAGCGGTGGAGATCAGTGCCAACGCTACAATAAGAACCGGGATCTTCGTCGATATTCGTAGGGAACTCATTTTTCTTCGCTTTCTCCCATGAGCCAACCGCACCACCGGCAGGCAGTTGCATTTCCGAGGCCTCAGTCGAGGCCCCTTTGTGTTGTGTGTAGGAGAGTGGAAGTTAGGTCGGGAATCTGGAAATCAAGAGGGAATGGCAAGTGAAATTTTCATCTTGGCGAAAAACTTCCGAATTGGGAAAAATCTCTGATTTTCTTATTCTAATTCCAGTCTATCTGGGCTGCTCTATCGGCCGAGAAGCGCACGTTTCTACGCAATCTGGCCAGGCAATAGAACGTGGCCCCAAGGCGCAGCGATCATCGGGAGCTCTTACTCACGTCGGATTGCCCCGCCGCCGATCTTGGGCAGGACAAAAAGCTCGCTATCGGGTTGGACCGCCTCAAAATAGGGGTCCTGCAAAATCTCGCCGTCCACGGCGACGGCCATCGCCTCGTCGATCATTTCGCCAAGCCCGGGAAAGCGGGCGTCGAGGGCACGCACGATTTCGCGCACCGTCGCACCCGCAATCTCGAACTCGGTCTCGCCGCCCGCGTATTGCTCGCCGATGCTGCGCGGCAGCACCACACGTGCCATGGCGCCGGCTCAGTCGCCCTTGGCGTCGATGGCCGCGAGCAGCTTCGGCGGCGAGATCGGCAGATCGGGCACCCGCGTGCCGACCGCATTGGCGATGGCGTTGGCCACCGCCGCCATCGGCGGAATGATCGGCACCTCGCCGACACCGCGCACGCCGAAGGGATGGCGCGGATTGGGCACTTCTACCAATACCGCCTCGATCATCGGCAGGTCGGAGGCGACCGGGATGCGGTAGTCGAGGAAGCCGGGATTTTCCAGTCGGCCATCGGCGTCGTAGATGTACTCCTCGTTGAGCGCCCAGCCGATGCCCTGGGCGACACCGCCCTGGAGCTGGCCCTCGACATAGCCCGGATGGATGGCACGGCCGACGTCCTGCACCGCGGTATAGCGCAGGATGGTGACGCGCCCGGTCTCGGGATCGACTTCCACGTCGCATATGTGGGTGCCGAAGCCGGGCCCGGCGCCACGCGCGTTGAGCGCGCCCTGGCCGTTGATGGGGCCGCCGGTGCGCGGTGAGTTGCCGGCGATGTCAGCCAGCGAAAGAGGCTCGAAATAGCCCGCATTGCTGCCCGCCGGCTTGGCGCAGCCGTCCTCCCAGACCACCGCATCGACCGGAATGTCCCATTCCTTGGCAGCGCGGGCGCGCAGCTGGTCGACGACATTCTCGGCTGCCTGGATAACGGCCATTCCGGTGGCGAAAGTGACGCGGCTGCCACCGGTGAGGAAGCAGTAGCCGACCGAGGCAGTGTCGGCGACGATCGGGCGCACCTTCTCGACGTCGATGCCCAGCACTTCAGCGGCCATGATCGCCATCGAGGCGCGTGAGCCGCCGATGTCCGGACTGCCGGTGAGCACCGTCACGGTGCCGTCTTCGCTGATCTGCATCGACGCACTCGACTCGCCGCCGATGTTGAACCAGAAGCCCGAGGCCACGCCCCTGCCCTGGTTCGGCCCCAGCGGTGCTGCGTAATGCTCGTGCGCCTTCGCCGCTTCGACCGTCTCCAGATAGCCGATCGGTCCGAACTTGGGACCGTAGGCCGCCTGGGTGCCTTCCTTGGCGCCGTTCTTCAAACGCAGTTCCAACGGATCCATGCCGATCTCGCCGGCGATCTCGTCGAGCACGCTTTCGACGGCGAACTCCGAGATCGGCGCACCGGGTGCGCGGTAGGCAGCGACCTTGGGCCGATTGACCACCACGTCATAGCCGACCACGTTGACGTTCTCGACGTCGTAAGGTCCGAAGGCGCACATGGCGCCGGGCCCCGCCGGCGACCCCTGGAAGGCGCCGGCCTGGTACTTGAGCGTCGCATGCGCGGCGGTGATCGTGCCGTCCTTGGTGGCGCCGATCTTGACTTCCATCGCCGAGCCCGAGGTCGGGCCGGAGCCGCGGAAGACTTCCTCGCGGCTCATCACCATACGCACGGGGCGACCGGCCTTTTGCGACAGGCGCACCGCCAGCGGCTCAAGATAGACCACGGTCTTGCCACCGAAACCGCCACCGATCTCGGCCGGCGTGACGCGGAGCTGCGCAATGTCCATATCCAGGATCTGGGCGGTGTAGCCGCGCACCATGAAGGCGCCTTGCGACGAGCACCAGACGCGTACCTGGCCGTCCTCGGTGGCCTCGGCGACCACGGCGTGAGGCTCGATATAGCCCTGATGCACGGGTTGGGTGGTGAACTTGCGCTCGACCACTACATCGGCCTTGGCGAATCCCGCCTCGACATCGCCGAGATTGAACTCCAGGCGCTTGGCGACGTTGGAGGGCTTGTCGGGCGTCGGCGTCACGCCATCGGTGAACAGGTCGTCGTGCAGGACCGGTGCATCCGATGCCATTGCCGCCTCGACGTCGATGACATGCGGCAGCACTTCATAATCGACTTCGATCAGCGAAAGAGCTTCCTCGGCAGCGGCCGCGCTGGTCGCTGCGACGGCAGCCACGGCATGGCCGTCATAGAGCGCCTTCTCGCGCGCGATGACATTGCGCGCCATGTCGCTGTAGTTGATCTGGCCTTCGCCGGCCGCGATCATCTTGCCCTGGCCGGCCTCGGGGAAATCGGCACCCGTGATCACGGACTTCACGCCAGGCAGGGCCTCGGCCTTAGCCGTATCGATGCCACGGATGGCGGCATGGGCATGCGGGCTGCGCAGAACGCGGCCATGCAGCATGCCCGGCAAAGCCAGATCGGCGCCGAACTTGGCCCGTCCGGTTACCTTGTCGGGGCCGTCGGGACGCAGAGTCCGCTTGCCGACCCACTTGAAGTTCTGGGACTGTTCACCCATCGCTCACGCTCCCCTCATTTCGGCAGCCGCGTCTTGTACGGCGCGTACCACCTTGTCATAACCTGTGCAGCGGCAAAGATTGCCAGCCAACCAATACCGGATCTCCGTCTCGCTCGGGTCCGGATTGCGCTCCAGAAGGTTCTTTGCGGCGACCAGAATACCCGGCGTGCAGAAGCCGCATTGCAGCGCCGCCTCCTGCAGGAATATCTGCTGCAAGGGATGCAGCTTGTCGCCTTCGGCCATGCCTTCGATGGTCTCGACCTTGGCTCCCTCGGCCTCGACCCCGAGCACCAGGCAGGAGCAGACCAGCCGACCGTCGACGGTCACGCTGCAAGCGCCGCAGTCGCCGGAAGAGCAGCCTTCTTTGGCACCGGTCAGATTGAGCTCGTCGCGTAGCGCGTCGAGCAGGGTCTGCTCGGTATCGCAGAGAAATTCAACGGGCTCACCGTTGACGGTGGTGGTTACGTGATGCCGTGCCATGTCCTAGCTCCCTGCCCGATCTTTGGCGATAAGGGCGGCGCGCCTGGCCAGCACACCCGCCACCTTGATGCGATATTCTGCCGTGCCGCGCTTGTCGTCGATGGGGCGGCAAGCGGCGCTGGCGGCAGCCGCCAAGGCGTCGAGCGCGGCATCGTCAAGGCTCGAGCCAACTATCGCCGTTGCTGCCGCATCGACGAGCAGGACCGTCGGCGCAACGGCGCCCAAGGCGACCCGCGCCGCGCTGATATTGCCACTGCCATCGAGGCTGAGGCTGACGCCGACCCCAACCACCGCGATGTCCATCTCGGTGCGCGGAATGAAGCGCAAATAGGCGTCAGAAGAGTTCGCCGGACGCGCCGGCAGACGGATATCCACCAGCAGTTCTCCCGCTGCAAGCGAGGTCTGGCCCGGGCCGGTCGGAATGTCTTCAACAGCGACGTCCCGGCTGCCGTTCGGCCCCACGACCGTGCATACGGCACCGGCCGCCACCATGGCCGGCACGCTGTCCGCCGCAGGCGAGGCATTGCAGAGATTTCCGCCCGCCGAAGCGCGACCCTGAATCTGTGTCGAGCCGATTAGCTCGGTCGCCTCCACGACGCCCGGCCAGGCTGCGCTGAGGGCAGCATGCTCGCCCATCTCCGCGCCACATACCGCGGCACCGACGCGAAAGCCGCCATTGTCTTCGCTGATGGTGCACATCTGGTCGATATGCTTCACATCCACGATCAAGCCTGGCCGCACCATTCCGGCACGCATTTGCACCAAAAGGTCGGTACCGCCAGCCAACACGCGTGCATCGCCGTCAGCTTCTTTCAATAATGCCACCGCCTGATTCAGATCGCGCGGCGCCTCATAGCGTATAGCCTTCATCGTCTCACTTCTCTTGCTAGCTTCGCTGCAGGGGTCCCACGGCGCCCGGCATAGCAGGGAATCGGGACTTCCGCCACCCCGCTCCGCAACATGGCGCCCAACCACCCCGTGCAGGCCTGAAAATCTCGCGACTCGGCAAGGCGGCAGGAATTTGGCAAACTTGCCACGATACGCCGAGCGAGGGAGACAGCGGTCATATGCGCGGCATCGGATTTGTGGCGATAATCTTGGCGACAGCGTTGCTCGCGGGCATCGCCCATGCGGCAGGTGGCGGGCCTGGCGCGGACGGCCAGCACCGCGTTGCGCTGGTGATCGGCAATTCCGCCTATGGCACCAGTCCCCTGGCAAACCCGGCCAACGATGCCAGATTGATGGCCACGGCCTTGCGCGACAGCGGCTTCGATGTCATCGAGGCGCTCGACGTCAACCAGATTGAGATGAAGCTCGCCATCACGACCTTCGGCGAGAGGCTCGATGCCGCCCAGGGCAATGCGGTCGGGCTCTTCTATTATGCCGGTCACGGCGTTCAGGTCGGCGGCGTCAACTACCTCATCCCCATCGGCGCGCCGATCGAGAAGGAAAGCCACGTCAGCATCTATGCGGTAAGCGCCAACGACGTGCTGTCGACCGTGGAATACGCCCGCAACAACCTCAACATCGTCGTGCTCGACGCCTGCCGCAACAATCCCTTCGCGCGCTCCTTCCGCAACTCGGCGCGCGGCCTGGCACAAATGAACGCGGTGACCGGAACGCTGATCGCCTATTCCACCGCCCCCGGCCAGGTCGCCCTCGATGGCGAAGACGACAACAGCCCCTACACGGCGGCGCTGGCAACCGCGATCCGCCAGCCCGGCGTGCCCGTCGAGCGGGTCTTCAAGAACGTACGCGATGCAGTGTTGGAGAGCACTCACGGCAGCCAGACGCCTTGGGAGGCGTCTTCGCTGACCGGCCCCGACTTCTACATCGTGCCGCCGGTACAGACCGCTATCGTGGCCACGCCGCCGCCGGTGGTCGTGACACCACCGATCGATCCCGGAATCTCGGCCTCGGAGCGCGCCGCCCTGGAACGGACGTTTTGGGAAAGCGTCCAGGACAGCGATGACGCGACCCTGTTCCAGGCCTACATCGACCAGTATCCGAACGGCGTCTTCGTGGTTATTGCCAGACGCCGGCTGGAAGCACTGGCCGGCACGGACATACCGGTCGTCGAGCCCAATCGCGGCCCGACCTTCGAAGTCGAGCCGCTAGATTCCCTGTTGTTCGCCTTGAAGGCCGCCAATGTTCGGTCCGGCCCGGCCACGGAATACGACAAGGTCGATCGCCTCAGCGAGGGCGCGGAGATTACCGTCACCGGCAAGGTGGTGGGGCGCGACTGGTTCCGCATCGCCTTGCCGCAAGGCGGCGAGGGCTATGTCTGGGCGCCGCTGCTCGGCGACAGCATGCCGGGCCAGGAGGCCGCCCTGCATGGTGCCATGGTGCTGGAGGCCGAGCGGCAATTGGCCCGGCTCGGCTACGATCCCGGCCCGGTCGACGGCACCATCACCGGGCGCACCAGTCAGGCCATCCGCGCCATGCAGCGCGACCAGGACTGGCAGGTCGATGGCGTCATCAGCGCCCGCCTTGTCCAGCGCATGAGCGGGTTGAGCCCGACAACGCTCGCCGGCATCGAGCCACCGCCCATGCCAAAGACCTCGCTCGACGTCGGTGGCGGCGCGCGCGATTTCGGCACCATTCAGGACGCCATCGACGCGGCCGCGTCCGGCGGCACGGTTCACGTCTATCCCGGCACATATCAGCCCGTTGACGAAGTCTGCTCTGGACGCGTGTCGCTGTGTCTGATTC
>CAYPAX010000136.1:0-9542 GCA_964408735.1 uncultured Rhodospirillaceae bacterium | reverse complement strand
CCTACGGAACCGTCGTTGCCTAACAAAATGTGCGAAAGATTCTGGACACTACCCGACTCATAGCCGTGTTCGCGCGCGTTTCGCAGCTCGTCCTCCGAAAAGACCGGCTGCGGCGCCTCGTCTTCCTCCTCGGGCAGCGGGGCGGGCTCTTGCGCCTGCGGCTCCGAGAAGTCGGTGAGGAACTCGAACTTGCTGAACTGTGCCATATTCTGTGCCGGGACCATTGCGGATCAGTAGACCAGCTCGTCGTCGCCGGAGCCGGCAAGCACAATCTCGCCACTGGCAGCCAGCTCCTTGGCAATGTTGATGATGGCCGCCTGGGATTCTTCGACATCGCTGAGCCGCACCGGGCCCATGGCCTCCATATCCTCGCGAAGAATCTTGGCGGCGCGTTCGGACATATTGGCGAAGAAGAGATCGCGCAGCTCCTCCGAGCAGCCCTTGAGGGCGGTGCCGAGGCCATCCTTGTCGACATCGCGCAACAGCGCCTGGACGCCGGCCGGATCGATGTTGTTGAGATCCTCGAAGGTGAACATGAGCGCCTTGATGCGCTCCGCTGAATCGCGATCCCGGTCTTCGAGCGCTTGCAGGAAGCGGGCCTCGGAGTTGCGATCGAAGGAGTTGAAGATGTCAGCCATGATCTCGTGGCTGTCGCGGCGCGTGGTGGCAGCGAGGTTGCTCATGAACTCCGAGCGCAAAGTCCTCTCCACGTCTTCAAGGACTTCCTTCTGCACCGTTTCCATACGCAGCATGCGCATGACCACTTCTGTGGCGAAATCCTCAGGCAGCAGAGCCAGCACCCGTGCGGCGTGCGTGGAGCGCACCTTGGAAAGCACCACGGCCACGGTCTGCGGATATTCGTTCTTCATGTAACTGGCGAGAACGTTTTCGTTCACATTGCCCAGCTTGTCCCACATCGTACGGCCGGCGGGGCCACGTAGCTCCTCCATAATCTCTTCGACCCGATCGCCTTCCAGGGTCGCGCGCAGCAAGCGCTCGGTCGATTCATAGGAGCCCTGCAGGCTGCCGGTGCCAGACAGCTCCTCGATGAACTCCATGAACAAGGCTTCGACCAGCTCCGAGGTAACGCTGCCGAGCTGAGACATGGTGGAGGAAAGCTCTTTGATCTCGTCCATGTCCATCATCCATCGGCGATAACGGATCCTGATGCTGCAACTGAGTTGTCAGCAAATTGAGGAAGTTATCGAAGCTCTCTGTCAGATTCGCTCTGGCAAGGGTCGACTTCGATTGATTCGCCGCGGCGCTGGCTGCCTGGATTTCCATAGTGTTTCTCCGCCTTCCCGCTCGCTCAAACGCTGATGTCGACGCCGTCAGGCGCGCCTGACAGAATGGCCGCCGCGGGCATCACCACGTCGGTTTCGACCACGTTCTCGGCCGAGTCGGCGAGATCGCCTTCCGTAGCGTTCTCAGGGTCTTCGCTGCCCTCTTCCAGATCGAAGGCGAGGCCGTCGCCGTCCACGTCGAGGCCGGCTTCCTGCAGGGCCTTCTCCAGGCTGCGCGAATCCCGCATCAGCATGTCGAGAGTGTCCTGGCGCTCGGCGCTGATCAGGGCAGTGACCTTGCCGGCATCCGTCATCTCAAGGCGCACGTCGATGCGGCCGAGCTCTTGCGGCTGCAGTTGAATGCGGATTTGCGTGTCGCCATTGTCGATCGCCTGGCGGATGTTGAAGGCGATCTGATCGGCGAAGGGCACTGGAGCATGTGCCGCAGCCCGCGCCAGGATGGGCACGGCGCTGGCCGCATTCGCCGGGCGCAGGCCGTCCAAGCCGCCAGCCGGGTTGGCCTGCTCGGGCAGCGCGCTCGTCAAGGCCTCGCGGAAGGCGGCGGCATCGGGCTGAGCCTGTTCGCCGGCCGTGTGGCCGGGGGCGAGATGCTGGTTCGCAACCATAAGGGCGGCATCGCGGACCGGGCTTGCCTGGGCCGGCTGGGCTGCGTTGAGGGCCGCGGCATCGTTGGCCGCTCCCGTTGCCGCATTGGCTGAGGGCGTGCCACCAGCCGACTTGGCCGTGGCTTGGCCGCGGGCCGCGGATGCGGGCTTGCCGTTCGCATTTGCAGCCGTATTGGCATTTGCCAGGGCGGCCACGATGGGCGGTGCGGTCTCAGGCGCACGAGGCTGCGGCTGGCCATCGTCTTCGACCATGCCGGCGAGCTTGGCAGCGGCGGTTGCTGCCGCGGCAGCGGCCGTCTCCAAGCCATCGTCAGCCGGGGGTACCGGCTCGCCGCCATCGACCACAGTCGTACCTGTGAACTCGACCGAAGGCGAACGAGCCGGTTTCTGGGACGCGCCAGCGCTCGCCGCTGCGTCCGGCAGCCCCGCCGCGGGAGCTGCGGGGGGTGTCTCCGGTGCGCCGATTGCGGGCACGGCAGGTGTCGCGGGGGTGGCAGGCGTGGCAGCAATGCCGTCGGCGGGTGCGGCCGGTGTGGCGGGAGTCGCCGGGATGGCGCGTATGGCGGGCTCACTGGCGATTTCGGGCCGCAACGCCGTCTCCGGGATGGCGGTATCGGCGACTGCCAACTGAGTGGAGGCAGCTGCAATGGCGGCCGGCTGCGGTGTTGCGATCTGGCTATTTGGCTGCGGTGCCTGTGCCTGGTTCGGGCGCATGGCTTGGCCAAGCGTTGCCAGCTCCGGACGCATCGCGCCTGGCTGCTGTACCGCAATCTCAGCCGTGGCCTGCCCGCCCGGTATGCCGATACGGGGCGCGGCAATAGCGGGGGCCGCCTCGACGATCTGGTTCGGCAAGCTGGCGGCGGCGTTCGCGTTCGGCCCTGCTGCTGCCAAGGCGTCGATGGCACTCTGCACGGCCTGCGGCACATGTGTCGGCGCCGTCGCGGGGGCTGCCTCGGCGTTGGCGAGCGGCGCTGCTTGTAACGCTGGCCCTGCGGCATTCGCTGCGGCAAGAGCCAAGCCAGTGTCGGCTGACGTGGGGACCTGTGCCCCGCTGACCACAGGTGGCGGCAAATTCGTCGGGACGGCAGCGGTGCCGGGCTCGACGTTAGCCAGCGGAGGCGCCTGAAGCGCTGGCTCCGCGGCCTTGGATGACGCAGTGCCCAGGCCGGCTTCTGCGGCTGCGGGTGTCTCGAATTGCGGTTGTTCGCCGTCGCTCGCGGGGGGGTGCGCGCCTTGTCCATTCGCCACATCAGGCCTCGCTTCAGGCCTCGCGTCCCGTGTCGTGGCGTGCTCGGACGGCTGCGCTACCGGCGCGGCCCTGTGGCCGGAATCGGCCGGCGCGCCCAAGGCTTCATCCAGTTCGGCACTGAAGGCGCCGTCGGCAATGCCTTGCGGGCCATTGTCGTCGTTCGCCTTCTTCGCAGGTATCGGAATCTCGAAGATGCCAATTTGCATTGTCGTGCGTTTCCATACGGTTGCGATCTTGCCGGACTGCCGGTTCCCCATCCTGGCAAGGACCGGGCCAACCCCTGCGTGGGGCTAGGGCGTTGAAAAATAGTAAAGAGTTCCTTAACGGCGCCGGTCGGGAGCGGGTTGCCCGGCAGGATTTGCGCCCAAAGTCGGTAATTTCTGCCCGACACGACAATTTGTGATCCTCGTCACTGTCCGGATCGGCTATAGTGACCATATCCTTACCCGGTAGATCAGTCGGAAGAGGCGGGACGGCATGGAAATCAATCAGACTTCAACGGCGTTTGCAGGGGCTGCGGTGTCAGCGCCGGTGCAGACTCAGGTCGCGCAGGAGACGACGCGCGAAGAGAACGATGAGGTTGAGAGCACCACAGCCAACCCGGCGGCCGCTTCGGACACCGATCTGGCGGTTATCGGGGCAGACGGCACAACGCAGGAAGAGCCTACGGCGCCGGCGCAAGTCGCCGAGACTGACGAGACCGACTCCACCCGGCCGGAAGGGGAGCGTGGGTCGCAGATCGACATTCTTGTCTGATTAGTCGCGCACACCGGACATCCGATGGGGCCATGTGGCCCCTTTTTCTTTGCTCGCTTGTGAGCCTTTCTACGGGCCGATATGTTGCGACTGCGAAAAGCATAACGCGACAGGCGAGCATGATGGACGGTGTGGAAGCGAGTGCCGGCGAGGGCGTAACGGTCCCGATCGGCGAGACCTACCCTGAGATTCGCGAAGGCGTGCGGGCGCTTTGCCAGAGTTTTCCTGGCGAATATTGGCGTGCGCTCGATCGAGAGCGCGCTTATCCGACCGAATTCGTTACGGCTCTGACGGAGGCCGGCTATCTGGCGGCCCTTATACCGGAGGAATACGGCGGCAGCGGCCTGCCCATATCGGCGGCCGGTGCGGTGCTGGAGGAGATTCACCAGGCCGGCTGCAACGGCGCTGCCTGTCATGCCCAGATGTACACCATGGGCACGGTGCTCAAGCACGGGTCCAAGGCGCAGAAACAAGAGTATCTGCCCGGCATCGCCTCAGGCGCCCTGCGTTTGCAGGCGTTTGCCGTCACCGAGCCGACCACGGGCTCCGATACCACCAGCCTGCGCACCACGGCGGTGCATGAGGGCAATGGCTATCTGGTCAACGGCCAGAAGGTCTGGATCAGCCGCACGGAACATTCGGACCTGATGGTGCTGCTGGCGCGCACCACGCCGCGCGAAGAGGTCAAATCGCGGCGCGACGGCCTGTCGGTGTTTCTCGTCGATATGCGCAACGCCGTCGGCGAGGGGCTCACCATTCGGCCCATCCGCACCATGATCAACCACGCCACCACCGAACTCTTCTTCGACGACCTGCATATTCCCGCCGACAGCCTGATCGGCGAGGAAGGGCGCGGCTTCGACTACATTCTCGACGGCATGAACGCCGAGCGCATTCTGATTTCCTCGGAAAGCCTTGGCGATGCGCGCTTCTTTATCGACAAGGCCAGCGCCTATGCCAGCGAGCGCGAGGTTTTCGGCGGGCCGATCGGCAAGAACCAGGGCGTGCAGTTCCCCATCGCGCGCGCCTGGGCACAATTGCAGGCCGCTGAGATGATGGTGCGCAAGGCCGCGGCCCTGTTCGAAGCGGGCAAGCCCTGCGGGCCCGAGGCCAATACCGCCAAGCTGCTGGCCTCGGAAGCCTCTTGGGCCGCCGCCGAAGCCTGCCTGCAGACCCATGGCGGATTCGGTTTTGCCGAGGAATACGATATCGAGCGCAAATATCGCGAGGCGCGGCTCTATCAGATCGCACCGATTTCCACCAACATGATTCTCGCCTATATCGGGCATAAGGTGCTCGGCATGCCACGGTCTTATTGAGCAATCCATGACCGCCGAAGCCCCCCCTCTCGACGGTATCCTCGTCGTCGCCCTCGAACAGGCGGTGGCTGCGCCGCTGTGCTCGTCACGGCTCGCCGATGCCGGTGCCCGCGTCATCAAGATCGAGCGCACGGAAGGCGATTTCGCGCGCAACTACGACCATGTGGTAGATGGCGAAAGCGCCTATTTCGTCTGGCTCAATCGCGGCAAGGAATCGTTGACGTTAAACATAAAAAATCCTGATGATATTGCTGTTTTAAAAAGAATATTAAAGAACGCTGATATATATATTCAGAATCTCGTCCCTGGCGCGGCAGAGCGCGCGGGCGTTGGAGCCGAGGCCATGCGCGAGGCCAATCCGCGCCTCATCACCTGTGACATCTCGGGCTATGGCGAGGACGGGCCCTACCGGGACATGAAGGCCTACGACCTGCTGGTGCAGGCAGAGACGGGCTTGTGCTCGGTCACGGGAATCCCTGAGGCGCCAGGACGTGTCGGCGTCTCGGTCTGCGATATTGCGGCAGGCATGAACGCGCTCGCCGGCATCTATCGGGCCTTGTATGCGCGTGAGCGCACCGGCCGTGGCCGCGGCCTGCAGGTGTCGCTGTTCGACGGCATGGCGGACTGGATGTCAGTGCCCTACCTCTATCAGGTGTATGGCGGGGCAGCGCCGCCGAGAGCCGGGCTTTCGCATCCTTCGGTCGCGCCCTATGGCGCCTATGGCACCAAGGATGGCAAGCAGGTGCTGATCTCGATCCAGAACGAGCGCGAGTGGCATATGCTCTGCGAGGCGGTGCTGGAGCAACCCGACTTGGCCACCGACCCACGTTTTGACAGCCCCGTCCATCGCGTCGCCAACCGCGAGGTGCTGGACGGCATCGTCGCAGCGCATTTTGCCACTTTCGACCGCCAGGCACTCATGGACCGTCTGCGCCAGGCGCGCATTGCCTGCGGCGCACTCAACGACGTGGCCGATCTGGCGGCACACCCGCAATTGCGGACGATCGAAAGCCCGGTGCCGAATGGCACGGTGGGTGTGATCGCGCCGGCCCTGATCGACCTGGCGGACGACACCACATATCGGCCTGTGCCGGCGGTGGGCGAGCATTCGCAAGCCATACGCAAGGAGTTTGCAGCATGAGTGAGGCGCTGACCGACTGGGTGGGCCGCACCCGCATTACCGAGGATCTGATCGCGCCATTCCAGGCGCGCGGGATGGCGGCCGCGCTCGATTACGACACCGCGCCGGGCCAGGGCGATGCCCTGCCGCCGGGCTGGCACTGGATGTATTTTCCCGATATCGCGCCGCAGTCGGCGCTGGGCGCGGACGGTCACGAGGCGCGCGGCGAGTTCTTGCCGCCGGTGCCCTTGCCACGGCGCATGTGGGCCGGCAACAGGCTGGTTTTTCACCGCCCGTTGGTCATCGGCAAGAAGGCGCGGCGCGAGTCCGAGATCATATCGGTGGAGGAGAAGACCGGGCGCGCCGGCGCGCTGGCTTTCGTCACGGTGCGCCATCGTTATGTGTCCGGCGGCGATGTGGCGCTGGAGGAATGGCATGACATCGTCTATCGCGCGCCCGCTGAGCCCGGCGCTCCGCCACCGCCGATCCAGGCGCCGCCGACGGAAAAACAGTGGCAACGCGCGCTGGTGCCCGACGAGGTGATGCTGTTCCGCTATTCCGCCGTGACCTTCAACGGCCACCGCATCCACTACGATCATCCCTATGTCACCGGCACCGAGGGCTACGAGGGCCTGATCGTGCATGGCCCGCTGACCGCGAGCCTGCTGCTCGACCTTGTCGCGCGCGAGGCGCCGGAGCGCAGGCTATCCGGTGTGCAATTCCGGGCCATGCGCCCGGTCTATGCCGGCCGGACATTGACCGTCGAGGGCGCCGCCGACGGCAATGGTGGCGGTTCGGCCTGGGCTGTCGATGCTGACGGTGCCATGGCCATGCGGGCCGATCTGACCTTTGCCTGAGAGGAGAGCGCTGGCCGTGCAAAATCCCGGACCCACCTCGCACAGTTACGTCTCCCAGCGGCTGCGCCTGCATTACGTCGATTGGGGCAACGAGGACGCGCCGCCGCTGCTGATGGTGCATGGCGGGCGCGACCATTGCCGCAACTGGGACTGGGTAGCCCAGGCCTTGCGCGACGACTACCACATCATCGCGCCCGATCTGCGCGGCCATGGCGATTCCCAGTGGATGATCGGCGGCACCTACGAGCTGACCGACTACGTCTACGATATCGCCCAACTGCTGCATCAGACCAAGCTGACTCCGGTGCGCATTCTCAGCCATTCCCTCGGCGGCATGATATGTCTGCGCTATGCCGGCCTCTATCCGGAGAACGTGACGCGGCTGGTTTCGATCGAGGGCCTGGGGCCATCCAAGCGGGTGATCGACGAGGCCATGGAACACCCCCTCGACGAGCGCTTGCGAAAATGGGTCGACGTCATGCGCAAGATCTCCGGCCGGCTGCCGCGGCGCTATGCCAGCGTCGAGGAAGCCTGGCAGCGCATGCAGGCGGAGAACCCCCACCTCTCGCCCGAGCAGGCGCGCCATCTCACCGTTCATGGCGTCAACCAGAACGAGGACGGCAGCTTCTCCTGGAAGTTCGACAATTATGTGCGCGTCTTTCCGCAAACCGGTCTCAACGAGGCGCAGGTGTCGGGCTTGTGGGAGCGCATCACCTGCCCGGTGTTGCATGTGCAGGGCACGGAGAGCTGGGCCAGCGATCCGGAAGCCGACGGCCGCGCCGGACGTTTCCAGGACGCGCGCGTGGTGAATTTCGAAGGCGCCGGGCATTGGGCCCATCACGACCGCACCGAGGATTTCGTGGCGCTCGTCAGAGACTTCTTGGCGGACTAGGGATATTTTCATGCAAACACGTAATATCGGGCGTTCCGGCCTGACCGTTTCCCGCCTTTGCCTCGGCACCATGATGTTCGGAGGGCCGACCGACGAGAAGGCCTCGCGGCGCATCATCGACATGTCGCGCGATGCCGGCATCAATTGGATGCCTACAACGCCGGCAAGTCAGAGCGCGTGATCGGCCGCGCCATCAAGGCCAGCCGGGAGCATTGGGTGCTGGCCACGAAAGTCGCCCAGCCCATGCATGCCAGCAACCCGAACATGCGCGGCCTGTCGCGGCGCTGGATCACTGACGGGCTCGATGCCAGCCTCAAGCGGCTCGGGCTCGACCATGTGGACATCCTCTATTTCCACCGCGACGACCGCTCTGTGGCGACGGAAGAGGCGATCGACGCTGTGGCCACGGCCATTCGTGCCGGCAAGCTCCGGGGCTTCGGCCTCTCCAATTTCCGCGCCTGGCGCCATGCCGACGTGGCGCGCCTGTGCGATGCCATGGGCGCACCGCGGCCCATCGTCAGCCAGCCCTATTACAACGCGCTCAACCGCATGCCCGAGGTGGAGGTGCTGGAGGCCTGCGCGCATTACGACATGGGTGTGGTGCCCTACAGCCCGGTGGCGCGTGGTGTGCTGACCGGCAAATACGCCGCCGGTGCGGTACCGCGCAAGGGCACCCGCGCGGGCCGTGCCGACAAGCGCATGATGCAGACCGAGTTTCGTGAGGAATCGTTGCAGATCGCCGAGAAGGTGGTCGCCCACGCCAAGAAGCGCGGCATGAGCCCGGTGCACTACGCCATCAACTGGGTGCTGGCCAACCCGTTAGTTACCGCAACCATCGTCGGCCCGCGAACCATCTCCCACATGAATGATTATCTCGGGAGTGTCGAGCACGCCTGGACCACCGAGGACGAGGCGCTGATCGCCGGACTGGTGCCGGCGGGCCACCCGTCCTCGCCGGGCTACACCGATCCCGAATACCCGCTGATGGGGCGGCCTGTGGGAGCTGGATAATCGCCAAGATTGGGCGTATCCTATTTGCATTATGAGAAAGAAATCAGTCACAATTGATCCTGATGTTTTAGCGAGGCTTGAGGCTCTTGCCGAGCCTCAAGGCATGACATGCGAAGAAATCGCCGAACAGGCCCTTCGCTCCTATGTCGAATTTCAGGAAGGCGAGATCGAAGAAATTCGTATAGGCATTCGGGCGCTGGAAGCCGGTGAAGTCATTTCACATGAAGACATGATGGCAGAATTGCGGGCTCTGATCGCTGCTAAGGCTCGGCCCGCCGCTGAATGAGGATCGGATGGTCGTCGGAGGCGCGACAGGACCTCTTGGATATCTTCAATTACATTGCTCAATCTGATCCGATTGCCGCATCTCGGATCGTCGATCGACTTGAAGCAGCGACCATCCATCTTGCTGAATTTCCGGAAATCGGC
>CAYPAX010000135.1:0-9623 GCA_964408735.1 uncultured Rhodospirillaceae bacterium | reverse complement strand
TCAAACCCGAAGCGCTGCGGCCCCAGTTCAAGACGTGGATCGACGGCCTGCGCAACGCTGGCCTCGTCATTTCTGATGAGCCAGCTTCGGTCGACTAATTGCCCATGCTATGAATGACGGCCTAAGACCCGACTCGGAAGTCGGTGCATCGTTCATCGGCGGCTTCCCCGGAACTAAATATCGCGGTGGCGCTAACCCGTTCCCTTCGGCGGAGCACTCCGTTATTTTCCCGCTCAATCATCGAGCAAGGAGCGGAAGGCATGGCCGAGGCCAAGCGTAGATTGGCTGCGATATTGGCCGCGGATGTGGTGGGCTACAGCAGGCTCATGGGCGACGACGAGCGTGCGACTGTGGCTGCGCTCAATGCCTCCCGCGAAACCTTTAGGACGCACGCATCGGAACACGATGGCCGCATCGTCGATACGGCCGGCGACAGCGTTCTGGCGATCTTCGACAGCGTGGTCGAGGCAGTTCAATGCGCGATCCATGTGCAGGGCGAAATTGAAACTCGCGATGCCGATTTGCCGGAGAACCGCCGCATGCTGTTCCGGATCGGCGTCAATCTAGGCGATATAATCGAGCAGGACGACGGCACCATCTACGGCAACGGGGTCAACGTGGCGGCGCGTTTGGAAGGTTTGGCGAATCCCGGCGGCATTTGTCTCTCTGGCAGCGCGCATGAGCAGGTGGATGGGAAGACCGATCTCGGTTTCCAAGACATCGGTGAACACGAAGTCAGGAACATCGCCCGCCCGGTGCGCGTCTATCGGCTTGTCGCTGAGGCTGGTCCAACCACGGAGACCGAAGCCGAGCGCCCGGCGCTGCCCAGCCGACCTTCGATCGCGGTGCTCCCCTTCGCCAATATTAGCGGCGATTCCGAGCAGGAGTTCTTCGCCGACGGGATAGCGGAGGATCTGATCACCGCGCTATCGGGACTGCGCTGGCTGTTCGTCATCGCCCGCAACTCGACATTCGCCTACAAGGGCCAGTCGCCGGACGTGCGAGACGTGGGGCAAAGCCTCGGCGTACGCTACGTGCTCGAAGGCAGCGTGCGCAAGGGCGGTAGTCGGGTGCGTGTTACCGCGCAGCTGATCGACGCGACCACCGGCAACCACGTCTGGGCGCAGCGCTACGACCGCGAGCTTGAGGACATCTTCGCCGTCCAGGACGAGATCACAGAAAGCATCGTGCGATCGATTGGGCCCGAATTAGATGCCGCCGAGCGCGAACGCGCCCGGCGCAAGCCGCCAAAAAACCTCGACGCCTGGGAGTGCTATCAGCGCGGCCTATGGCACTTCTATCGGTTCAACCGTGCCGACAACCTGGCGGCGCAGGAACTTTTGCGGCGCGCGGCCGACCTCGACCCGACGTTCAGTTCAGCGCTGGCCGTGCTCGGGTGGTCACACCTTCTGCATAGCGTCCTCGGTTTCACCGAAGACCACGATGCCAGTCGGAATAAAGCACTCGAAGCAACCCGCGCCGCGCTGCGCTGTGACGAAGCCGACCCTCTAGCGCACATGGTCATGTGCCGGATTCACTTCGTCAGAGGCGATGTGGTGGCTGCGATGGCGGCGGCCCGGACAGCGCTTGGTCTCAATCCCAATATGGCCGCCACCCACTTGTACTTGGGTGACGCCCTTAGAGGGTCAGGGCAGTTGGAAGACGCCTTGGTGGAGTTCGACGAGGCGATGCGCTTAAGCCCGCGCGATCCATTCTTGTGGGTGTTCGAGACCATCAAAGCCCAGACGCTCTCGCTTATGCAACGCAACGAGGATTCGCTTGAATATGCCCGCAACGCGGTCAGCCACCCGGCGGCCACGGGTTGGGCTTACGCGACCCTCGCAGCGGCGCTCGGCCATCTTGGTCGGCAGGACGAGGCGCGCGCGGCGCTCGACGAGCTGTGGAAGGTCCAGTCCGACTTCTCGCCTGAGTTCGCCAGAAAGGCCTATGCTGGAATTCCTGGCGAGCAATGGGATCACTTTTTCGAGGGCCTGCGCAAGGCTGGCCTGGACATCCCCGACGAGCCGAGCGCAGCTGACTGAGACGGCTCCCGATACGATCCATCGAGGACGCCGTGAATGGCGTGTTTTGGCTAAACCCAGCCTACCCGCCCTACAATTCAGTACGCCCGAAGCCCATACTGTAGCGGACCCTTGAGCCTGAAACCCTCAACATATCACGCCGACGTTGCGCCGCGCTGCACAGTCCTGAGGACAGAGACGCAAGGTCAGCATGCCAGCATGCCAAAATCTCGAGTTCTGGGGCCTTGGACAGTGGTGGCAGTCGCCATGGCGATCAGGATATTGCGATAAGGATAGCCTGATCCACGGTGAGTCATCGGTATTGCTGTTGCCGTAAGGTCTTGTTCTGACACCAAACTCTTATGAAATCTCAACAACTTAACCCACACTCACCAGCCATTCCCCGCCTAGCCGCGAATAATCCCGGCCAGCTCTCCCACACCCCTTGCCAGCCCTCCCCTGCCAATTCATCATGGGCCTTGGACCGCAGCAGGCGGCCGGCTGGGGAGACGGGGCATGGCGGACAGCGCTGCCGAGACGGGCGAGGTAACACGCGTCGCGCATGACGACCGCAGGATGCGGTTTCTTTACATGGTTATCTTCGCCATCCTGGCCTGGGCGGCGCTGTGGCTGGTGGTGTTCCTGGCCACGGTGCAGTTCCTGCTGTCGTGGATCACGGGACGCGTGAACGGCAACCTGCGGGACTTCTGCGGCAAGCTCGGCCGCTACTTCGGCGACATGCTGGGCTTTCTCGGCTATGCCACCGATATCGTGCCCTTCCCCTTCTCGCCCATGGGCTCCGGCGTCGCCGAGACCGAAGCCCCGGCCAAGCCCGCGGCGGCAACGCCCAAACGCAAGCCCGCGCGGCGGCGCAAGCCGGCGGCGCCCAAGGCCGACGACAAAATCGCCGAATAGTTGCGGCGAGGCGGTCGGTTGCATTTTCTAGGCGAGCGTCTGCGGCGTAACCCGCACCTCCTGTTGTCCTTGCTGGCCTGTGTGGTCGGCGTCATCGCCGGCTATGGCGCCGTCGGCTTCCGCCACGCCATCGATGGCTTCCAGCTGCTGTTCTACGGCTCCGGCTCGGAAGCTGTGCTGTCCATGGCCATTCATCTGGAATGGTGGCATCGGCTGCTGGCGCCGGCCGTGGGCGGGCTGCTGGTCGGTGTGATGATCTACTTCCTGCTGCCGGATCGGCGCCCCCATGGCGTCGCCGATGTCATCGAGGCCTGCGCCGTGCGCGGCGGGCGCATGCGTCTGCGCGATGGCCTGGTGGCGACGGCGGCAAGCGCCGTCTCGCTCGGCGCCGGCGCTTCGGTCGGGCGCGAGGGCCCGGTGGTGCACCTCGCCGCGACCATGGGGAGCTGGCTCGGCCGGCGTTTGGGCCTCGACCGGCCGCAGCTCATCACCCTGCTCGGCTGCGGTGTCGCCAGCGGCGTCGCGGCCTCCTTCAACGCCCCCATCGCCGGCGTCTTCTTCGCCCTCGAGGTGGTGGTCGGCCATTACGGCCTCGGCACTTTCACCCCCGTCGTGATCTCGGCGGTGATCGGCACCATCATCTCCCGCGCCCATTTCGGCGACTTCCCCGCCTTCGTCGTGCCGGGCCTGGAAATCTCCACCTATTACGAGCTGCCCGCCTTCTTCCTGCTCGGGCTGATCTGCGCCGGGGTGGCGATGCTGTTCGTCCATGGCACGCTCTGGACCGCGCGCGTGGCCGCCAGGATGCCCGTGCCGCCTTGGTTGTTGCCGGCTGGCGGCGGCCTGTTGGTGGGCTGCATCGCGGCGGTCTATCCGGAAGTGATCGGCGTCGGCTACGAGACCACCGACGGCGCCCTGGCCGGGCGTTTCGGCCTCTGGCTGCTGATCGTGCTGGTGCTGGCCAAGACGGCTGCGACCTGCATCAGCCTGGGTAGCGGCTTCGCCGGCGGCGTCTTCTCGCCGAGCCTTTGTATCGGGGCGTTGACCGGCGCCGCCTTCGGCTTGGTCGCCACCGGCTTCGTGCCCGACGCGCAGGCCAGCGTCAGCACCTACAGCCTGGTCGGCATGGGCGCGGTAACGGGCGCCGTGCTGGGCGCGCCGATCTCGACCATCCTCATCATCTTCGAGCTCACGGGCGACTACGCCACCACCATCGCCGTGATGGTGGCGGTGGCCGTCTCGTCGCTGACCAGCCGCCAGCTCGGCATGCAATCCTTTTTCATCAGCCAGCTCACCGTTCGTGGTGTCGACCTGCGCCGCGCCGACGAGCGCGCCGCGACCCGCGCCGTGCCGATCTCGAGCCTGATGAGCGATGCCTTCGCCACGGTGACGACGGATACCGCGGGCGATGCCATCTGCGACCTGGCGGGCAGCGGCGGCAAGGAAGACCTGTTCGTTACCGACGAGGCCGGCAAGCTCGCCGGCATGCTGCCCCACGCCACCCTGCGCTCGCTCCTCTTCGACCCGGCGGCAGACCGCGACGCCACGGCGGGCGAGCTCTGCGACGACCACATCGAAAGCCTCACCCCCGACGACACCCTCAACCACGCCCTCGACCTCTTCGAGTCCACCGACCAGCGCCTCATCCCGGTCGTAGAAACCCGAACCTCGGGCCGGCTTATCGGGGTAGTGCAGAGAGAGGCGGCGCTCAGAGCGTATACAAGGGCGCTGCTGCGGCAGCGGGCTTGGGAGCATGGGGAGAGTTGAGGCGGCGCGGGTCGGCGATCGGCCGGGCTGTCGCCTAATGCCATATTAGGGCTCACGCGGAAGCGCGGAGACGCGGAGGGACCGAGTCACCCGAGCCGTACCGAGGCATCGCCGTGAGAAGCAGCGCTTCCTCCGCGTCACCGCGCCTCCGCGTGCCGATCACAAGTCAGCGGAGTCGCATGGCAGAAGGGCTTTGCGTTCGCTGACAGTAAGCTATTTCAGGGGGTGATCCCATGAGCACATTGAAGGTCGGCATTGCCACTTACGAAGACATGAAGGCGCGCACCATGGCGATCGCCCGTGGCCAGCGCAAGCCGAAGCCCGGCGAGCCCAAGGTCTGGTTTGCGTCAAAGGGGAGTGCGGCGCGAGTCCTCTCGATACATCGAGGCGGCTGAATGACGAGAGCTGCCACATTCCTGAAACGCAAATGAAAAACCCCAACCCCGACCGCATCGCCGGCTCGCTGCTTGGCCTCGCCATCGGTGACGCTTTCGGCGCGCCCTACGAGGGCGGGCCCCTGGAGCGCGGGGTCTGGGCGCTGATCGGCAGGCGGGGGGCCAAGCGGCGCTGGTCGGACGATACCCAGATGACCATCGACGTGGTGCAGTCCCTGCTCGCGATCGGCCGTGTCGACCAGGACGACCTGGCGCGGCGCTTCGCCCGCTCCTATCGCTGGTCGCGCGGCTATGGCCCCGGCGCGGCAAAGCTGTTGCGGCGGGTCCGGCGCGGGCAGGCCTGGCAGGAGGCCAACCGGTCGATATTCCCTGACGGCTCGCTCGGCAATGGCGGCGCCATGCGGGCGCCCGTCATGGGCCTGTATTTTGCCGCCGACGGCGACCGGGCGGTCATCGAGGCCGCGCGCGCCTCGGCAGAGATCACCCACGCCCACCCGCAGGGCTGCGAAGGCGCCGTGGTGATTGCCTTGGCAACCGCATTCGCCGGCCGCGACGTGCCGTCCGGCGACATCTTCAAACGACTGTGCCGAACTGCTCGGCACCCTGAGTTTCTGAGCAAGCTTCAACAAGCGGGGGAATGGCTCCGAGCGGACGAGACCACCTCGCCGCGCACCGTGGCCGCCGAGCTGGGAAATGGCGTGACCGCCGCCAGCTCCTGCATCACGGCCGTCTATGTGGCACTGCGCTTTCGCGCACGCCCTTTCGATGACCTGCTGGCCTTCGTGATCGCGCTGCGCGGCGACGTCGATACCATCGCCGCCATGGCCGGCGCCATCTGGGGCGCCGCGCGCGGCCTCGACGCCTTGCCGCCGGCACGCCTGGCACGGCTCGAGCAATGTGATCGCCTGCTGGCGCTGGCCCGGTCATTGGCGGATAGCGTGAGCCCGCCCGACTAATGCGGCGGCTCTGACGCAGTTGCATTCTCCCCCACACCCGAGTCGCATGGTTGCGTCACGGCGCGCAATGGCTAAACTGATCGTTCGGAAAGTGGAATGATGCGGGAGCATAACGCGTCACCGTGCAGTGTGAGCAACGAGACTTGGAGGCAACGACGATGAAATCGTTGCGATTTGGCACGACCGTTCTTGCCGCCTTGGCCCGCACTTATACCGATAGCGTAATGGCCGCCGATTGCTGCGGCACCTGGGTCGGCGTGCTGTCGGATGGCGGCGTCGTTTCCGGCACCTTCGCGGGCAATGACGAGTAGCGATTGCGTTGCACCATGACGTTCAGGGCCTGCCCCTGTATCAACCCGGTCTGAGGGCGAGCCCTGGGGCGCACCCCGGCAACCGTCTGCGCGATGCGTTGTCGGGGTGATCTCCCGCAGCCTGCCACCCCATCGACACCGCCGTCTTTGCCTCTCCCGGCCTTTCTGTATACTCGCTGCGCATTATGTCCGACCCCTTCGATCTCAGCGATGTGGCACCCGCGCCGCCCCTGGTGCCGCCCGCCGCTCCGGCCTACCTCGACAGTCTCAACGACGCGCAGCGCGCCGCCGTCGAGGCAACGGATGGGCCTGTGCTGGTGCTGGCCGGCGCCGGCACGGGCAAGACGCGGGTGCTGACCACGCGCCTCGCACATATCCTCAGGTCGGGCCTGGCCCATCCCGGCGAGACGCTCACTGTCACCTTCACCAACAAGGCGGCGCGCGAGATGAAGGATCGCGTCGAGGGCCTGCTCGGGCGCTCGGTCGAAGGCTGGCACCTCGGCACCTTCCACGCCATGGCCGCGCGCATGCTGCGCCGCCATGCCGAGCTGGTGGGGCTCGAATCGAACTTCACTATCATCGACACCGACGACCAGCTGCGCCTGGTCAAGCAAGTCCTGGCCGCCAACGACCTCGACGACAAGAAATGGCCGGCGCGCTCGCTGGCCGCCATCATCGGGCGCTGGAAGGACCGCGGCCTGGTGCCCGATGCGGTCTCGGGCGACGAGGCGGGCGAGTTCGCCAACGGCCGCGCGGTCGAGCTCTACCGCCAGTACCAGACCCGATTGGCCGAGCTCAACGCCGCCGATTTCGGTGACCTGCTGCTGCACAATCTGACCATGTTCGCGAAGGACGCGGCGGTGCTCGCCGACTACCAGCGGCGCTTCCGCTACATTCTGGTGGACGAGTACCAGGACACCAACGTGGCGCAATATCTCTGGCTCCGCCTGCTCGCCCAGGGCCATCGCAATATCTGCTGCGTCGGCGACGACGACCAGTCGATCTATGCCTGGCGCGGGGCGGAGGTCGGCAACATCCTGCGTTTCGAGAAGGATTTCCCCGGCGCCCGCATCGTGCGCCTGGAAAGCAACTACCGCTCCACCGGGCACATCCTCGCCGCCGCCTCGGGCGTCATCGCTCATAACGAGGGCCGCCTCGGCAAGACCCTGCACCCGGCCGGCGACGAGCTCGGCGACAAGGTGCGCGTGCTCGGCACCTGGGACGGCGACGACGAGGCGCGCACGGTCTCGGAAGCCATCGAGGCCCTGCAGCGCGACGGCGAGCCTTTGAGAGAAATGGCGATCCTGGTTCGCGCCGGTTTCCAGACCCGCGCCTTCGAGGAGCGCTTTCTGCAGATCGGCCTGCCCTACCGCGTCATCGGCGGCTTGCGCTTCTACGAGCGCCTTGAGATCCGCGACGCCATCGCCTATTTGCGCGCGCTGGCCCAGCCCGCCGACGACCTCGCCTTCGAGCGCATCGTCAACAAGCCCAAGCGCGGCATCGGCGATGCCAGCCTGCGCACGGTCAATCTGCACGCCCGCGCCCGCGGTATCCCCTTGCAGGCGGCGGCGCGGGAGCTGATCGAGACCGACGAGCTGCGCGGGCGCGCGCGCGGTGCGCTGGCCACCCTGCTCGACAATATCGAGCGCTGGCGGGGCTTGCGCAACAGCATGGGCTTACGCGATCTCGCCGGCATGGTGATCGACGAGTCCGGCTATAGCGGCATGTGGCAGAAGGATCGCTCGGCGGATGAGCCGGGGCGGCTGGAGAACCTCAAGGAGCTGGTCAGCGCCCTCGACGAGTTCGACGACCTGGAAAGCTTTCTCGAGCATGTCAGCCTGGTCATGGAGAACGCCGAATCGACCTCGGGCGACATGGTCAATGTGATGACCCTGCACGGCGCCAAGGGGCTCGAGTTCGATACGGTCTTCCTGCCCGGCTGGGAGGAGGAGCTGTTCCCCAACCGCCGCTCCCTCGACGAGGGCGGGGTGAAGGCGCTGGAGGAGGAACGCCGCCTGGCCTATGTGGGGCTCACGCGCGCCCGTCGTCGCGCGACGGTGCTCTATGCCGCCAACCGCCTGACCTATGGCCAATGGATAAGAGCGGCGCCTTCGCGCTTCGTCGCCGAACTTCCGCAAGACCACATACAGCGCGAAAGCGTCTCCGCCGCTTATTACGCGGGCTTCGGCGATGCGGACGCCATCGACGCCAGCGCCTTCGAGCGCCCCAGCTTCGGCGGGCGTGCCAGCAATTGGCGCCGCCACGAGACACACGCGCCTGCCGCCGCCATAGAGACCCAGGACCACGCGCCCGGCACATTCGCCAAGGGCGGTCGCGTCTTCCACCAGAAATTCGGCTACGGTCAGATCCTCGCCATTGACGGCAACAAGCTCGAGATCGCCTTCGACAAGGCCGGCACCAAGAAGGTCATGGACAGCTTCGTCAGCCCGGCCTGACGGCGGCGCGGTACGCCGCCGGCGACTGGCCGAACTGGGCCCGGAAGGCGCGGCTGAAATAGCTGCGCCCCGTGAAGCCGACCGCTGCACCCACCGACTTGACCGGCGTGTCGGTAGCGCTGAGCAACGATGCCGCGCGGCGCAAGCGCAGCTCCTTGAGGAAATCGATCGGCCCGCGGCCGAAGGCACGGGCGAAATGCTCGGCGAAGGCCGAGCGGCTCATGCCCGCGCTGTCCGCGAGACTCTCGACGCTGTGCGGCGCCTCCGGCCCGTCGAGCATGGCCTGCAAGGCCCTACCGAGCCGCTCGTCTTCCAGCGCGGTCAGCCACGGCACTTCGCATTCGCCACTGGCACAGTAGCGCCGCAGCACCGCCACCAGGCATTGCTGCATTAGCGCCCGCGACAGCGCCTCGGCGCCCGGCCGGCTTTGGGACAGCTCTTCCAGCAAAGCCTCGAAGGCGCGCGAGAAACCCGCGTCGTCGGCGCCACCGACGCGAATCGGCCGGTCGAGATAATCGAACAGCCCGCGACCCGAGAGAGTGGTGGCATGGATGGCCCCGCAGGCCATCACCAACCCCTCGCCCTCGGCCGATTGGGTGAAGCCCGCCGGCACGATCGCCGCCTCGCTCGTCGCCAGCGCCAGCGCCCTGTCGCGGCCCGCGTGGAGACTGGCCGTGCCACGCAGCACATAATGGACTGTAGGATGGTCGTGGCGGCCGAGATCGAGCCGCTCACCAGCCTCGACCCGGCATAGGTCGAAAGGCTCGACGCTCACCGCAAGGCCATCCAACAAGCGCTCTAG
>CAYPAX010000134.1:0-9998 GCA_964408735.1 uncultured Rhodospirillaceae bacterium | reverse complement strand
TCAGACACAGCGACACGCGTCCAGAGCAGACTTCGTCAACGGGCTGATAGGCGATTTTCCGTCCCGTCGTGGAGAAATTTGCCACCTCGACGGATCCCGTCACCACCAGGAAAAGGTCCCGGCTGTCGCTGTCGCGGGCCACGATCTCCTCGCCGCGCTTGTAGCGGCGCCACATGCAGCCCTGCGCGAGACGTTGCAGAGCCTCCGGCGCAAGGCCCGACAACAAATCCACGGTGGCCAGTTGATTGGGCGACTGTTCTTCCATGGTCAAGTCTCGCTTTGCCGTAACAGCACCACGGCAGTGTCTCTCGTCGAAATAGCAACAAGCATCACTGTAAAGTCCTTTCCTGCCGTATGGAACCGGTTAGGTCCGCTCCAGGGCCTGGTATCCGGCCGCAAGGTCGGCGATGGCCGTGCCCACGGACTTGAAAATGGTTACCTGATCGTAATAACGGCGCCCGTCGCGCAGGCCGCGAACAAGATCGCCAAGATCGCCCGCCACGTCATCGGCGGTGATCACACCGTCTGCGATCGGCTGCAGGACGTCGCCCGCTTCCGAGATGGCGCTGTCCCGATCGTCGACGAATAGGCGCCCGCGGCGCATGGCATCGTCATCGGTCTCGCGCATGGCCGGCGTGAAGCCGCCGACCAGATCCAGATGGGTGCCACCGGTCAGCCAGCCCCCCTGCACCAGTGGTGCCTGGGAAAGGGTGGCACAGGTGACGATATCGGCACCGCGCACGGCCCCTTCGAGGTCGCCAGTCGCCTCGACACGGAGGTCGGAGCGGTTCATTCGCCGCGCCAGACGCTTGGCTTTTGCCTCGTTCCGCCCCCAGACAAGCACCGAAGCGATAGGCCGCACCGAAGCATGGGCCTCGATCAGATAAGGCGCCATGGCGCCTGTGCCGACCATGAGCAAGCGCTCGCTATCCGGGCGCGCCAAGTACTTCGCCGCCAAGGCCGAGGTCGCCGCCGTGCGGCGGCGGGTCAGCACCGGGCCGTCCATCAAGGCGATGGGGCGTCCGCTGCGCCCCTCCAACATCAGGTACGAGCCCATCACCGTCGCCAGGCCGCGCGCCTCGTTTCCGGGTACGACGCTGACCACCTTGACGCCAATGAAGCGCCTGTCGAGCCAGCCCGGCATCACCAACAATGTCGCCGGCCCCTCGCCCGCGTCGGGCAGATCATAATGCTGGCGCATGGGCGATGCGGCCTCGGCCCGCAGCAGGCCACGCAAGCGCTCGACCAGACTTGGATAATCTAGCGCCTCTTCGAGGTCGCTTGCCGATATGATGCGCACGCCTGCGTCCTCTCGCCGTCCCACTTGCGGCAGCGATTTGACCATGCAGGAACGTGACAGGAAACCATCATTTATGCGGACACCACACCATGAGCAGGAATGACGGCCCAGGAATGCTGCTGACGCCCGGTCCCTTGACCACCAGCAAGCGCACGCGCGACGCCATGGCCCGCGACTGGGGCTCGCGCGATAGCGACTTCATCGCCCTGACCGCGCGCGTGCGCAGCCGCTTGGCCGCGCTGGCCTCGGCAGGCGACGGTTATAGCTGCGTGCCCTTGCAGGGCAGTGGCACTTTTGCCGTCGAAGCGATGGTCACCACGCTGGTCCCCGCCGGGGCCAAGGTGCTGGTGGCGGCCAACGGCGCCTATGGCCAACGCATCGCCACCATCGGTGAGCGACTGGGACGCCATGTGCGAATCGCCGACAGCCCGGAGGACAGACCAACCGACGTCGCGGCCCTGCGCGCCGCCCTTGCCGCCTATGGCCCCTTCAGCCATGTCATCGCCGTTCATTGCGAGACCACCTCGGGCGTGCTCAATCCCCTGGCCGAGATCGCTGCGGCGGCGCACGACCATGGCGCTGCCCTGCTCGTCGATGCCATGAGCGCATTCGGCGCCATTCCCGTCGATATGGTGGCGCTCGGCGTATCCGCCCTCGCGGCATCCGCCAACAAATGCCTTGAAGGCGTGCCGGGCGTCGGTTTCGTCATCGCCCGCACGAGCGATCTGGCGGCGGCAGAGGGATGCGCCGCATCATTGAGTTTTGACCTCCACGATCAGTGGCAAGGATTTGAAAAAAATGGACAATGGAGATTTACACCACCAACGCATGTGATGGCTGCCCTTGATGCTGCATTGGATCAGCTGGACGAGGAGGGCGGCGTTGCCGAGCGGGCGCTGCGCTATGCGGAGAACTGCCGCCGCCTTGTCTCGGGCATGCGCCGGCTGGGCTTTGAGACCTTGCTCGACGACTCAGACCAAGCGCCGATCATCGTCACCTTTCGCATGCCGGATTGGCCCGGATTCGCCTTTGCGCCCTTCTACGATGCCCTGCACCGGCGTGGTTTCGTCATTTACCCCGGCAAGATCACCACTGCCGAGACTTTCCGCATCGGCTGCATCGGCGCAATCGGCCCGGCAGACATGGATGCAGCCATCGCCGCGATAAAGGCCGTGCTGGCGGAATTGGGCTTCCCGACCACTTTGTGACCGCCGTCACTCCCCCACCCCGCGTAATGGAACATCTTCCTTTGGGTCGAAACAACGCGGCATCGCCCCGGTCACGGACCAAGCGGCGCCACGACGGAAAGGGAGACAGACATGCGTATCGCCTCCACAGCAGGCAAGTTTGCCATCGCTGCCGCCATTAGCCTCGCCTTTGGTGCCGCGCCCAGCGGTGCAGCCGACGAAGTTCTTGATCGCACCGTCGTGCAAGGCCCGATGACCGTCAGCGACAAGGCCCAGGTGACGCGTATCACCGCCACCGTGGCTGCCACCCACGCCGGAAGTCAGTAAGCCAGGAATTCCAGATTCGGCTCGTTGTGAGGCGAGCCGATAAGCGGAACCGGTGTATCCCCGCTCCTCGCCGGTTTCGCACTTCCCCACCGGGCGTCGGCAATATCCTGCCGGCGCCCGGATTGGAGTCCTTAATCCGTATCGACAGGGCCGCCAACTTGCTGCCAAGCGGCCATGCCGCCGGCCAAATTGACGACATTATCGATGCCCATGGCGCGCAGGGTCACGCCTGCCAGCGCCGAACGAACACCCGAGGCGCAAACCAGGACCAATCGCTTGCCCGATACGAACTCGGGCCGATGGGAGGGACTCTCGGGGTCGGCGATGAACTCGAGAAAGCCACGCGGTGCGGCGACTGAGTCCGGAATCGCGCCCTTCCTGCGCTCGCCCGATTCCCGCACATCGACGAACACCACCTCCGGATCGCCGTGCAGTGCCAAGGCTTCATGCGCGCCGATCGACTCGATTTCCGCATTCGCTTCCGCCAGCAAGGCCTTGAAGCCTTTGGTCACCATGTCTCGCTCCCGCTCTTTCGATTTCTCTTAGGGCAGGCTCGTAACCGATATCCGCTGCCGGGTCTAGCTCGCCCTCCCATTCCTCCGCTAGGCTCACTATTGAACCCGCAGAAGGAGAGAGCCGATGTTTGAGAAAGACCTGCTCGCCGGCAAGAGAATTCTGGTCACCGGTGGCGGCAGCGGCCTCGGCCGCGCCATGGCGGAGCGCGCACTGGAGCTCGGCGCCGAGCTCTTCATCTGCGGCCGCCGCGGCGGCGTGCTCGACGAGGCAGCAGCGGAGATGACCGAGCGGCACGGCGGCAGCGTCCATACCCACAGCGTCGATATTCGCAACGCCCAGGCCGTCGACGATATGGTCGCAGAGATCTGGCAAGGTGGCCCGCTGCACGGCCTGATCAACAATGCCGCCGGCAACTTCATCTCGCGCAGCGAAGACCTCAGCCCGCGCGGCTTCGATGCCATCGCCAACATCGTCCTGCACGGCACGTTCTACGTCACCCAGGCCTGCGGCAAGCGATGGATTGCCGATGCCGTGCCGGCCAGCGTCATCAGCATCGTTGCCACCTGGGTCTGGACCGGCTCGCCCTTCGTCGTGCCCTCGGCCATGTCGAAAGCGGGCATCGCTTCGATGACGCGCAGCCTTGCCGTCGAGTGGGGCAAGCATGGCATACGATTGAACGCCGTCGCGCCGGGCCCGTTCCCCACCGAGGGCGCCTGGGCACGCCTCATGCCGGGCTCACTCGATGCCCGCGATTACGAAAAGAGCGTGCCCTTGGGCCGGGTCGGCGAGCACAGCGAATTGGCCAATCTGGCAGCCTTCCTGTTGGCCGACCAATGCGCCTATATCAGTGGTGCGGTGATCCCGATAGACGGTGGCCAATATCTCGACGGCGCAGGGACTTTTGGCCGCTTCCACGCCCTCTCCGATGACGACTGGCAAGACGTCGGTGCGCAAATTCGGGCCGCAAATGACGCCGACAAGCGCCAGCGCGACTGAATGGCAATGGCCTTTGGACAGACAGTGACGGGCAGTGTCCAGTCGGTTCCTGGATACCATGTAAATCATTGATTATCAATGGGTTATGATATCCAGCTAGGCAGTCAACTTGATATCCGTCTGTCTAGTTGCGTACTTAATGAATTGCCTGAACTGTTGCAAATTTAGCAACGAATCCGGGGGTTTGTCTTGGACAGGTTTATTTTTGGTTAACGCCGAAATAGATTCTTTTGCGCAGTCGTACCGAGACCGGCTCGGCACGGAGCAAGGCGAAGACAGGCGATCGCATGCTGTCCAGCAAGGAAATTCTCGAGCGCACGGGTCTCTCGCGTTCGACCCTGAACAACTACATCGCGCTCGGCATCGTGCCGAAGCCGGTGGTGCAACAAGAGAGCAACGGCAAGGGCCGCTCGGCCCGCGTCGGCTATTTCCCCGACGACATCCTCGATACTCTCAAGCAGGTGGCGCGGCTGAAGCGCCGCGGCCAGAGCATGGCGGACATTGCCGATAGCCTGGCCGGCAGCGCCACGAGCAAGAGCCCGGGGCCGAACGGCAAAGAACGCCGTCAGGCTCAGGCGGCAATGCCGAAGGTGAGCGGTGGCGGCCAGCTCGGACCGCTCATGCTGTCGATGGGCGACTTCCACCACCCTGCCTATCTGGTCAACAACAAGTTCGAGGTGGAATGGGCAAACGCGGCCGGCGAGGAAGACATCTTCTCGCTGCGCAACGGCATGCCGAGCGACCTGACCGAACGCAATCTTTTTACCTTCTTTGCCGAAGCCGGTGAGGCGCACCACGACGAAGCCTGGGACCGCGTCCTCAGCTTTCATCTGGCGGTGGCCAAGAAGCGCCTGTCGAAGGCCGCCCTGTTCTCGGTCGACGACACCGGCCATGGCGACGAGGTGACGCGGCTTGGCGAGCTCTATGACGCGGTGGAGCCGGTAACGCCGGAGCCGCTGCTGCACACCGAGGTCGATCTCGGCGACGCTGCCTCGGGACCCCGTCCGCACACGCTCTATGCCAGCTTCTTCCGCGAGGGCATCTTTTTCGCCTACGTGCCGGTCGCCGACGATAGCGACAATCTGCTCGCCTTCCTGTCACGCCGCGATCTGGTGATCCGCGACCTGCTGCAGAGCAGGCGCCCGTATCTCACGCCGCTGACGGTGCTGGTGGCCGACATCCAGGGCTCGGTGAAGATTTGCGCCGAAATGCCGCCGGAGGAATATTTCGAGCTCATCAACCACGTCTGGGGCTCGATGGCACCGCTGCTGCGGAAATATTACGGCACCTACGGCAAGCATGTCGGCGACGGCATGGTCTATTATTTCTTCCCCCAGCCCGACTGCAACTACATCCGCAATGCGCTGGCCTGCGCCCTGGAGATGAAGGAGATCATGCGCTCGGTGAGCCGCAAGTGGCAGCGGCGCAAGAACTGGGTCAACGACCTCCAGCTCAATATCGGCCTCGACGAGGGCGAGGAGTGGTTCGGCAGCTACCGCAACCCCCACCCATCTCGAGTTCACGGCGCTCGGCGACACCATCAACCGCAGCGCCCGCTTGAGCGACTTCGCCCGCGAGGGCACAGTTTGGGCGACCAAGAACATGATCGGCAAGCTGCCGTCCAAGCTGCGCGACAGCGTGCGCTACGGCATTCGCCGCAATATCGATGGCGGCGAGACCGTGATCATGGAATCGAGCTATTCACGGATTTCCAGCTTGATCGATCTCGACCACGCGGAGCACGGCAAGTTCCGCGACATCGCCGTACTGCCCGTGACCGAGATATTCGACGTCGATGACGGCTCCGACGATTAGGTTACTTTCGCCATTTCGAGCCAGGCCTGCTTGATAGCCGCGGCGTCGGCACCTGGCGCCTGCGCCGCCTTCAGCACCACGGCCTCGCGCCGCGCCATCAGCCCGGCCGCCACCAATATCTCGTCCACCTTGCCGCGCGGCAGCACCGTGGCGCCGTGCTTGTCGGCATGCACCAGATCGCCGGAATTCACGGTCATGCCGGAGATTTCAACGGTAGCACCGAAATCGACCACATGGATGAAGCCGTGGCTGGGGGTGATGCTGCCGGCCAAGGCCTGAAAACCAGGCGCCAGGTCGTCGAGATCGCGGATGGCGCCATTGGTCACCAGGCCGGGGCAGCCGAGCGCCATGTGGATGGCACTATTGACCTCGCCGAAGAAGCAGCCGAAACCCGCGTCGCCGTCATCGATATCCTGGGCGACGCAGATTGCCGGCAAGCTGGCGGACTCGACATAGTCGAGATAGCCGAAACGGACGTCGCGCATCGCTTCCGCATCCATCGTCGAGGGCCGGCTGGCCCGCACGGTCACCGTGCGCGCAACGCCCACCATGGCACCGAGCTCCGGGCGGATGGACTGCAGCATCTTGGTGGTGAAGCCGAAAGCGCGGCGGCCATCCTCGACCAGCTCTATGGCATTGCAGACAGTGGGCGTGTCGAGCTTGGCCAGCGCATCGAGCTGCGCTTGCGTCGCGGTATCGTCGGTCATCGTGTCTCCCTTTCCAGTGGATATCTCAGACGGGGCGTTCGCCGCGCCAGGCGTTTTCGAGAACGCTTCGAATGGAGTCAAGGCTGAGCGGGCGCGG
Organism: uncultured Rhodospirillaceae bacterium; assembly: GCA_964408735.1. Taxonomy (GTDB): domain Bacteria; phylum Pseudomonadota; class Alphaproteobacteria; order UBA7887; family UBA7887; genus UBA7887. The sequence goes on along the minus strand of CAYPAX010000134.1, from coordinate 3,053 downwards.
GTTCTCCGCAACAACATCTACGGCAAATGCCGCAGCCCCGTCGAGTGCCGCGTAATCCTGACCAAGTGCCTGCGGGTTCGAGACGTATGTGCTGGCGGGCACTAGCACCAAAGACCACCCGGCCGGGCTTCGACTGGTGGACAAATTCATCCATGGCTTCCCTCCAAGGATCGATCATACTGTGCCGGAACGAGAGGCATAGAGGCGAGTTGCATGAGCGAAGAGAACCAAATTTCCGTCCGCCGCGTGATGGTCGTCGGCTACGGCACCATGGGCCGAGGCATTGCGCTGTCCTTTGCCCGCGCGGGCTTCGAGACCACCGTGCTGAGCCGCGATCCGGCCCGCCATGGCGCCCTGCCCCATGGCATGAGGGCGACAGCAGAGCCGCCGGCCGAGGCACCGGACCTGATCATCGAATCGGTGCCCGAAGAGATCCCCCTCAAGCACGCACTGTTTGCTCAGCTCGAAGCCTGCTACGGCACCGACGCGCAGGGCCCGATCCTCGGCACCAACACCTCGGGCCTGGCGATCGAGGAGATCGCCGCGCCTCTGTCGGAGGGCAGCCGTGCCCGCTTCATGGCCATCCATTACATGCAGCCGGCCGACACCCTGCCCATGGTCGAATGCGCCATGCTGGAGGAGACCCGCCCCGAAGTCGCGGGCCGCGCCCAGGCCGCGTTGGAACGGAGCGGCAAGCAGGTCATCATGCTGCGCAAGCCGGTTGTCGGTTTTCTCATCAACCGCCTGCAGCATGCGGTCCTCCACGAAGCCTATCACCTGATCGAAGAGGGCATCGTCACCGTCGAGGACGTCGACGCTTTCGCCCGCACCCTGTTCGGGCCGCGCATGTGCATCACCGGGCTGATCGAGCAGAAGGACCTCAGCGGCCTCAGCGTCCATGCCCTTGCCCAGCAAAGCATCGTGCCGGCGCTACACCATTCGGCCGAGCCCAACCGGATGGTTCAGGCGATGATCGCCGGCGGCGATACCGGCGCCGCATCGGGCAAGGGCTTTTACGACTGGCGCGACCGCGATGCCCCCGCCCGTGCTGCCGAAGCCAAGGCGCAGATGGCACACCTGATAGACTTCCTTGGCAAGCTGAGAGAGGGCGACGATGGCCAAGCCGCCACAGGCACCGCGGGTTAGCGGCAAGCTCGACGTCCGCAAGGGTAGCCGGCCGGCGGCGAAGCCGTCGAGCAACGCGTTTGGCACGCGCCCGCCTGCTCTGGTCTGGCCCAAGATGTCTCAACCGATGGACGCGCAGGCGTTAGCGCTGCAATTCCAGTTTCAGCAGAGCGAAAGGTGGCCTGCCGAGCGAATTCTGGCAGCCCAGCTGCGCCAGGCAAGCAACCTGATCGGCCACGCCAAGGTCCAGGTTCGCTTTCACCGCCCGCGCCTTGCCGAGACCCCGGTGGGTGCCGACCTGACGCCGGAAGCCTTTCGCACCATCCCGCTGATGAGCCGCAGCGATATCCAGGACGCGGGCAGCGACTTGTTTCCGCGCACCATGCCCTATGGCCATGGCAAGCCCTACCCGGTGCGCTCGTCGGGCTCGACGGGCCGGCCGATCGAGGTGCGCGGCAACGACATGACGGCGCTCTTCATGCGCGCGATGACCATGCGCAGCCACCTCTGGCATGAGCGGGATTTTCGCGCAAAGAGCGTCGATATCCGCACCGCCTATGCACCCGGCAAGGCGCCGCGGCGCTCCCGCTGGGCGCCGGTGCCGGAGACAGGGCCGGTGGTGCGCATCGACCTCGCCTTGCCGATTGCGGACATCTACGATGCCTTGCTGGCCGAGAATCCGCACTATGTCCAGACCCATCCCTACACTCTGTTTGCACTGGTGGAACGCTCGCGCGAACTGGGCAGCAAGCCCGAGCGCCTGCGTCAGGCACGCGTTTTCGGCGAGGCGCTGGACCCCGACGTGCGCGCCATAATCGAAAGCGAATGGGGCATCGCGGTCCTCGAAAACTACAGCGCCATGGAGATCGGCACGATTGCCTTGCAGTGCCCCGAGAGCACCGCGTTGCACGTGCAGGCGGAGAACGTGCTGGTCGAGGTATTGGACGAGGACGGGCAGCCGTGCCAACCGGGCGAGACAGGGCGCGTGGTCATCACTGCCTTGAACAATTACGCCTCGCCACTGATCCGCTATCAGATAGGCGACTACGCCACCGTCGGCGCACCCTGCGCCTGTGGCCGCGGCCTGCCGGTTCTGGAACGCGTGATGGGCCGGCAGCGGAATCTGATCATTCTGCCCAATGGCGATCGCATCTTTCCCGAGAACTGGGTCAAGAGCTTCATGGCTATCGGCGATATCCGCCAGTTCCAATTCATCCAGAGATCGCGCCTCGACCTCGAGCTGCGTCTGGTCATGCCGCAGGAACTGGACGAGGCCGCGGAAGCCAGCGTGCACGAGCTGATAGCTGGAAAATTCGGCAACGAATTCTCGCTTGCGATCACCTATTGCGACGAGATACCGCGCGCGGCCAACGGCAAGTTCGAGGAATTCCGTTGCGAGGTTGAGGTCTAAGCTTGCCGCAGGGCCTTGGCGAGGCCGGACAGGATGCGGCGGCGCTGCCGCGGGGATGGCTCCGTATCGTCGTGCTGCTTGAGTAGGAACAAGAGCTCGCGGGTGAGCTCCGCACAATCCACCGTGGCACGGCTGGTTTGAACGAAGATCAAAAAATACAGACCGCCGATCACTATGACGATTCCCGGCAAGGCGGCCACAAAACGTGCCCAGACCGTCATCTCACCGCCGGCAAGATAAATCAGTCCACCCGTAACGAAACTGACGCATGCCACAAGAAAACCAAGAACCATCGCTGCATACGCCACAGCCTCCAAAATACCCATCATCAAAGTTGTCGCGCGATATCTTGGCGTGTATTTCATCATCCCTCTCTTGTTGGGAATTTACGTATCTTTATACCATTTTTCGTGGAAATTCTCAAATCAGGCTCGCTCGATTGGCCAGCGCGCCCGGAATGGCGTATAGCAGCCCGTTGACGAAGTCTGCTCTGGACGCGTGTCGCTGTGTCTGATTC
>CAYPAX010000133.1:0-10326 GCA_964408735.1 uncultured Rhodospirillaceae bacterium | reverse complement strand
GAGAATCAGACACAGCGACACGCGTCCAGAGCAGACTTCGTCAACGGGCTGGTAGGCGATGAGGCGCTCCAGCAGGTCGGCCGAGGAGTCCCAGGTGATACGGCGAAGCTCGAGAAAGCCGACATCGAACCAGGATGCGAGCAGCTCCATGAGCTCGCCATCGACTCTCTTTCGCACACCGTCGTCGAGCGGCAGCTCGCGCAACTCGGCCCGCAGGTCGACGAGGAACTTGACGCCGTCGGGCAGGCCGCCGAGTTGACGGAACAGGGCCACGCGTGGCGGCTCGAGGGCGTCGCGCAAGGCCGCCTGGGCACCGGGCACGCCCTGCAGCTGCAGACGCGCGGCATTGTCGAGCCGCGCCCTGTCGATGCCGAAAGCATCGCCGAGCAATGCGATGAAGCGCGCCCGCCCCTCCGCCTCAAGGCAAAGATAGGCCTCACTCAGCTCGGCCGCGCGGGCGAGCGCCGAGACTGCCCCGCCGCGGGCGTCAAGGCACTCCCGTATTGCCGCCTGGACCTGCGCCCGATCATCGTCGTCGAGGCCCGGCGACAGGGACTCGCTCAAGCCCTTGCCTCGGCCGGTCGCCAGACGGTGCAAGCGCCGCAAGGTGCGGTCGAGAAAGGTTCTGTCCGACATGACTACGCCAGCTCGGCGAGCACGGCCGCCACGTGATCCGGCAAGTCCTCGCTGACCAGGCCGACCCCGGCATTGCGAGCGGCCGCGGCGTGAATCCAGGCGGCCATGCAGGCGGCATCGAACGGCACCGCGCCCGCCGCCATCAGCCCGGTGATGAGCCCGGCAAGCACATCGCCGGTACCTGCCGTGGCAAGATCTGCCGGGCCGCCGCTTTCTATCACGGCGCGGCCATCAGCTGCGGCAATGACGGTCTCGGGGCCTTTGAGCGCCACCACGGTGCGCGCTTCAGCCGCGCCGGCGTGGGCACGGGAGAGCCGATCGCCAGCTGCCTCGAACAGGCGCGAATATTCGCCGTCATGGGGCGTCAGCACGCTGGGGCAGCCGGCGGCGGAAGCGAACAACGTGTCACGGTCGTCGGCGAAGCTCGTCAGTGCATCCGCATCGAGCACCACACGGCGGCCCGCGGCCATGGCCAGCATGGCGTTCTCATGGGTCACCGCGCCGACGCCGTTGCCGGGACCGACGAGCACCGCATTCTTGCGAATGTCGGCTAGCACGACGCCAAAGTCGTCGCCCGACACCATCACCGATTCCAGGGCCTCGGCGTAAACAGGAAACGAGCCGCCCGGCGCCGCTACCGTCACCAGCCCGGCGCCCACGGCAAGGGCCGATCGGGCTGCCAGGCGGGCCGCGCCGGTGGTGGTCTCGCCGCCTGCGATCAGGGCATGACCGCGGTGATATTTGTGGCCCTCTCGCGGCGGGCGGGGAAGACGGTCCCGCCAGAGCCTGGGCCCGTTCGCCGCCGTTGCCGGCGCGATGTCGCGGAGCACGCCGGGCGGAATGCCGATATCGCGGACCACAAGCTCGCCACAAAGGCCGCGGCCCGGGCTCAGCAGATGGCCAGGCTTCGGGCGGAAGAAGGTCACGGTCAGTGCTGCCGCCGCCACGGCGCCACGCACCTCGCCCGTATCGCCGTCCACGCCGCTCGGAACATCGATGGCTACGACATCGTGATTGCCTGCCGCCAGGGCTTCGACCAAGGCCAAGGGCACACCGTCGAGGTCGCGCGAAAGCCCGGCGCCGAACAGGGCATCAACCACGAGGCCGTGGCCGCCAAAGCACGCCGGCGCGGCCTCGACGACAGGCCCCTGCCAGCGCTCGGCCATGATCGCCGCATCGCCGCCAAGCTTGTCGCGCTCGCCCCACAGCGCCAGGGTGACGGGCCAGCCATGGCGCGACAATGCAGCGGCAACACCGAAGCCGTCGCCGCCGTTATTGCCCGGCCCGCACAGCACCAATGTCGGCCGCGGTGCCCAGCGCGCCCGAATCGCCCGCGTCACGGCCGCGCAGGCGTTCTCCATGAGCACGATCCCAGGCCTGCCGGCGGCGATGGCGGCGGCATCGGCGGCGCCCATCTCGGCGCAGCTCAGGACTGCCTGCGCGTTCCAATCGTCGGTTTCCATAAGGATGCAGCCTAGTCCCGACGGCGCCATTGGCAAAGGCTTGCCGGGTCATAAAACCGCAACAGAACCGACACAAGAACCGTAACGCCGCAGCGATACCACATCCCACGAACGACGAATCGAAGTGCAGAAGGAGCTCTCGAATGCCCATCAAGCGCGGGGCGCGGATTGTCGGTACCGCAATGGCATTGCTATTTGCCGCAAGCCAGGGGCAGGCGCAAACGTCCAATGAAGACATCGCCTCGCGCATTCTGGAGCTCGAGCAACAGCTCATCCTGCTGAAACGGCAGCTCGAGGCGCAGGTCCGCCAGGCCCAGCAGACCGCCGAGCAGGCTGCCGCGAACGCCGATGCGGGTGGCGTCACGGTGAAGATGAAAGGCCCGACGCCGGAGTTCCAGACCGGCGACGGCTCGAGCACCATGAAGATCACCGGGCGTATTCATTACGACACCGCGGTCTATGGCCAGGACGGCGTGGCGTCCGGCGGCCAAGACGTACGCATCGACCCCGACGCCAGCAGCGGCACCAATTTCCGCCGTGCCCGCCTTGGCGTCACCGGCAAGATAGAGAACGACTGGCAATATCTGCTGATGCTCGATTCTGGCGGTGCGCCCGACAACAACGCCTTTCTCTACGAGGGCGTCATCAGCTATGTCGGCTTCAGACCGCTGTCGATAAGTATCGGCCGCCACAAGGCCGCGACCGGCTTCAACGAGCGGGTCAGCTCCAACGACATCAGCTTCCTCGAACGCTCGCTGGCCCACAATGCCGCCAGCGCCCCTTTCACACCGCCGGCCAACGGCTTTTCCGTAAACGCCAATGGCGAACAGTGGTCGGTCGATACGGGCCTCTGGTACGGCGATATGAACGACGATGCGGGCGACGATTTCCTCTACTGGAACGGCCGCGCCGCCCATGCGCCGATCAATGAAAAGACCATGATGCTGCACATTGGCGGTCATGCCTCTTGGATGATCGAGCCGCAGCAGGTCGCCGCCGGCACCACCGTCACCTGGCGAGACCGGCCGGAGCTGCGCGTCGACGGCACGCGCTGGGTCAGCGCCGCCAGCAATGCCGGCCCGGCCAACGGCATTCGCAACGACGACGCCTGGTCCTACGGCCTCGAAGCGGCGGCCAAATATGACAGCTTCTGGCTCAACGGCGAGATCAACTGGTTCGGCATGGACCAGCTCTCCGATCCGGCAGAGCATTTCGCCGGTGGCCTGCCCGACCTCGACTATATGGGCTACTACCTACAGGGCGGCTGGATCCTCACCGGCGAGAGCAAGGGCTACGCCATGTCCAAGGCTGCCTGGTCGGGGATCAAGCCGGCCGAGCCGTTCAATCTGGCGAGCGGCGGGTTGGGCGCCTGGGAGCTTGCCTTCCGCTACAGCTTCGTCGACCTCGACGACGAGGAAAATACCTTCCTCAACGACGCCAACGGCACCAGCTGGCTGGTCGGCACGCGCGGCGGCAGGGAGAGCAACTTCACCATCGGCGTGAACTGGTATGTCAACAATTACATCCGCTTCATGTTCAATTACATCCACGCCGACGTCGACCGCGCTACGGCAGGCAACCAGCCGGGCGCGGGCGGCCTCGCCGCCGGCGACAGCATCGACATGCTGGGCTTGCGCGCGCAGGTAAAGTGGTAGGCTAACGACAAGTCGGGTCTGTCAGGGAATCCCCCCTTCCCCGACCTCCACACGGCTTGCCGGTCTGGGACCGACGACATGTGCGTCGGTCCCAGTCTTTCATGCGGCGAGAGTAAGCTCGAAATCGTCGAGATCAGGCGCTGCCATCTCGTCGCGGAAGCGGTCGAAGGTCCAGGGCCACATGGCGGGGTTGCCGTTCTTGTCGAGGTACCAGCTCTTGCAGCCGGAAACCCATACAGTGTTCTGCATGGCCTCGCGGATGGCGGCGTTGAAGCGGTCGCAGGCTTCGCGTTTGGGTGCGATGGCCTTGGCCTTGCCGCTTGTCACCTGGCCGATGAGCTGCATGACGTAGGCGAGCTGCATCTCGGCGATCTGTATCAGCGAGAAATTGCCGATCGGGCTGTTCGGGCCCGCCAGCATGAAGAGATTGGGAAAGCCCGGCACGGCCACGGAGCGATAGGCCTCGTTGGCCTCGGCCCAGGCCTCGTCGATGGTCGCGCCGCCCTCGCCCACGACAGTGATTGGGCGCATGAAACGATGGCCGTCGAAACCCGTGGCCAGCACCAGTACGTCGAGTTCATGGAGCGTGCCGTCATCTGTGCAAACGCCTTCCGGCTCTATGTGCGCGATGGGAGCGGTGACCAGGTGCGCATTGGGCTTCTGGATGGCCGGGTAGAAGGCATCCGACACGATCAGCCGTTTGCAGGCCACCTGGTAGTCGGGAGTCAATTGCGCCTTGAGGGCGGCATCGTGGACGTTGTCCTCGAGATTGACTTCGCAGGCTTCCGCGATCGCCGCCATCTGTTCCTTGTCGCCGACCACCGCCTTGGCGAAGCTGCCGGCCCAGCGCTCGGTGAAATGGTCGTAGAGCGCGTCCATGCTTTCCGGCAGGTTGCGGAAGCTCTCGCGCTCCTCGGCGCTGTATTCCGGATTGGCCATCGGCATGATCCACTGCGCGGTGCGCTGGAAGAGTGAGACCGAGGCCACCTCGTCGATGATCGCCGGCACGATCTGCACCCCCGTCGAGCCCGTGCCGATGATGCCGACGCGCTTGCCCGCCAGCGCCACGTCGTGGTCCCAGCGGGCGCTGTGGAAGCGGGGGCCGGCAAAGCTGTCGAGCCCGCCAATGTCAGGATACACCGGGTCGCGCAATACGCCCGTCGCCAGGAACACGAAATCCGCGCGGTCGCTTTCACCGTCCGCGGTCTCGATGCGCCAGGCGCCATCTTCGTAAGCAAGCTCCGTCACCTCCGTGTCGAAGCTGACGAAGGGCTCTATGCCATACTTACGCATGGTCGCCTCGAAATAGGCGAGGATCTCTCCGCCGTAGGAGAACAAGTGGCTCCAGTCCGGGTTGGGCTCGAAGGTGTAGCGGTAGAGGTGCGAGGGCACGTCGCAGCTCAGGCCCGGATAGGTGTTGTCGCGCCAGGTGCCGCCGGCGCGCCCCGCCTTCTCGAAGATGCGAAAGTTCTCGATGCCCTGCTCGCGCAGCTTGATGGCGGTCAGGATGCCGGACATGCCGGCGCCGATGATGGCGTAACGATGTGTCATGGCGCGATCCTGGCGGGGCGCGGTGGGAGCGTCAACCTTGGCATTTGCGCCTATCAGGCGTAACAGTCAAAGGGTCCGATGGAGGTGAGCATGGCGCGCAGAGAACGGGGACTGATCGAGCTTTATGAAGATCCGGAACGGGCGGATGCGGTGGTCTTTGGCCGCCGCGGCTTCCTGAAAGGTGCCGGCCTGGGTGCCATGGCGGCCGCGCTCGGCGCCGGCATTCCTTACGCCCGCTTCATGCCGGGCGGGCTGATACCGGCGGCGCTTGCCGACGAGAGCGCCTGGGTCACGTTGCTGGCGACCGACGGCCTGACCGTGCTCAACGACCGGCCGATCAATGCCGAGACGCCGCCGCACCTGCTCGACGACGACGTCACACCGAACCACCTGCATTTCGTACGCAACAACGGCGTCATGCCGGAAGTAGAGCGCGGGCGGAGCTGGCATTTCTCTATCGAAGGGGCCGTGAACCGCCCCATGACCTTCAGCCTCAACAATCTCTCGCGCCAGTTCGAGCCCGTGCAAATGGCACTGCAGCTCGAATGCGGCGGCAACGGACGCGCCGGCTTCAATCCGCCCGCCCGCGGCAACCAATGGACCACCGGCGCCATCGGCAACGCCATGTATACCGGCGTGCGGCTCGCCGACGTGCTGGAAGCGGCGGGCGTAAAGCCCGAGGCGGTCTATACGGCGCATTATTCGGCCGACACCCACCTGTCGGGCGACCCGGAAAAGCTGCCGATCTCGCGCGGCATGCCGCTCGCCAAGGCCATGCAGCCCAACACCCTGCTCGCCTTCGCCATGAACGGCGAGCCCCTGCCCCTGCTCCATGGCGGGCCGCTGCGCGTCGTGGCGCCGGGCTGGCCCGGCTCGGTGTCGCAGAAATGGCTCAAGCGCATCGAGATGCGCGACCAGGTGCATGACGGGCCGAAGATGACGGGCAAGTCCTACCGCGTGCCCGCCAACCCCGTGGCTCCAGGCACCGACGTTGCCAACGAGGCCATGCGCATTATCGAGGCCATGCCCGTGAAATCGCTGATCACGCGACCGCAAACGGGGCTGGAGACGGCGCTGGGCTCGCCCCTCGCCGTGCGTGGCCACGCCTGGGCCGGCGACCGGGCGGTGAGCGCCGTCGATGTCAGCATAGATTTCGGCGCCTCGTGGCAGCGGGCCGCGCTGGCGCCGCCGCCGAATGCGGGTTCGTGGCAGACCTGGAACACCGAGGTCAGATTCCCGCAGACCGGCTATTACGAGGTCTGGGCGCGGGCCACCGACGAGGCCGGGCTGATGCAGCCGATGGTCGTTCCCGGCTGGAACCCGCGCGGCTATCTCAACAACAGCTGCCACCGCATCGCCGTCAGCGTCGCATGAGGCTGGCCTTGGCGCTGTTAATGCTCATGGCGCTCCCTGCACAAGCCAGCGATCCGGCGCCGGGCCAGGAGACGGTGGAGACCTTGTGCATCGCCTGCCACTCCATCGCCATCGTCGCGCAACAGCGCCTGTCGCGCCGGGTCTGGGACGAGGTCATGGAATGGATGGTCGAGGAACAGGGCATGCCGGCGCTGGAGGACGAGGAGCTGGCGGCGGTGCTCGATTACCTGGCTCTGACCTACGGGCCGGACGTGCCGCGCTAGAACTTCACCTGGTCGGACTTGTTGGCCTCTTGCTTGGCTGTCGCGGCTTCGCGCTCTGCTGCGCGGCGCGCATCGTGGGCCATTTGCTCGTCGTAGCGGGCGAAGTCCCAGTCCGAGAAGCCGATACCGAGGAAGCTGGCGAGACCGGTGTGGCGATCGGCCTTGAAGCGTGCCGACATCTTTGCACCCACCTCGCCCTCGCGCACTGAGGGGATGACCCAGTTCCAATACATGCCGGCGCCGTGGGCCTCGTGCGGCGTACCGTATTTGTCTTCGACGCTCTTCTTCAGCTCCGCGACCGAGGGGCCGTCGCGCAGAGTCTGCGAGTAGTCCATGCCAACGAGCACGGAACCCGTCTGGGCCGAGCTGAACTCGGCCACGATGTTCGCCTTGTCGTTGAGCTGGCAGGTCTGCTTGAACTGGGCATAGGCCGGCATGGTGCGGGCCGGGTCCCAGGGCGGCTCCCAGGTCTCGATCTCGCCATCGAACAAGGCGTGTAGCTCGGCAAGCGTCATGCCGAGGCGCATGCCGCGGATTTCCGGCGCGCCGCGGGCGGCGGCATCGCGCTCGTTGCGTTCCTTTTGTGCCTGGCGCTCGGCCTCTTCGCGCCGTTCCTGCTCAAGGCGCTGGCGTCTCTCCTCCACTTCGGCGTCGAGATCGTGCATGTCGATGCGCCAAGCGGCCGCGGGCTCGCCAAGATCGGCAACCGAGAGCCTGGCCTGCAGGGGGTAAAAGACCAGCCTGCCGTCCTCGAAGGCACGGCCATGCTCTTGCGGTACGATCTTGACCGTCGCATGGGCATTCTCGTCCAAGCCGCAAAGCTCCGAGACGACCGCAACGGCTTCACGCGCGAGGTCGCCGACCACCATCCTGTCGTGGGTGGGGTAGCGCTTCGACACCGCGACCAGCAGCTCCGGCGAGCCAGCCGGGCAGAGCGCCAGACCGGCCTCGTCGAAGGTCTTGCGCAGCCACAGCGTCTCGCCGCCGAAGTCGTCCGGCATGTGTTTGGCAAGATCGATCAGGTAGTCGTCGCCTTCGAGCATTTCGAAGGCGTAGTCGAAATGGCCACCAGCGACGAGAAAGCCGCGCCAGAAAGTACCCTCCAACAGTACATCTTCGTCGCCGGGCAGCGTTGCCGCGAGAGTGGCGCGGCCCGGCCCGTGGGCATGTTCCTCATGGGATCGTGCTTCGATGGAGACAGTATAGGTGCCGGCGCGATAACGCGAAGGCACCCAGACGGTATTGTCCGTCGCGGCATCGTGCAGCCAGCCCGAGGGCAGCGGCACGCCGAGCGTGGCGGCGCGCGCCACAGCGTCTGCCATGCCGTCCGTCTCGAGCGCGGCAAAGCCTTTGTCGCGCTCCTCGATCGCCGTCTCGTGGCCCCGTGCCGCCGCCTGAATGAACCAGGCCAGCGCCGCAACACGGTCGACCGCGATACCTGAGCCTTCCAGATAGGAATAGCCCAGATAGTACTGGCCGTCGGCATCGCCCTTCCCGGCCGCACTATTGAACAGTGACAGGCTTTTCTCGAAATCCTGCGCGACACCCTTGCCCTTGGCGTAGAGCAGGCCGAGCAGGCTTTCCGCTTCGGCAGCGCCCTCTTCGACAAAGGTATCGAGGCCGGCGAGCGCCGCCGCGTAATAGCCGCCCTGGATATTGCTGCGCGCGGTCGAGAGTCCCATGCGTAGCCTGCCTCGATCCCGTTCGTTGGTCGAAAACATGCCCATCTCCCAAGCCCGCCGACGATTGTGAAAAAGCTGGACGGGTCTGGCAAGGCTCGATCAGACTGGCCTTTGAACCGCGAACCGCGAGTAGAGGACAGATTATGGCCCTTGCCGTCATCGGCGCCGGCTTCGGACGCACCGGCACCGACTCCATGAAGTCCGCGCTCGAGCTTCTCGGCTTCGGCCCCTGCCACCACATGAAGGAGGTGCTGCCGAGCGACGAGCAGACGCGCATCTGGCGCGCCATCGCGGCCGGCGGCACGCCGGATTGGGATGATGCCCTAGCCGGTTTCAACGCTTGTGTCGACTGGCCGAGCGCCTTCTATTGGCGCCAGATCAGCGCCCATTCGCCCGAGGCGAAGATCCTGCTCACCCTGCGCGATTCCGAGAGCTGGTACCGCAGCATGGAGAACACCATTCTCGCCATGCTCAAGCGCAGCACGGATCCCGAGTCGCTTGGCTTGGCGCTAATCGCGAACCAGGTCTTTGACGGCAATATCGAGGACCGCGATGCCGTTATCGCGGCCTATGAGCGCAACACCGCCGAGGTGCAGGCCGCCTTCGGCCCCGAGCGCCTGCTCACCTACTCACTCGGCGACGGCTGGGAACCGTTGTGCGAGTTTCTCGGTGTGCCCGTTCCCGACCAGGACTACCCGCGGACCAACTCCACCGCCCAATTCCAGCAGATGACCGCCAACATGACCAACACGCCCTGAGGAGTCACCATGACCGGGATCGCATCGCGCCACCTCTTCGACATCCAGATCGGCATTGAAGCGCCGCAATCGCTCGGCGCTACCCCGTTCGGCGAGCGCCGCATTGTCTATCTGACCGGCGGCAGCTTCGAGGGCGAGCGCCTCAAGGGGCGGATTCTGCCGGGCGGCGGCGACTGGCTCATGGGGCGGGCTGACGGCAGCCTGCAGCTCGACGTGCGCCTTACGTTAGAGACCGACGACAAGGCCTTGATCTACATGACCTATCGCGGCATCCGCCACGGTCCGGACGCGGTCATCGCCCGGCTCAATGCGGGCGAGACGGTCGATCCCTCGGAATATTATTTTCGTACCACGCCCTATTTCGAGACCGCCGCCGAGCGCTATGCCTGGCTCAACACCATCTGCGCCGTCGGCCTCGGCGACCGCACCCCCGACGGCCCCCGCTACGCCGTCTGGGAGGTGCTCTAAGCGGCCTTTAGAATGTAAATATGGCCGGGAACACTCCTATAAGTTGGGTGACTGTCACCCAATTTTAAGCGGTAATAAGGGTCCAAATACCCGTTAAAGATCGGTGACTGTCACCGAACTCTGTAACCTCAGGCCTTGGCCGCCACCACCTCCACCTCGCAGAGGTGTTGCGGCGTCACCAGGCCCGTGACGTAGAGCAGGGTTTGGGCCGGGTGGATGTCGCCGAGGTGGCGGCCGCGCACCTCGACCATGGTCGGCCAATGCTGCGGGTCGATGAGGAAGGTGGTGACCTTGACCAGATCCTCGATGCCCATGTCGTCGGCCGCCAGCACCGCGGCGATATTGCGCCAGCACCAGTCGATCTGCTCTTCAAAACTTTCCGGCAGCACGCCGTCGGGACGCACGCCGAGCTGCCCGGCGCTATAGCAGCCCGTTGATTAAGTGGCTTTGCTGATTCTCACTCCCAGACGATGAAT
>CAYPAX010000132.1:0-10376 GCA_964408735.1 uncultured Rhodospirillaceae bacterium | reverse complement strand
TTCGTCCGTTCAAATTTTGCCTTCGCCATCGCTCTACGACTCCGTTCCTTGACGCCAACGCCTCTACGACCAGTATCCAATTTGGAGCGGGTGATGGGAATCGAACCCACGTAACCAGCTTGGAAGGCTGGGGCTCTACCATTGAGCTACACCCGCAGCAACCGCCACGCCCTGAGCCCACGGCCGATCCTGGCCAAATGGTGGAGGGGGGAGGATTCGAACCTCCGTAGACATACGTCGGCAGATTTACAGTCTGCTGCCTTTAACCACTCGGCCACCCCTCCGCGCCGAATCGGTTGTCAGGGCCGTCGGGCGAACGAGCGGACTATCGACATTCGCCTGGGCTTGTCAACCGGATTGGCGACGACGCCGTTGTCGCTGGCCAGCGGGGACGCTGGTGATCCAAATCTGACATATGGTACCCATAGGATCGCCTCTGGCGTCGCTTCGCTAGAAAGGTGCGCGCCGGTGATGCCAGCCCATCGGCAAGCGCGCCTGACGACGCGAGGCGGCGTCAGAGGCGACCTATGGGCGGCCGTCCGCGCCCACCGGCGTCGTTGCGCGGTCCTTGCGATGGACCCGCATCGCGGCGCACCGCGCGCCTAACCGGTGGGCGCGGACGACCGTCCTATGGGTACCATATGTCAGATTTGGACCACTAGGTTCCGCCATGGCCGCACGCAAACGCCGCAAACACAGCCGCCGCCAGGCCCCGGAAAGCGGTGCCTCGGGCGGCCCCTATTGGCTCTATGGCCGCCACGCCGTCGGCGCCGCTATCGCCAACCCGCAACGCCGCGTGAGGACGCTGCTGACCACGGCCGGCGAGCCGCTCGAGGGAGCCGACATCGTCACCGCCGAGGCCCTTGCCGCGCAACTGCCGAGGGACGCCGTGCACCAGGGCTTCGCCGCGCTGGTGGAACCTTTGCCCGCGGCCGAACTCGCAGCCGTGCTCAGCGCGGAAGCGCCCTTGGTGGTGCTCGACCGGGTCAGCGATCCGCGCAATGTCGGTGCCGTGCTGCGCTCGGCCGCGGCCTTCGGCGCCGCGGCGGTGATCGTGCCGCGCCGCCACGCCCCGGCGGAATCCGGCGCCATGGCCAAAGCCGCCTCCGGCGCGCTGGAAAGACTGCCGTTGGTGCAGGTGACGAACCTCGCGCGCGCATTGGGCCAAATCGCCGCAGCCGGGTTCTGGGTCCTCGGCCTCGATGCGGGCGCCGAGCGCAGCCTGGCCGAGGCCACACCGCAGAAGCGCTCTGCCCTGGTATTGGGCGCCGAAGGTGCCGGCCTGCGCCGGCTGACGGCCGAGGCCTGCGACGAGTTGGCACGGCTGCCGATCGGCAGTGCGGTGGAAAGCCTCAATGTCTCGGCCGCCGCGGCGGCAGCGTTGTACGAGCTCATGCGCTTGTCGCGTTGAGCCGTCGGGAGTATCGTCCGCGGCGCGATGCCGGCGTAGCTCAAATGGTAGAGCAACCGCCTTGTAAGCGGTAGGTTGCGGGTTCGATTCCTGCCGCCGGCACCAGCCGGTTAACAGACCCGGCGAGATACTGTCTCGCCGGGTCGTCGTTAACGGCGCAGCGCTCAGATATCGAGGCCGGCGACGAACGTCTTGGCGCGGTCGCCAAGCTTGTCGATCACCAATTGGCGGACGGTGGCGTAAATTTGCTCGTTGAGCACCACGTTCTGGCCACCGGTGTACAAGTTGATGTCCTTGGTCTCCCAGGACCAGAACAGGAACCGGCCTTGGTGCACGGTGGTCTCGAAATAGAAGGCGCCGAGCGCCATGGAGACGTTTCCACTCGGGTCCGCCGAGCACGCCCCGAGTTGGAAGTTGCCGCCCTCGCCGCTGGAGCCGTTGGCATCGAATAGGGTAAATGCCGGGTCACCCGGGTCGAGCTTGGACAGGGCATCCAAGGTGGAAGTGAGCACCGCGGCCTCGTTGCCCGAGGCAATGGCGGCGATGATCTCAAGTGCCGCCTTGTCCATTTTCAGGGTCACGCCCGACTCCTCGTAGCGTGCGAAGCTGAAGCTCTGGAGCACCCAGCCGACGTTTTCGAGAACCTCGCGGTAATAGCCGTACCACTGCTCGGTGGCCTTCTCCCGGTCGAATTTCTTGTTGGCGGCAAGCTGTGCCAGCAATGTCGCATTGAGCACATCGTGCTGGCGCTCGACGGGAATGCCGGAAATGAACGACACGGTGCTGCCGGCATCGACGAAGGCGGTTGGCTTGTCATCGGCCAACACCAGCTCGCTCGGGGCCAGCGACATCAGTGCCGCACTCGGGGCCGCCAATTCCAGCCCCAGGATGTATTCTTCGCGCGTTTGCGGTCGTCTAATCTCCACGTTTCCCTCCTGTTTTTCCTGGCCGACCCCGAGGCGCAAGCCGATCCCCACCGGCGGCTTTCAAACCGCCGGTCTTGATGGCATGATTGACCTGTGGCCGACCGCCTAAAGACTCGTATTACGATTGTTATTATGATTGTAGACTCGATATACGAGTGTATCAAGTCCCTTTGCTACCCATTGCCCGTGGCGGGCCCGGCCGCTATCGTCGGGCCGGCAAACGCACCCCCATTTGGAGCCCCGGCCATGCCCGATCTGCCTCTACTGCCGACAATGGGGGTGGGCAGCTACGCCGCGCCCGGCTGGATGATCGCCGCACAGCGCCAGATTCGCGATGGCGCCTTCGGCGCCGGCGATATCGCCGAGCTTTACGACGATGCCATTCGCATTGCCGTTGCCGACCAGATCGAGGCCGGCCTCGATGTCATCAGCGACGGCGAGCTCAGGCGCCAGCGCTTCGTGTTCTCGATGTTCGACGGCCTTAACGGCCTGAGGCGCGAGACACCGCGCCGGCGCCTCGGCATTCCCGGCTACGATATGGCGCCGGCGTTTGTCGCCGAAGCCCCGCCGACAGCGCCTGACGGACTCGGTGTTGCGCAAGATTTCGCGGCGCTGAAGGCCCTCGTGCCCGATCGCCAGCTCAAGGTCGCCCTGCCCGGCCCACTGACCTTCGCCAGCGCCATAGACGCAGCCGCGGTCGGCGGCGATGCCGTGCTCGAGGCGATCATCCGCATGGTCGACGACGAGGTGCGGGCCTTGGCGGCGGCGGGCGCCGACTTCATCCAGATCGATGAGCCGTCCCTGCCGCATCATCCCTACGGCCTGAGCCCGGAGGACGGCGCCGCCGCGGTCAACCAGGTGCTCGCCGGCCCAACAGGGCGCCGGGCGGTGCATGTCTGCTTCGGCAACAATGCGGGACGGCCACGCGCCGACCGGCGTTTTGCTCGTCTGATGGCGGCCATGGCCTCGCTCGATTGCGAACAGCTGGTGCTGGAATTCGCCAACCGGGAAATGTCCGAGATTGCGCTGATGGCAGAGCTTGCCGGCGATTTCGAGATCGCGGCCGGGGTCGTGGACGTGAAGAACTGGCGCCTCGAAAGCGCCGGGGACGTGGCCGAGCGGATCCGCCTCTGCCTCGCCCACGTGCCGGCCGAAAGATTATGGCTGACGGCGGATTGCGGCTTCTCCGCCCTGCCGCGCTATCTGGCACGCGAAAAAATGCGGGCGCTCGTTGCCGGCGCCCGCATCGTCCGAGATAGCCAGTAGAGAGCTATCCGTTGCCTGGCCGCAAGGTCGCCCCGAGGATGTGCTCGTTGTGGGCAATCACGTGCGAGGACGAGCCGGCGATCAGCGGATCGGGCATGTGTGCGACGTGGGTATCCTTCTCCGGATAGGGCAGGCTATTCAAGAAGTGCAGCATGCAATTGATGCGCGCCCGCTTCTTGTCGGTGGACTTGATCACTGTCCAGGGCGCATCGGCAGTGTCCGTGTAGAAGAACATCGCCTCCTTGGCCTCGGTATAGTCGTCCCACTTGCCCAATGAGGCCATGTCGATGGGGCTCAGCTTCCACTGCTTGAGGGGGTCGACCTCGCGTGACTTGAAGCGCCTGTGCTGCTCCTCCTGGGTCACCGAGAACCAGTACTTGAACAGCCGGATGCCGCTGTTCACCAGCATGCGCTCGAGCTCGGGGCATTGGCGCATGAATTCGAGATAATCGTTGGGAGTGCAGAACTCCATGACCCGCTCGACGCCGGCCCTGTTGTACCAGGAGCGGTCGAACATGACGATTTCGCCGGCGCTCGGCAGATGCTCGATATAGCGCTGGAAATACCAACTCCCGCGCTCGCGCTCGCTGGGCTTCTCCAAGGCCACGACGCGCGCGCCGCGAGGATTCAGGTGCTCCATGAAGCGCTTGATGGTGCCGCCCTTGCCGGCCGCATCGCGACCCTCGAAGAGCACCATGATGCGCTCGCCGCTCTCCCTGACCCAGCTCTGCACCTTCAGCAGCTCGACCTGCAGCAAGGCCATGTGCCGGTCATAGGAGGCGCGGCGCATCTTGGTCTTGTAGGGATAGCTGTCGCTCTGGAAGTTCTCCCTGAGCTTCTCCGGGTCATGGCGGATCTCGGCCAACAGATGGCGCGCCTCGGAACTCGCATGCCAGGGCGCGATGTCGGCCTTGTCACCCGATTTCGCTGACTTGCGCTGCCTGTCGTTGCCTGCCTTTTGCGGCTTCTTGGGTTCGGTTTCCGTGCCGGTTCCCGCGGGCTCTTTGACCACATCATCCATGGCTAAACCTCTCGCTTATTCTCTTCGCCGTCTCTCAGCACCAACTGGCTTGTCCCGCACTGGGCTCGCGTAGCACTTGTTGTATATTGGCCTCGATCACGCGATACCCAACATTACCGTATAGTTTCTGGCGTCCTTCGTTAAGCACGAAGGTCGGACTGCCTTCGACACGCAGGCGCTCGCGCGCCGCCGCATCCTCGGCAAGCCCGGCGAAAGCGCGCCCCGTCGCTATCTCGTTCGCAATCTCGTCCACCGGCAGGGTTTCGTTTTCGGCAAGCTGCCGCAGCACGGCGGAATCGCTTATGTCACGCGCATCGCGGAAGAAGGCGAGCCGTATGGCCCAGGCGAAGTGCGCTGACGGCAAGCGCGTCAAACCGTCCCTCTGGCAAGGCGCCAGACCGAGGCGCTGCTCGACCAGTTGGACCGCCTTCAAGGTGAGATGCGCCTGCGACGATGTGGTGGGGCGAACGGTGCGCCACAGCCCGGGGTGAACGGGAACATGGCCGAAGCCGTCGACAACCTCGCGCACATGGGCCCCGAAGCCGTCATAGCCGCCGCGCTCGGCCCAGCCCTCGCCGATCCGTGTCGCGGTATCGCCGAACACCGAGCAATAGCGCTCGACGACGACCACGTGGTCTGCGAAGTGCTCGCAAACCTCGCGCACGCGCGCTTCGGCCACATAGGCCCAAACGCAAAGCAGATCCGAGAAATAGTCGACCCTGACAGGGTCGGTCTGCAAGCTATTCGACCTCGATGGGCGGCCGAGTCGGGTCGCCGACGGAAATCGCGAAGCCGGGCTCGTCATCCTCAGGCGCACCGTCCGCCACCGGCATGGTGATGAGGTCGGCCAGCCGCTTGGTCAGCTGGTCGATCTTGAAATCCGGCAGCTTGAAGACCCAGGAGTCGGTCACGGCAATCACGTCCGCCACCGTCTCCTCGACATCGAACGGCAAGGCGGCTTCGAGGGGGTCGTCCGCCGGGTCCACTTCGGCCTCGGGCATTGCCGCGTCAGCATCGTAACTCGCCTCGATCCTGACCCAGGTCTCCTCGCCTGCGTTGTGCATGGTGAAAATCACAGTCTGGCCATCGAAGGTATCGTATCGCGTTACGATCGGGCCGACGTCCGGCTCCGGCATCTCCGCTGCCCCTGCGACATCGTCGAAGCGCATCACCGTCACGGAGCGGATCATATTCTCGATGATATTCGGCGAAGAGAAAGTGGCACCTTCCGGCATGCCGGCCAGCGTGAAGATCCTGTTGTCGGGGGTATCTCTCGACAGGTCGATAACCTCGCCGTCGGGATGCTCGATCCTGACCGAGCGCACGCGTTCCATGGGCAGGCGCAAGAGCAGGGTTTCCACCCAATCCGACGCCTCGTTGCCGGGATCCAGCTCGCTCTTCACGAGCCAGGTCTGGTCATCGCCGCCCCGGCGCACATAACGCTGATCTCTGTTGCCGCGCGCAGCATTGCCGACCATCAATTCGGCCAGCGCGCCACCCTCGCCATCGAGCAGGGCAATCTTGGTGGCGCCGCCTTCGCCGGCATCGGGCGCCGCCAGGCCGAGCTTGGCATGACGCTCCGCATTCGCCGTCTTGGCCTCAAGCGCGGTCAGCTCCGTTATTTGCAGCAGCATCTCTCGTACCAGCTCGCCGCGCGCCGGGTAGTCCGCCTTGTCGGCGACAACCCAGCTCTGGCCGTCGCGCGTGAGGCGGAAGCCGCCCTCGGGCGTGGTCAGCTCGACGGCGGCGACATCGTTGATGCGCGAAGGGAGATCCGGAAAAATCGCCGTTTCGACGGCGACGCGCTCGACGGCGGATTCCCGAGTCGAGACGGCAAGCACGGCGCCGATGACCGCCACCGCGGTAAGGCTAGCCAGGATCAGGAGACTACGGTTCTTCATGATGTTCCCGTCGGATGGCGCTGTGTTTCAAGGTTGGCCAGATCGTCAGCCTGCGGCATGGGCGCGGCGGCGGCGTTGGCGGCGAACCCACGATACCAGGATTGCGATACAACCGATCAGCAGGGGCACCAGGCCGATATTGAGGAAGGCCAGCTGCGAGCCCAGCCCCTCGATATCCTTGCGCAAAGCCAGCTGCACGTCACGCAGCTCTTTGCGGGTGGCCACCAGCTCGCGGCGGAACTCGGCAATGGCCTGGGTCTGCTCTTCGCTGAGGATCGCAGTGCCGCCCGGATTTTCGCTGCTTTGCATGTTGGCAAGCTTGGCCTCGGTCTCGGCAATGCGCGCTTCGAGAACCTGCTCGGTCTCGCGGAACTGATCCTCCGCCTCGCGCTGAAGATCCTGCACCACCACGAAGGGCCGCGAAGCGGCGCCACGACTGCGCAGGGCGATCAGGTCGCTCGAGCCCGCGAAGACATCGATCGCATTGACCACGAAGGCACCGTTGTCAGCCGCCGGCACGGCATAGTTTTGGCCGGAAAACTGCTGTACGCGCACCCAGCTGCGATCGTGCAGGATATCGGAATCGGCAACCACGATGACATTGATGCCGCCTTGCGATTGGGCGATATGCTCGCGCCCGGTATCGACGATGTCTCCAGGCCGGCCGTCGGGGAAGGAACTGCCGGCGGGGCCGGCAATGCGCGCAGCCAGGGTATATTGCTCGCCGCTGGCAACGAAATTGGCGAGCAGATTTTCCGGATTGGGCACGAACTGGATCTGCACGCGCTGGAACACCATCGCATTTTCCGACGAGGTCAGTAGCGGCACGAATTCGGTCGTCGCCCCTTCGATCTGGCTGAAGGCACCGACGCTCGCCAGATTCATCAGGGTCAGACGATTGGTGACCATCTCGTCGCGATTGACGAAGCGCTCGTCGAGGGCGAGCCAGGCGATGTAATCGATGGCCTGGGGCCTGTCGGGCGGGCCCGTGCGCACGCGCCGTGCCGCCTCGCGATCGCCGACCACCATGCCCGGCGCCAACTCCACGCCCCAGGCCTTGAACAGCTCGGGCAGGTTCGAGTTGTGCAACTGGATAGGCTTGGAGGGATCGGGCGCGCCGGCCGCCGATTCCGCATGGGGGTCGACGAAGATCATCGCCTTGCCGCCAGCCAGCACAAACTGGTCGATGGCATAGCGGGTCTGCTGGGGCAGGTCCTGGGGATGGACCACCAACAGCACGTCGATCTCATCGGGCACGGTAATGACGTCGGTGCCGAGATCGTCGAGCTTGAACAGCTGGCTGATCTGCTGCGCCACCGCCCAGGGCTGTGTGAACTGGCCGGTGGCCTGATCGACGCCGCCGGCCAGGGGCAGCTTGCTGATCAGCCCGACGACCTTCTGCTCGGGATTGGCGAGATTGTAGAAAGCGCGCGTGAGATCGTATTCGAGGAACGGCTCGCGCTGGTCCTGGAAGAAGGGAATGATCTCCGCATCGTCTGTGGTGTTGGTCGCCGCCATGCCGAAATAGAGACGGTCGCCGGTGGTATTCAAGGGCACGCCCTGCAAGCCGAAGCCGACCGCTTCGTCTTCGGTGTCGCTGAACGGCTCCGGATCGATCACCTGCAAGGTGATGGCGCCGTTCGAGACCGCGGCATAGGTCTCCAGCAGCTCCTGTACGCGCTTGGCATACTGGCTGATGGAAGGCACCGCGCTGGCCAAGCCGTCGCTGAAGAAGAAGCGCACCGTGAGCGGCTCGTCGAGACCGCCGATCACCGAGCGCGTGCCATCGGAGAGGGTATAGAGCCCCTCGGCGGTGAGATCGACCCGGGCCCCACGCAGCACGTTTTGGCTGAGCACGTTGAGCGCCACGAACAGAACCGCGGCAACGATAACGGCTCCCCATGCGGATATACGCCGCGCCGAAGTCATGAGCCGAACCCTTTCTCAGTCCACGCAACCATGGTCATCACGCTCCCTTCGTGTTGTCGACGACGACGACATTGACGAATAGCCAGACGCCGATCAGGGAGACGAAGTAGACGATGTGCCGAAGATCGATCACGCCGCGCATCATGTCGTTGAAATTGCCCAGGAAGCTGAACGAGGCGACGGTCTCGACCAGAGCCTGCGGTGCCCAGCCGGCGAAGAAGTCGAGCACGAAGGGCAAGCCGCTGACGGTGAACAGGAAGCAGACCACCACCGAGACCACGAAAGCGATGACCTGGTTCTTGGTCATGGCCGAGATGCAGGACGAGATGGCCAGAAAGCCGCCCGCCATCAGCAGACTGGCGAAATAGCTGGCGACGATCAGGCCGTTGTCCGGCTGGCCGAGATAGTTGACCGTGATCCAGATCGGGAAAGTCAGCGCCAGCGAGATCGCCGCGAAGGCCCAGGCAGCAAAGAACTTGCCGAGCACGGCCTGGGTCACCGAGACCGGCAGCGTCATCAGCAGCTCCAGGGTGCCGGTGCGCCGCTCTTCGGCCCACAGCCGCATGCCCAAGGCAGGCACCAGGAACAGATAGAGCCAGGGATGCCAGCTGAAGAAGGGCTGCAGGTCCGCCTGGCCGCGATTGTAGAAATCGCCCAGGTAGAAGGTGAACATGCCGTTCAGAAGCAGGAAGATGACAATGAAGACGTAAGCCACGGGGGTGGCGAAATAGCCCCCCAGCTCACGCTTGAATATGCCCATGACCGTGCTCATCTTGCGCCAGCTCCCGCTTATTTGGCACCGGCGCCAGCGCCGGTGGTGACGTTGCGGAACACCTCTTCGAGACGGCCGCTTTCGACCCACATCTGGTCGACCTCCCAACCCACGCTGCTGACGTGACGGCTGACCTCGGTGATGATGGCAGCCGAGGCTTGCGGAAACAGCGTGCATCGGGTCATGCCGCTCTCGACATCGCTCAAGGCAACTTCCGCGACACCGGCGATCGAGGCCAGACTGCTTTGCGCCTCCGGCGCCTCGACACCGCGCAAGGTCAGGGTTACCGCATTGTGATAGCGCGAGCGCGCCGCCAGCTCGACGGGCGTGCCGTCGGCGACCAGCTTGCCGCTGCTGATGATCACCGCGCGCGAGCAGACCGCGTCGACCTCTTCGAGGATATGGGTCGAAATGATAATGGCCTTGTCCTGCGCCATATCGGCGATCAGGCCGCGCACTTCGTGCTTCTGGTTCGGGTCAAGGCCGTCGGTGGGCTCGTCGAGGATGAGAACTTCCGGGTCGTGCAGCAGCGCCTGCGCCAGGCCGACACGGCGCTTGTAGCCCTTAGACAGGGTATCCATGGGTTGGTCGAAGACGCTTTCGATGCCAAGCCGCGCCACGGCCCAGTCCGTCCGCTCGCGGATCCGGGACGCGCTCATGTGGCGCACCGAGGCCACGAAGGCGAGCAGCGCCCGCGGCGTCATGTCGCCGTAAAGCGGCGCGCCCTCGGGCAGATAGCCGATCGCGGCCTTGGCGGCGATATCGTCGCTTGCCACATCGTGGCCGCAGACGCCGATGCGGCCACCGTCGGGGGTCAGATAGCCGGTGATCATGCGCATGGTGGTGGTCTTGCCGGCGCCGTTCGGCCCCAGGAATCCCAACACTTCGCCCCGATCGACGGCGAAACTCACATCGTCGACGGCGAGCAAGTCGCCGAAACGCTTGCTGAGGCCTTCGATTTCGATCAGAGCCGCCACGGTCACCTCCCCTGACATGCCAAAAAACGAACCCGCACCGCCGCAAACGCGATCCGTGCAGGTCCAACGCGGGGTGATAGGTAGAAAAACATCGCCAATGATTCAAGGGAATAACATATTAGCCCGAATTATTCATGCCGGCCATGAGATTTGATTGGAACGTGCGGTATCGG
>CAYPAX010000131.1:0-10606 GCA_964408735.1 uncultured Rhodospirillaceae bacterium | reverse complement strand
TCAGACACAGCGACACGCGTCCAGAGCAGACTTCGTCAACGGGCTGTTAAGGGCGGCGGCTCATTCTGGCTCGCCCTCGGTCGTCTCGCGATACCAGAAAATGGGCGGAACATAGCTTTCGGGGGTGAACTTCTCCTGCTCCTCGATGTCGTGCAGGAAGGCCATGATGTCGCCGATCTCGTCGCCGCGAAGATCGATTTGATAGCCGAGCTGCTCACGTTGCAGCACGATCATCGAGGCCGCGCCGCGCCACATCTTGGCAAAGAACGCGTAGGGATCCATGACCATCGGCATCTTCTCGGCCTCAAGGCTGGGCGCCGCTTTGCCGCCGAGGTCGCTGATGGCGTTGCCGCCAACGCCGTTGATCGAATGGCATATCACGCAGCCTTTGGAAACGAACAGCTCGCGACCGCGCTCCGCATTCAGCTCGGGCGCCGCCACTGTCGGCACATCCGGCCGCAGCAGCGAGTCATCGACGCTCAAGATGTCGTCATCGTCTTCGCCCAAGGCCGAAGTGCCTTGCAATATGCAACAGGCCGTTACGAAAATTGCCACAGGCTTGATAGACATAGCTCACGCTCCCTGCTGCGAGGCGGGGGAGGATACACCAAAATCACCGTGTCTGTTGAATCAGATGATGAAAGTTTCGAAAAATCCCTGTAAGTCCCATGCGTCCCCGTGACTTTGCCACGCCGGTTTGCCAGTATCGGGCCGCGTGGTCACGCAAGCATCTTCCGGCATTCGCCGCGAATAGCGTAATACCACAGCAGGGAAAGGACTTCGATGGCTCGCAAGCCGAATTATCGCTTCGAACGCATGGAACGTGAGCGGTCCAAAGCCGCCAAGAAGGCCGCTCGGGCAGCGCTGAAGGCTGAGCGCGCCGAACAGAAGAAGGCCGAGGACGAGGGCGATATGCCGCCAGCCGATGAGGCCGAGGGGCCGGACGTCGAATCCTAGGCTCGGCAAGGCCCAGCCTTGCTGGTTGGGCTGCCGACTGTAAGGCAGGAACAGCTGCGGCTGCAGCACGATTATCGAACGAGGGTGTCACATGGACTTCGAGTATACCGACAAGGTAAAGGCGCTGCAGGAACGCGTGTCCGCGTTCATGGACGAGCATATCTATCCCAATGAAGAAGAGATCACGCGCCAGAACAACGAAGGCGATCGCTGGCAGCACGCGCCGCTGATCGACGAACTCAAGGCCAAGGCCCGTGCGGCCGACTTGTGGAACCTGTTTCTGCCGGAATCGGATCGCGGCGCTGGCCTGACCAACCTCGAATATGCCCCGCTGTGCGAGATCATGGGGCGTTCGCCCTATGCGCCGGAGGTCTTCAATTGCTCGGCGCCCGACACCGGCAATATGGAAGTGCTCGAGCGCTACGCCACTGAGGAGCTTAAGGAGAGGTGGTTGAAGCCGCTCCTGGCCGGAGAGATCCGCTCGGCCTTCGCCATGACCGAGCCGGCGGTGGCCTCTTCCGATGCCACCAATATTGAGGCGAGGATCGTGCGCGACGGCGATTCCTACGTCATTAATGGCCGCAAATGGTGGACATCGGGTGCGCCGGATCCGCGCTGCAAGGTTTTGATCTTCATGGGCAAGACCGACCCCAACAATTCGAATCGCCATAAGCAGCAGTCGATGATCGTGGTACCGATGGACACGCCGGGGATCGAGGTCGTCCGCGCGCTGCCCGTTTTCGGCTACGACGATGCGCCGCATGGCCATGCCGAGGTGGATTTCAAGGACGTGCGCGTGCCCGCATCGAACATCCTGCTCGGCGAGGGCAGGGGCTTCGAGATCGCCCAGGGCCGCCTTGGCCCGGGCCGCATCCACCATTGCATGCGCCAGATCGGCGTCGCCGAGCGGGCCCTGGAGCGCATGTGCAAGCGTGCCAAGTCGCGTATCGCATTCGGCAAGCCAGTGTCCGAGCAGACCGTTACCCAGGAGCGCGTCGCCGAAGCGCGAATCATGATCAATCAGGCCCGTTGGCTCGTGCTCCATGCCGCCTACAAGATGGATACGGTCGGCAACAAGGAAGCGCGCCAGGAGATCGCCGCGATAAAGGTCGCCGTGCCCAACATGACCTGCAAGGTGGTCGATTGGGCGATCCAGGTTCATGGCGCCGGCGGTGTCAGTGACGACTTCGGGCTGGCCCAGGCTTACGCGCATTCGCGCACTCTGCGGCTTGCCGATGGGCCGGACGAAGTGCACCGCAACCAGATCGCCAAGCTTGAGCTGCGCCGCTACAATTAGCTCGCACTGGTCGGCAAGTCGGAAACATGGAATGATCCCAACCTAGATTAAGGTCGGGACCCTTCGGTATATGCAGGTTGCATCACGAATTCTGGGCTGACGCCATCCGACGCGAACGAATATTCTGATCGAGGCTGAAGATGCTTCCAACCAGTATCGCACTGCTATCGCTTGGTGCCGTGATTGGCGCGCTCATGATCGTCGTCGGCGTCGACGACGGCATACGGTTCCATGGCGGTGTGGTTCTCGTGCTGACCGTGGTCGGCGCCATATTGCTGCTTCGCCGCGGCATGGGCATAGACACCGGGCATCCGGTGGTCAGCACGCCCGAGGGCGAGGCCTATAACGACGGCGTGGTCCGCGCCGGCGTCATCATGTCCATGTTCTGGGGCATTGCCGGCTTCGTCGTGGGCCTGGTGCTGGCCTTGCAGCTGGCCTGGCCGGCGCTTTATCTCGACCTGCCCTGGACCAGCTTCGGCCGTATCCGGCCGCTGCATACCTCGGCGGTGATTTTCGCCTTTGGCGGCACGGTGCTGCTCACCACGTCGTTCTACGTGGTGCAGCGGACATGCCGCGCCAGACTGGCCGGCGGCATCGCGCCCTGGTTCGTCTTTTGGGGCTACCAGATGTTCATCGTGCTGGCCGCGACGGGCTATCTCGCCGGCATCACCCAGTCGAAGGAATATGCCGAGCCGGAGTGGTACATCGACCTCTGGCTGACCGTTGTCTGGGTGGTCTACCTGCTGGTCTTCCTGGGCACGATCTGGAAGCGCAAGGAGCCGCATATCTATGTGGCCAACTGGTTCTTCCTGGCCTTCATCGTCACCGTCGCCATGCTGCACGTGATCAACGCCCTGGCCGTGCCGGTTTCCTTCGCCGGCTCCAAGAGCTATCCGCTCTTTGCCGGTGTCCAGGACGCCATGACCCAGTGGTGGTACGGCCATAATGCGGTGGGCTTCTTCCTCACCGCCGGCTTCCTCGGCATCATGTACTACTTCGTGCCCAAGCGGGCTGAGCGGCCGGTCTACTCGTACCGGCTCTCGGTGGTGCATTTCTGGTCGCTGATCTTCCTCTATATCTGGGCCGGCCCGCATCATCTGCATTACACGGCCTTGCCCGACTGGACGCAGACCCTCGGCATGACCTTCTCGATTATGCTCTGGATGCCCTCATGGGGCGGCATGATCAACGGCCTCATGACCCTGTCCGGCGCCTGGGACAAGCTGCGCACCGATCCGGTGCTGCGCATGCTGGTGGTCTCCGTCGCCTTCTACGGCATGAGCACCTTCGAAGGCCCGCTGATGTCCATCAAGGCCGTCAACTCGCTCAGCCACTACACCGACTGGACCATCGGCCACGTGCATTCGGGTGCGCTCGGCTGGGTCGCCTTCGTCAGTTTCGGCGCGCTCTATCACCTGGCGCCGCTGCTGTGGGGCCGCAAGCGGCTCTACTCCCTGGCGCTGGTCGGTTGGCACTTCTGGACGGCCACCATCGGCATCGTGCTCTACATCACCGCCATGTGGGTCTCCGGCATCATGCAGGGCCTGATGTGGCGTGCCTATGACAGCTTCGGCTTCCTCGAATACTCGTTCATCGAGACGGTCGAGGCGATGCACCCGTTCTATGCCATCAGGGCGCTTGGCGGGCTGCTGTTCGTGCTCGGAGCGTTGATCATGACCTACAACCTGTGGCGCACGGCGCGCGGCGACCTGCGCGATGAAGCGGCGCCGGGCGGCATGGCCGCGGCACCGGCGGCGGGGGCCTGAGCCATGTCGAAGATTCTGCAACGCCATCAGATCCTCGAGCGCAACTCCATTGCCATGCTGGTCGGCATTCTGCTGGTCGTGGTGATCGGTGGGCTGGTCGAGATCGCGCCGCTCTTCTACCTCGAGAGCACCATCGAGAAGGTGCGCGGCGTGCGGCCCTATTCGCCGCTCGAGCTCAAGGGGCGCAACGTCTACATTCGCGAGGGTTGCTACGTCTGCCATAGCCAGATGATCCGCTCGCTGCGCGACGAGGTCGAGCGCTACGGCCATTACAGCCTGGCGGCCGAAAGCATGTACGACCATCCCTTCCAGTGGGGCTCGAAGCGCACCGGGCCGGATCTGGCGCGCGTCGGCGGGCGCTATTCCAACGACTGGCACGTCGCCCACATGGTCGACCCGCGCAGCGTGGTGCCCGGCTCGATCATGCCAGGTTATGCATTCATGGCCGATCGCGATCTGGAATACGACGATGTCGCCGGCCATTTGACCGCGAACATCACGGTCGGCGTACCCTATGACGAGGCTATGGTCGCCGCAGCCACGGCGGACCTCGAAGCCCAGGCCAATCCCGACTCCGATGGGGTCGAGGCATTGCTGGCCCGCTATCCCGGGGCGATCGTCGCCGATTTCGACGGTGATCCGCAACGCATCACTGAGCTCGACGCGTTGATCGCCTATTTGCAGATGCTCGGCACGCTGGTTGACTTCGATGTCTACCAGGCCGAGGGCGACAACCTGCGATAGGAGCTGTTGCCATGACCTATGACGGCCTATCCGCTTTCATTCAGACCTGGGGCTTGGTGGCCATGATGGTGGCCTTCGTCGGGATCGTGACCTACGCGCTGTGGCCCGGCAACAAGGCGAAATTCCGCGCTGCCGCACGCATGCCGTTGGAGGAGGACTAGACGTGGCCGATACGCAAGGCACGCCGGGCGGCGACGATTACGAGACCACCGGACACGAGTGGGACGGCATCGCCGAATACAACAAGCCCTTGCCCCGCTGGTGGGTGTGGGTGCTCTACGCCACCATCGTCTGGGCTCTGGCCTATTGGGTGGCCATGCCGGCCTTGCCCTTGGCAAGCAGCTTCACCAAGGGCCTTCTCGGCTACAGTCAACGCACCACGGTGGCGAACCAGATCGCCGATGCCGAGGCGGCGCGGGCGGTCCAGGCCGAGCAGCTTCAGACGATGGAGCTGGAGGCGGTACAGGCCGATCCCGACCTGTTGCGATTTGCCACCGCCGGCGGTCGCTCGGCCTATCTGGTCAACTGCTCGCAATGCCATGGCACCGGCGGTGCGGGTGCCGTCGGTTATCCCAACCTTGGCGATGACGACTGGCTTTGGGGCGGCACGCTGAGCGACATTCACGACACGATCAGCTATGGCGTTCGCTCGAGCCACGACGAGACGCGCCTTTCGCAGATGCCCGCCTTCGGCGCCGACGAGATGCTCGAGCCGGCGCAGATCGCCGATGTCGCGCAATATGTCCTGTCGCTTTCCGGCAAGGCCAGCGATACGGCTGCCGCAGGGCGTGGCGAGGAGACATTTGTCGAGTGGTGCGCCATGTGCCATGGCGATGACGGCACGGGCTTGGCGCCCATGGGCGCACCCAATCTGACCGATGCCATCTGGCTCTATGGCGGGGATGCGGAGACGATCACGGCAACCATCAACAATAGCCGTCATGGCGTCATGCCGGCCTGGAGCGGGCGCCTGTCCGATGTCACGATCAAGCAACTGGCGCTTTACGTCCACTCGCTGGGCGGTGGCGAATAACCCAATAAAATCAATCGGGGGGAGATGCGGTGACGAGTAGGGCATGGTGGATGTCGAGACGCCTGTAGCCGGTTCGGCCGAGGCCGCACCCGGCGTACAGCGGGCTGCGGTCGATGCTGTCAATGCCAAGGAGGCCCGGTCGCTTTACGAAAAGCGGCCGCGCATTCATCCGCGTCGCGTGCGGGGAACCTTCAGGCGCCTCAAATGGGGCCTGATGATCGTGACCCTCGGCATCTACTATCTGACACCCTGGATACGCTGGGATCGCGGGCCCGATGTGCCTGACCAGGCCGTGCTGATCGATCTGCCCGGCCAGCGCCTGTACTTCTTCTTCATCGAGATCTGGCCGCAGGAAGTCTACTACCTGACCGGCCTCTTGATCCTGGCCGCCATCGGGTTGTTCCTGGTGACCAGCGTATGGGGCCGGGCCTGGTGCGGCTATGCCTGTCCGCAGACGGTTTGGACCGACCTCTTCATCGTCGTTGAGCGCTGGATCGAAGGCGACCGCAATGCGCGCATTCGCCTCGACCGTGCGCGCTGGGGCGTAGCCAAGCTGGCCAAGCGCGCGGTCAAGCACACGATTTGGATCATCATCGGCATTCTCACCGGCGGCGCCTGGGTGTTCTATTTCGTGGATGCGCCGACCTTGGTCGGCCAGCTCGCCGCGTTCGATGCGCCGACCTATGCCTATATCTTCATCGGCCTGCTGACCTCGACGACCTACCTGCTTGGCGGCCTGGCCCGCGAGCAGGTCTGCATCTACATGTGCCCCTGGCCGCGCATCCAGGCGGCGATGGTCGACGAGCACACCCTGACGGTGTCCTACCGCGGCTATCGCGGCGAGCCGCGCGGCCCGCACAAGAAAGGACATAGCTGGGAGGGCAGGGGCGATTGCGTCGATTGCAAGCAATGCGTCGTCGTCTGCCCGATGGGGATCGACATTCGCGACGGTGAGCAGTTGGAGTGCATCACCTGTGGGCTCTGTCTCGATGCCTGCAACAATGTGATGGAGAAGGTGGGGCGGCCGGGCGGGTTGATCGGCTATGACACGATGGCGAACATGGCCACGCGCGCGGCAGGCGGCGGAGCGACGCGCTTCCGCTTTCTGCGGCCGCGCACCATTATCTACCTCGCGATCCTGGCCTTGGTCACCGCCATCATGCTGGCTGCACTGCTGTCCCGTGCCACGCTCGACATCTCGGCGCTTGCCGACCGCAACCCGCTTTTCGTCATGCTGTCCGACGGCAGCATCCGCAACGGCTATGAGATCAAGGTCCAGAACAAGGCGCGCGAGGTGCGGGATTTCGTGCTCAGCACCGACGGCATCGCGTCCTCCGCCATCGATATTGTTGGCGGCCGGTCCGGGGCGACCTTGACCGTGCCGGCCGACAGCCTGCGCGGCTTTCGCGTTCTGGTCACCGTGCCGATGGCGGAACTGGAGGACGAGACCACGCGGTTCCGCTTCCGCATTCAAGAAGTCGGCGGCGAAGACAGCGACGACGTGCGCAGCCAGTTCCATGGACCGGCACGATGACCGGCCGGCATGTGGCGTGGTGGCTGGCAGGATTCTTCGGCCTTATCCTGGTGGCCAATGGCGCTCTCGTGGTGAGCTCTCTCGACAGCTGGCCAGGGCTCGGCGCCAAGAATGCCTATGTCGCCGGTCTGGCGTATAATCGCCAGCTCGAGGCGGCGGATGCCCAGCGGGCGCGCGGCTGGGAGGTGAACCTTGCGCTCGAGGAGGGCGAAGAGCGGCAGGTGCGTCTCAGCGCAAGCTATCGCGATGGCTCGGGCGCGGCCTTGCAGGGCCTTGTGGTCCATGCCAGCTTCAAGCGCCCGGTTCACGAGGGGCTCGATTTCACGTTGCCGCTCGAGCCTGTCGGCGAGGGGGTCTATGCCGCCTCCCTGACTGCACCGGCGTCGGGCAATTGGGATTTGCGTCTGGAGGCGAGCGATGCCGAGATGCTGCCGAGCGTAAGGGAGACCAGACTATGGCTGCCGTGAGCGATGCCGGCTTGGATCCCAGCGCCTATGTGCGTGCGGAAGGCGAGGGGCGGGCGCGGCTCGACCTGCTGGTAGAGAACCTGCACTGCCCGGCCTGCATTCGCCGTATCGAGAGCAGCCTCGACGGCGCTCCGGGCGTTGTCGACGCGCGGGTCAACCTGTCGACGCGCAGGCTCGCCATCCGCTTCGACCCGGCTCTAGCGGACCCGCGGGCCCTGGTCGCCGCGGTGGCGGATCAGGGCTATCGCCTGATTCCCTTCGACCCGCGCGCGCTGGGCGCCGAATCGCGGGCCGAGGACAAGCGCCTGCTGGTGGCCATGGCGGTGGCCGGATTTGCCGCCGCCAATGTCATGTTGCTGTCGGTCGCGGTCTGGGCCGGCGCGAACTCGCCCGACATGGGCCCGGCGACGCGTGACCTCTTCCACTGGCTGTCGGCGCTGATCGCATTGCCGGCGGTGGCATTTTCCGGCCGGCCATTCTTCGGCTCGGCGCTTCTTGCCCTGCGCGCACGCCGCCTGAACATGGACGTGCCCATATCCCTGGCCGTGCTCCTGGCCGCCGGCGTCAGCCTGTTCGAGACCGCGACCGGCGGCGAACATGCCTATTTCGATGCCGCGGTGATGCTGCTGTTCTTCCTCTTGGTCGGGCGCTATCTCGACCGCCGAGCCCGCGGCCAGGCGCGATCCGCGGTGGAGCGCATGACCTTGCTCGATGCCACGGCGGCCTTGGTCAAAGGCGATGACGGCACGGTGACGGCCTTGCCCGTCGAGCAGTTGCGCCCCGGCATGACCGTAGTCGTGGCGCCCGGCGACCGCGTACCCGTCGATGGCATCGTCAGCCAAGGCACCGCCAGCATCGATGCCAGCCTGGTCAGTGGCGAAAGCACGCCGCACGACGTGGCGCCCGGCGCAGCCGTTCATGCCGGCACGCTGAGCCTTGATGGCGCCCTTGAGATCCGTGTCGAGGCGGCGGGAGAGGGCACGTTGCTGGCTGAGATCGTGCGCCTGATGGCGGCGGCAGAGCAAAGCCGCGCCCGCTACGTCAAACTCGCCGACCGGGCAGCGCGCATCTACGCGCCGGCCGTGCATATCCTGGCCCTGGCGGCCTTTCTCGGCTGGGTCGCGTTCGGCGACATGGCCTGGCAGCAAGCGCTGCTGACAGCGGTTTCGGTGCTCATCATTACCTGTCCCTGCGCGCTTGGCCTGGCGGTGCCGGCGGTACAGGTGGTGGCGAGCGGGCTGCTGCTGCGCCGCGGCGTTATCGTTACCGCGGGCGATGCCTTGGAGCGTCTGGCCGAAATCGACATGGTGGTGTTCGACAAGACGGGCACGCTGACCCTGGGAGAGCCGCGCCTGGCCATGAACGGCGAATCGGACCCGGACGCCTTGCGAATCGCGGCTGCCCTGGCGGCGGCCAGCAGTCACCCCCTGGCCCAAGCCCTGGCACGTGCGGCGGGACCCGTCGCGGTGGCGCCGGAAGTGCGCGAGACCCCGGGCCTCGGCCTCGAGGCGGAGGTCGACGGTGCGCTTGTTCGGCTCGGCAGCCGCACCTGGTGCGCTATCGACGATGCCGCGGCCGCGCCGGGACCGGGCAGCGAATTGTGGCTGGCGCGCCCGGGGCACGAGTCGGTGGGATTCGCTTTCGAAGACACACCGCGCGTCGATGCTGCGGCTTTGGTCGCCGCGTTGACCGGTCGCGGGCTTGCAGTCGCGATGCTGTCGGGCGATCGCCCGGCGGTCGCGGCTGCGCTGGCGGCTGAGCTGTCGATCGGCGACTGGCAAGCGGACATGCGCCCGGCCGATAAAGTTGCGCGATTGCGCGAGCTTGCGGCGGCGGGTCACAAGGTGCTGATGGTCGGAGACGGCCTCAACGATGCGCCGGCGCTGGCCGCGGCCCACGTTTCGGCCGCGCCGGCCCGCGCCGCGGACATCAGCCGGGTGGCGGCCGACTTCATCCTGCAAGGCGAGCGCTTGCTGCCCCTGCGCGATGCCATGAGCGTCGCCCGCATGGCGCGGCGGTTGGTCTTGCAGAACTTCGGCCTCGCCTTCGTCTACAACATGGTGGCCATGCCATTGGCCGTCGCCGGCTTCGTCACGCCGCTGATCGCCGCTGCCGCCATGTCGAGCTCTTCGTTGGTCGTCACCTTGAATGCGCTGCGGCTGCGCCTGGGGCGCTGGACATGACCGGTCTCGTCTATCTGATTCCGGCTGCCTTGTTCCTAGGCCTGCTCGGCCTGGCCGGCTTCCTCTGGGCGCTGCGCAACGGCCAGTTCGACGATCTCGACGGGGCGGCACACCGAATTCTGTTCGATGACGACGAAGTCGTGAGCAAGGACGGAGAAGACTGATCCGCTGTTCTTGACAGGGGGCGGAGGCTGGCGTAGAGACCGGTCATCTTCCTGGGGGGTGTAGCTCAGTTGGTTAGAGCGCTGGCCTGTCACGCCAGAGGCCGCGGGTTCGAGTCCCGTCACTCCCGCCATTTCCCCCTTTATTTCAGTGGTTTTGTGGCCGGACAGGGCCATATTGCCTGTTCATGGCAGATGATTCAGATAAGAGCGTCGACCCGATAGAGGCGATGTCCGAGGCGATGCTTCGCATGCGCCGCGGCAGTACGCGCAATTTCATGATCACCCTGATCATGTTGCTGGCGCTGGGCGGAACCGTCGGGGCACAGACATACCTCTTCAAGGCGGGTCTCGACGATGTCGCTAAGAACAGTAGCGCTCAACCGCAATCCGAGCGCGCCTCGGCCGAGCTAACAGCCCGTTGACGAAGTCTGCTCTGGACGCGTGTCGCTGTGTCTGATTCT
>CAYPAX010000130.1:0-10674 GCA_964408735.1 uncultured Rhodospirillaceae bacterium | reverse complement strand
CCTATCCGGTGGAATACACCTTAACTCCCTGTCCGATTTTCTGGGACCACCTCACCGAGCACAACGCGCGGCGCGGCGACTATGGCGATACGGACCCGACCGAGCTGGCGCAGCGGCGCGTTGAGTATTTGTGGAGCGGAAAGGCCAGCCGCAGCGAAGTCAGCTACTTTGGCGACCGAACCTATGACGTTCTCGCCCAGCCGACCGCCGATGGTGGCCTGGTCATCACCTACACCGACATCACCGAGCGCAAGCGCTCGGAAGAGGAAATAAAGTCGAAGGA
The DNA here is from genome assembly GCA_964408735.1 of uncultured Rhodospirillaceae bacterium. GTDB lineage: Bacteria > Pseudomonadota > Alphaproteobacteria > UBA7887 > UBA7887 > UBA7887. The sequence continues at coordinate 10,391 of CAYPAX010000130.1, read as the reverse complement.
AGCGCAGCTTCGGCTGGCGCTTGACAACATGTCGGATGGCATCTTCGCGCTCGACCGCGACCTTCGCTATGTAACCTTCAACGATCGCTATGTGGAGCTGACAGGCGTTCCGGACGATTTGATTCGCGTGGGTGGCGATTTTGAATCCGGTCTGCGATATCAGCTGCAACGCGGAGATTTTTCGTACGAGGATTTTCAGGCCTCTCTTGCCGACAATCGTGCCGGCAAGCCGGCCAGTTTCGAGCGCGTCCTCAAAACTGGGAGGGTGCTAGAGTTTCGACGCTTGCCAATCGAAAGCGGTGGCGTGGTCACGGTCCTGACGGACATCACGGAGCGCAAGCATGCCGAGGATGGTCTGCGGCAAAGCGAGCAGAACCTGCGCACCATTCTCGACAATAGCCCTCTCGGTATCGCCATCGTCTCGAAGCAGGAATACAAGCGTCGTTATATGAATCCCCGTTTCCTGGCGATGTTCGGCGCCGGTTCCGAAGCTGAGCTTAACGACGTGCGCCAGGAAGATACCTATGTCGATCCGGACGATTTCGCCCGTGTCAGGGCCGAATTTGCCGCTGAGCAGCCACTCGTGTCTGTGGAGGCGAAGCGGCGGCGGCTCGATGGGACGACATGGTGGTCTCTCATCGTGCGGGCTCATATGATTTATGCTGGCGAGGACGTCTTTCTGAACTGGCATATCGACATCACCGAGCGCAAAGAGGCCGAGGAGTTGATTCTCGAGGCCAAGGAGGCGGCCGAGGCGGCGACCCAGGCCAAGGCGACGTTCCTGGCAACCATGAGCCATGAGATCCGCACGCCGATGAACGGGGTCATCGGCATGGCCGATTTGCTGGCGCAGACCGAGTTGGGTAGCGATCAGCGGCAGATGCTGAATACCATTCGCGATTCGGGCAATTCGCTGCTCACGATCATCAACGACATACTCGATTTCTCCAAGATCGAAGCTGGCAAGCTGGAGATCGAGGAGATCGCCATGTCGGTGAGCGATGTCGTCGAAGGCGCGGCCGCGACGCTGGGCATCAATGCCGCCAACAAGGGTGTTCGGCTCATTACCTATGTCGATCCGAATATCCCGCCCTTCGTGCTCGGCGACCCGGTGCGGGTGCGCCAGATTCTGTTCAACCTGATCGGCAACGCCATCAAGTTCACTGACGAGGGCGAGGTCGTGGCGCGCGCCGAGCCGGTCGAGAATGGCGGCCTGGCCGTGCGCTTTTCGATTGCTGACCAGGGCATCGGCATCTCCGAGGAGGGCCAGGCCAAGCTCTTCAGGGCCTTCAGCCAGGCCGAGACCTCGACCACGCGGCGCTTCGGCGGCACCGGGTTGGGGCTCACCATCTGCCAGCGCCTGACCGAGATGATGGGCGGCGGGATCGCCGTCGAGAGCAGGCTCGGCGAGGGCTCGACATTCTCCGTCACCGTGCCGTTCAAGGTTGCCGAGGAGCGCCGCGCGAGAGAGCGGACGTTCGATCTCTCCAGCCTCTCTGTCATGGTGGCGGGCCTGAGCAATGCCCAGCGCACGGTTTGCGAGAGCTATTTGGCGGCGGCGGGTGCGGCACTCGGTGCCATGGCATCGGACGAGCCGCTGGCCGCGGCCCATCACGCGGCCAAGGTCGAGCCGTCATGCGACATCGTGGTGCTGACGGACGGCTGGTCGATGGCCAAGGCGGTCGAGCTCGACGATCTGCTGCGCCAGCAGTTCCAGGCGCCGCGCCCGCGCCTGGTCCTCGCGGGCATGGCCAGGGACGGGCAGGAGCAGCTCGAGGATTCGATCTTTCTCGAGGCTAATCCGATCCGCCGCCAGGCCTTGGCTCGGGCGGTGGCCATCGCCGGCGGCCTGGCCAGCCCGGATGTCGATGATCAATTCGAAGCCGAGACCCTGGTGGCGCGCCAGGCGCCGACGCCGGAAGACGCGCTGGCGCGCGGCGAGCTGATCCTGCTGGCCGAGGACAACGTCACCAACCAGGACGTCATCCGCCGCCAGCTTGCGACGCTCGGCTACGCCTGCGAGATTGCCGACGATGGCGCCCTGGCGCTGGCAGCCTGGCAATCTAAGCCCTATGCCTTGCTCTTGACCGACTGTCATATGCCGAACATGGACGGCTTCGAGCTGACGCTGGCGATCCGCAGCGGCGAGGTCGACAAATCGGCGCGCGCGCGCATCGTGGCGATCACGGCGAACGCGCTGCAGGGCGAGGCCGAGCGCTGCATCGCCGCGGGCATGGACGACTATCTGGCGAAGCCGGTGGCGATGCCGGACTTGAAGGCGACGCTGGAGAAATGGATGCCGGCGGGCAGCGGCGGCGGGGCGGCAGCGGTCGAGCCGGTGATTGCCACGCCAAGAGACGAGGGCGCGGTTGTCGATCCCGCCTTCCTGCGCGACAGCTTCGGCGACGATGCCCAGCTGATCGCGGATATCCTGCGCGACTATCTCGAGCCGGCGCAGGATATCGTAGCCGAGATGGCCGCCGCCTATGGCGAACGCTCGACGGCCGACATGGGTGCCGCGGCTCACAAACTGAAATCCGCCTCGCGAGCCATCGGCGCCGACGCCCTCGCCGATCTCTGCGAGTCTCTGGAGACGGCCGGCAAGGCCGACGACTGGCAGGCTATCGAGGCCGATTACGCGGACCTGGCGCCTGCCATGGCCGACGTGAAGGCGCACATTGAGGCGCTGTGACGCTCAGCGCACCAGGTCGAGGCTCCAAAGGCCAGCCACATTGCGCCCGTACCTACCATTCCCCGGCACAGCATGGAGGGGGTGAGCATGGAAGCGGAACAACCGGTGCGCCGCGCGAGCCGCGCTTATGGGATCTTTGTCATCGCCATGATGGCGGTGATGGTGTTTCCGCTGTTTGCCATCGGCAATCGCGTCGAGCCCATGGTGCTCGGCCGGCCCTTCTTCCTGGCCTGATCGGGAGTGGTCGGGCCGGCACAATGGGAAACATCGGTCAGGAGAATGGGAGACAGCCCTAAGCCGAAATTCCGGCCGATACGGTATGAGCGCATGGCGACCGAGCCGAAAGCGTGTAATATGCACGTGGGGGTAGGCAAATGTCAGACGTGCGCGCTTGGCTGGAAGGACTTGACCTGAGCCAATACGCCGATGTGTTCGAAGAGAACGACATTGATGCTCGCGCGCTCCCCGAGCTTAGCGACCAAGACCTAAGAGACGTCGGTGTCACTTCTCTCGGCCATCGCCGTGTGTTGCTCGGCGCAATCAAGCAGCTATCTGCATCCGTTGACGGAGTATCCCTGCCACGGCCTGAAGCGCCTGCGCCGAGGCGCGAGGCGGAACGGCGTCAGATAACGGTAATGTTCTGCGATCTGGTGGGCTCGACGGCGCTGTCGGAGACGCTTGATCCGGAGGAGCTGCGCGGCGTGATCGGCGCCTATCGCAAGGCTTGTACGGATGTCATAGCTCGCTATGAAGGATACGTAGCGCAATATCTCGGCGACGGGGTGATGGCATATTTCGGTTGGCCGCGGGCGCATGAGGACGATGCCGCGCGCTCCGTTCGCGCAGCACTCGAGACCATCGAGTCGGTCGCCACCCTGGAAGCCAAGTCGCCGCTCGAAATCCGCGTTGGCATCGCCACCGGCCTGGTGGTGGTGGGCGAAAGTGGAGCCGAATCAGAGCTTGCGATCGGCGAGACACCGAACGTGGCGGCCCGCGTCCAGGCGATTGCCGAGCCAGGAACGGTAGCCATCGCCCAGGCGACGCGGCGGCTGCTCGGCGGCGCCTTCACGCTCGAAGACCTCGGCATCCGGGACGCCAAGGGGGTGAGCGGGGGGCTGACCGTGCACCGGGTGCTCGGCGAGGCGGTGGCGGAAAGCCGCTTCGAGGCGGCGCGCGGCATGGCGCTCACGCCGCTGGCGGGGCGCGAAAGCGAGACTGCGATGCTTCTCGACCGCTGGGACAGGGCGGCGGACGGCGAAGGCCAGGCGGTGGTGCTGTCCGGCGAGCCGGGCATTGGCAAGAGCCGCCTCCTGCAGGTTCTCACCGAACGGCTCACCGGCGAGGCGCACACGCAACTGCGCTATCAGTGCTCGCCCTATTACGCGAGCTCGGCCTTCTATCCGATCATCGGTCAACTGGAGCGCACGGCGGGGTTCGACAGGGACGATTCGGCGGAGCAAAAGCTCGACAAGCTCGAAGCCCTGCTCGCGGGAGACGTTGGAGACGCGAAGCGAACGGCCGCACTGATCGCAGCGATGATGTCCTTGCCGGTCGACCGCTATCCACCGCTCGCGCTATCGCCCCAGCGCCAGAAGGATGACACCATTGCCGCCTTGGCGGCGCGGATTGTCGCCTTGGCCACGGACCGGACGGTGTTGATTCTGTTCGAAGACGTACATTGGTGTGATTCCACCACCCTCGAAGTGCTGGGCGCGGTAATCGACGCAATCCGCGAGGCGAAGGTCTTGCTGGTCATCACTCACCGGCCCGAGTTTGCATCGCCTTGGAGCGAAGCGCCGCACCTCACCGCGCAAAGCCTGGCGCGGCTCGGGCGCCGCCAGGGCGCCCAGATGGTGGCGCGGGTTACCGGCGGCAAGCCCTTGCCCGACGAAGTGCTCGACCAGATCGTGGCCAAGACCGATGGAATTCCGTTGTTTGTGGAAGAGCTTACCAAAACCGTTCTCGAAGCCGGGTTTCTGAGCGAGCGGGACGACCGCTACGTCCTCGACGGCCCGTTGCCGCCGCTCGCCATCCCGGCCACGTTGCAGGATAGCCTGATGGCGCGCCTCGACCGCCTCAGCCCGGTCAAAGAGGTGGCGCAAGTCGCCGCCTGTATCGGCCGTGAGTTTTCCTACGAGCTGCTGTCCGCGGTTTCGCCGCTGCATGACAACGAGCTCCAGGACGCACTGCAGCAATTGGTAAGTAGCGAGTTGGTTTTTAGACGCGGCAGCGGCGCCGATGCCGCCTACACCTTCAAGCACGCGCTAGTGCAGGATTCGGCCTACGAAACCTTGCTCAAGAGCCGGCGACAGCAGTTGCACCAGACGATCGCGTCGGCACTTGGCGAGCATTTCCCCGGCCAGGTTGCGGCCGAGCCTGCCCTTCTCGCGCATCACCTCACCGAGGCAGGCCTGTACGATCGAGCCATCCCGGCATGGCACCAGGCCGGTCAGGCAGCATTTCTCGCCTCGTCTTACGCCGAGGCGATCACCAACATCACGACAGCGATCGACCTGTTGCCGCAGATCGACGAGGAAGCTGTTCGCGGCCAAATGGAGGTCGGCCTGCAAACGCTTCTCGGCTTGTCCTACCAGAACACGATTGGCTTCGGCGCCCACGAGACCGGCAACGCCATGCGGCGTGCGGGCGAACTGCTTGGCTATGCAGGCAGTGCAGCGGAACAGGTCTCGATACTGTCCGTAACCGCCGGCTATCATTGGCTTGCCGGCGGTGTCCCGGCCGCGGCCGACTTCTACGAGCGCGCCTGGCAGACGGCCCGGGATTCCTGAGATGCCGATCTGGCAATAGTTTCCTCGGGCTTATATGGCTGCATTCTCTTGCATGTTGGCCGCGGCTTGGAGGGTGCAAGAATAATGGAAGACATGCTGGCGGCCTATGACCGCGGTCGCCATCGCGACGCGGCGCTGCAACTCTTGGGGATGGATATCGAAACCACCGTTTTGGCTTGGCTGTCGTGGAGTCAAGCTGTCCTGGGATATGCCGACAAGGCCCGGGCACTCGGACTTCAGGCGATCGAAATCGCAACCCAGGGCGGACATCCGTTTTCGATCGCGCAAGCACTGCAGATTACGTCCTTCGGGTCCTTCTTGCTGGGTGACAGGCAGACCGTATTGGATCGCACGGCAAAGAATACCGAATATTCCGGGGCGCAGAACATACCGTTCTGGCTGAATGTGTCGTTGCCGTTGCTTGGCCACGCGCACGTCGCGATGGGGCAGTCGGCTGGCGGCTTCGAAGAGATTTCCGAAAGCCTCGAATTCGGCAAGGCGACCGGGTCCGACTATATCAGCAGCTTGGCAGAAATGTGCCTGGCCAAGGCACATTTCGTGATGGGCGATCTTGATGGTGCCAACGAAGTGATAGCTGGTGTCGTGCCTTACATCGAGCGCAATAACGGAAAGGACTATTTTCTACAGGCGTCTTGTATTCAAGCGGAAGTCGATATCGCCCGCCACGGTGCCCAGGCAAGCGAGGCGGAAAGACTGCTCTTGGAGACGATACGAATCGCAAAGGAGTGCCAATATCGCATGAATGAATTGCAGGCCTCCCGGACCCTCGCACGTCTCTGGCAATCCCAAGGCAAGACCCATGAGGCGCGCGACCTCCTCGCGCCCGTCTATGACTGGTTCACCGAGGGTTTCGATACCCCTGACCTAATTGCTGCGAAGGCGCTATTGGACGAGCTGAAATAGTGCCCGTCCTGCGGGGCCGCAAGCCTTGGCGCTGCCGCATTGCGCCGGCACCGGCAATGCGCTTACCATCCACTGGGACCAGACTGGGGGAACGGTTATGGAAGCGGAACAATCGGTGCGGCGCGCGCCTCGCGCGTTTGTGGTCTTTGTCGTCGCCATGATGGCGGTGATGGTGTTTCCGCTGTTTGCCATCGGCAACCGCGTCGAGCCGATGGTGCTCGGCCTGCCCTTCTCCATGGCCTGGGTGGTGGGCTGGATCATGGTCGAGTTCGTGGTGCTGGTGGCCTTCTACCGCTACGAGCACGGTGGGGGGCGCTAGAGCATGGCGGCCTGGCATATCGCGCTGGCAGCGATGGGCGCCTATCTGGTGTTCGCCTTCGGCCTCGGCCTGGCGGCGGGGCGCGGGCGCTCGCACTTCTCGGTCTCGGAATATGCGGTCGCCGACCGCGGGCTGGGGCTGGTGGTGATGTGGTTTCTCATGGGCGGCACCATCTTCTCGGCCTTCGCCTTTCTCGGCGGGCCGGGCTGGGCCTATGCCAAGGGGGCGGCGGCCTTCTACATCCTCGCCTATGCGGCGTTGGGCCTGCTGCCCTGGTACCTGATCGGGCCAAAGGTGGCGCGGCTGGGGGCGGCGCGGGACTATTTCAGCATGGGCGACCTGCTCGGCGACCGCTATCGCTCGCGCTTGCTGGTGGTGCTGGTCGGCATCGTCTCGGTGCTCGCATTCATCCAGTATTTGACCTTGCAGATCAAGGGCATGGCCTATGTCTTCAACGTGCTGACCGAGGGCCACATTCCGTTCTGGGCCGGGGCGCTGCTGGCCTACGGCATCGTCGTCGTCTATGTGGTGACGAGCGGCGTGCGCGGTGCCGCCTGGTCGGATGTTTTGCAGGCTATCCTTATGCTGGTGATCGCCTGGATCCTCGGCCTCTACCTTGTACTAACCTTGCACGGCGGCACCGAAACCATGTTCGCCGCCATTGCCGCCGAGCGGCCCGATTTTCTGCTCATCGGCAGGGAAGGCTCGGTGATGTCGGCGACCGCCTTCTCCTCGGCGGTGATCATCTCGACCATCGGCTTCGTGATGTGGCCGCATCTCTTCACCAAGTCCTATACGACCAGCGAGAAGCGCATCAAGCTCACGGTGCTGGCCTATCCGATCTTCGCGCTGTTCCTGGTGCCGGTGCTGTTCATCGGCTTCGCCGCCATCGGCGTGGTGCCGCCGGACGCCATCGACAAGCCGGACCAGGTCCTGCCCTATCTCATCACCCACGAGCTCGGCGCCTCGGGCCTGGTCTACGGCCTCATCGGCGCCGGTGCCCTGGCCGCGGCGATGTCGTCGTCGGACGCCATCAGTCACGGCGCTTCCGTATCGGTCGGCCGCGACATCATCCTGCCGCTCAAGCCCGACATGGCCGATCGCACACAATTGCTGGTCATGCGCCTGGCCGTGGTCGCGGTCGGCGGCGCCGCCTATTACCTGGCGATCTTCGGCGGCGAAGGCTTGATCCAGCTCTTGCTCGGCGCCTATGGCTACATCATCCAGCTCGCCCCGCCGGTCTACGGCGCGCTCTATTGGCGCCGCGCCACCCGCGAGGGCGCCATCGGCGGGCTGGCGGCGGGCGCGGCGACCAACGCCTATCTCCAGTTCGGCGTCGAGGCGGCCCCCTTCGACATCAACCCCGGCATGATCGCCTTCGCCGCCAACCTGGTCGTCTTCGTCGGCCTCAGCCTGATCCTCAAGCCGCGCGCGGAGCAGCGCGAGCACGTCGCCGGATTCGTCGAGGCATAGCGCCTACAAGGCCGCGGCCTCATCGAAAATGGTTTGTTCCGAGGGGAAGCGCACCAGCTCGTCGAGGCCGGCGTCGCCTTGCAGCCAGCGCCAGCGCAGCACGCCGGCCTTGTCGATCAGCGCATAGCCGGCGCCGGTCATGCCGTGGTCGCCCTGGATGCGTCTGTCCACATCGTTGAGCTCGAAGCCGTCGATGCGGTTCAGCACCTCGTTGCCTTCGAGCGGCGAGACGGCCTGCGGCATCTCGTTGGTGGGGTTGACGCGGACGGCGAGAAATTCCTCGAGATTGATGGCACGCGGCCAATCGGTCTTGCCCTCCGTCACTTCCGGCCGGCGCAGGCCGTAGGCGTGGTGGGTGACCCAGTCGGCATCCGCCGCGACGGTCATGGCGAGGCCGAGGCGACCATAATAAAGCCGCCCGCGATCCGGCTCCGTATTGACCACAGCCAGGGGCTCTACCCCTAGTCCCTGCAAGCGCTCGCGGTAGCCGTTCATCTGAATGACCTGGCGGCGGCAGAAGGGGCAGTGCAGCCCGCGAAAAAGCCCGAGCAACAGGGCGCTGCGCCCGAGGTAATCAGCCAAGCCAACCTGACCCTCGCGGTTTACCGCGCTGACCGTAAACGCCGCAGCCTGTTCTCCAATCTCCACGATGCACCACTCCTTGTAGTTTGGATCCTTATAGCAGCATTCGGGCTTTCGGCGCTTGGCGCGAGGCGCTACCGTGGTGGGCAATGGACGAGAAGCTGACACCGTTCGAGACCTTCAGCCGCCTCAAGGCGGCCCAGGATGCGGAGCAGGTCGCCCGCGCCGATGCGGCCCGCCATGGCGACGCGCGCGCCGGCGCGGATGCCCTGAGCGACCTCGTCGACCAGACCGAGCGCATGGTGCAGCGGCTCGAGACGGGCCTGAAGCGCACTCTTGCCGAAGAGGTCGCATGCGACGGAAATATCGACGAGGACGAAATCCGCGCCCTGCTGCGCCGCTACGAGCGCCTGTCCTGGCACCTGCACGGCCATCTCCGCGCCATTCTGCACGGCGCGCGCAAGGGCTGAGAAGTGAATCACCGTCTGTTCGTCGCCATCGCGCCGCCGGCCGCGTTGCGCAAGCGCCTGGCGGGAACCGAAGGCGGCCTGCGCGGCGCGCGCTGGGTGGCGGCGGACAACATCCACGTAACCCTGCGCTTCATCGGCGAGGTCGATGGTGTCCAGGCGCGTGACATCGACGCGGCGCTGAGCGGGCTCCGTGCCGCGCCGTTCACCGTGAGCCTGGGCGAGCCCGGCGCCTTCGGCCCCGCCCGGCGCCTGCGCTCGCTGCATATCGCGGTCGCGCCGACGCCCGCGCTATCGGCCCTGCGCATGCAGGTGGTAACGCGGCTTGCCACGGCGGATGTGGCGCCGGATCGGCGCAAGTTCTCACCGCATATCACTCTCGCGCGCCTCAAGGGCGCCGACCCGGAAGCGGTGGGGCAGCAGCTTTCCGTGCTCGCCGAGGAGCGCTGGGAAGGCTTCATGGTCGAAGAGGTGGTGCTGTTCGAAAGCCACCTCGGCGCGGCCGGCGCGGACTATGCTCGTGCCGCCGTCTATCCCTTGCGCGACTGATGGCGGACAGCCTCGATACCGTGCTGGCCGAGGCCCGCGCCTGCCGCCTTTGCGCCGATCGCCTGCCGCTCGGCCCGCGCCCGGTGCTGCGGGCCGCCGCCAGTGCGCGCTTGCTCATCATCGGCCAGGCGCCGGGCACGCGGGTGCACGCTTCGGGCACCCCCTTCGACGACCCGTCGGGCGACCGCCTGCGCGGCTGGCTCGGCATCGACAAAGCGCTCTTCTACGACCAAAACCGCATCGCCATCATGCCCATGGGCCTGTGCTATCCCGGCCGCAATCCGAAAGGCGGCGACGCACCGCCCATGCCCGAATGCGCACCGGCGTGGCATGGCCGCGTGCTGGCGGCACTGCCGGCGATCGCGCTGACCCTGCTGGTCGGCGGCTATGCCCAAAAGCACTATCTCGGCCGCGCCGCCAGGGCCGGCGTCGGCGCCGTTGTAGCCGATTGGCGAGCGCATCTGCCCGCCACAATACCGTTGCCCCACCCGAGCTGGCGCACCCGAGCCTGGGTCGCCAAGCGCCCGTGGTTCGAAAGCGAGGGTAGTGTCCAGAATCTTTCGCACATTTTGTTAGGCAACGACGGTTCCGTAGGT
>CAYPAX010000129.1:0-10875 GCA_964408735.1 uncultured Rhodospirillaceae bacterium | reverse complement strand
GCCGAGATGCTGGCCGAGCTGATGCGCCTCAAATGGTCGATCGCGGTCGGCGGCACCCATGGCAAGACCACCACCACCTCGATGGTCGCGGCACTGCTCGACGCGGCGGGACACGACCCCACGGTGATAAATGGCGGCATCATAAACGCCTACGGCACCAACGCCCGCCTCGGCGCCGGCGAATGGATGGTGGTCGAGGCCGACGAATCCGACGGCACCTTCGTGCGCCTGCCGGCAACCATTGCCGTGGTCACCAATATCGATCCGGAGCATATGGAGTTCTACGGCGATTTCGACACCCTGCGCGCCGCCTTCCAGAGTTTCGTCGAGAATATCCCCTTCTACGGCTTCGCCACGCTCTGCATCGACCATCCGGAAGTCCAGGCGATGATCGGCCGCGTGTCGGATCGCCGTATCGTCACATACGGCAGCAGCCCCCAGGCCGACGTGCGGGCGCTGGACGTACAGGCCGTGCCCGAAGGCATGCGCTTCGATGTCGCCGTCAACCGGCGCGGCGGCGACGGCGAGCGGGTTCTGCAAAACCTGATTCTACGCATGCCCGGCGCCCACAATGTGCAGAACGCCCTGGCCATGATCGCCATCGCCACCGAGATGGGCATCGGCGAGGATATCATCCGCGCCGCGCTGTCGAACTTCGAAGGCGTGCGCCGGCGCTTCACCCGCGTCGGCACGGCTGCGGGCGTCAGCGTGGTCGACGATTACGCCCACCACCCGGTGGAGATCGCCGCCGTGCTCAATGCCGCGCGCGAGGTGGCCGAGGGCCGCGTCATCGCCGTCGTCCAGCCCCACCGCTATACCCGCCTGCGCGATCTCTTCGAGGAATTCTGCTCCTGCTTCAACGATGCCGACGCGGTGGTCGTCGCCGATGTCTTCGCCGCCGGCGAGGCGCCGATCGCAGGCTTCGACCGCGACAGCCTGGCCGAGGGCCTGCGCGCCCGCGGCCATCGTGCCGTCGTCGCCCTTGAGGACGAAGCCTTGCTGGCGCAGACCGTCGCCGGGATCGCCGAGGATGGCGACCTGGTGATCTGCCTCGGCGCCGGCAGCATCAGTCTGTGGGCCAACGAGCTGCCGGCTCGCCTCACGGCCCTGTCCGCGCCACCGCATGCCGTCGGAGGTGGCCAATGATGGCGGCGACCATGACGCGGCTGATCGACAGGCTGCCGACGGTGCGCGGTGAGATGCGCGCGGCCGTGCCCCTGCACCGCACCAGCTGGTTCCGTGTCGGCGGGCCTGCCGAAGTGTTGTTCGAGCCCGCCGACCGCGACGACCTGGCGACCTTCCTTGCCGCGTGTCCCGCCGATGTGCCGATAACCGTGCTCGGCACCTGCTCCAACGTGATCATCCGCGATGGCGGCATCGACGGCGTGGTGATCCGCCTCGGTCGCGGCTTCATGAGCGTCGAGGTCGAAGGCGGCAGGGTTCGCGCCGGCGCCGGCGCACCGGACAAGATGGTGGCGCGCATGGCCTGCGAGGCCAGCGTGACGGGCCTCGAGTTTCTCATCGGCGTGCCCGGCACTATCGGCGGCGCGGTGCGCATGAATGCCGGCGCCTACGGCCGCGAGCTGGCCGATGTCGTGTCAAGCGTCGAGGCCCTCGATACCACGGGCGCCGTGCACGAGCTGGCGGCCGACGAGCTCGGCTTCGCCTATCGCCGCAGCGCCCTGCCCGAGGGCTGGATCTGCACCGCGGCGACGCTCATGGGCGAGCCCGGCGACTATGACGAGATAGACGCGCGCATGCGCGAAATCGCCGCGGCGCGCGAAGAGAGCCAGCCGATCCGGGCGCGGACAGGCGGCAGCACCTTCGCCAACCCGCCGGCCGGCGCCAAGGCCTGGGAGCTCATCGAGCGCGCCGGCTGCCGTGGGCTTACGCTTGGCGGCGCGCAGGTCTCGGAGAAGCATTGCAACTTCCTCGTCAACACCGGTGACGCCACGGCCGCCGATCTCGAGGCGCTGGGCGAGATCGTGCGCGAACGCGTGCGCGAGGCCACCGGCATCACCCTCGACTGGGAGATCCGCCGCCTCGGCAAGGCGGGCGGAGGCGCCCCATGACGCATCGGGTGGCAGTGCTGATGGGCGGCTTTTCCGCCGAGCGCGAGGTTTCGCTGGTCAGCGGCGCGGCAGTCGTCGAGGCCCTCTCGGGTCTTGGGCACAGTGCCACGGCAATCGATGTCGGGCGCGATATCGCCACCAAGCTGACGCAGATGCGCCCCTACGTGGACGTCATCTTCAACGCCCTGCACGGCCAATATGGCGAGGACGGTTGCGTTCAGGGCCTTTGCGAGCTGATCGACATCCCCTACAGCCATTCCGGCGTGCTGGCCTCCGCTTTGGCCATGAACAAGCCGGTGGCCAAGCGCCTGTTCCAGGAAGCCGGCATCCCCGTCGCCGCCAGCCGCATAGTGACCCGCGACGAGGCGCTGGCCGGCCATCCCATGCGGCGGCCCTATGTGCTCAAGCCGATCGACGAGGGCTCCAGCGTCGGCGTGCGCCTGGTGCTCGGCGACGACGCGCCGCCGCCGTTCGAGACCGAGCCCTGGCCCTATGGTGGCGAGATCATGGTCGAGGCCTATGTGCCGGGCCGCGAGATCACCGTCGCGGTGATGGGCGACAAGCCGCTCGGCGTTCTGGAGATCCGCCCCCATGACGGCTTCTACGACTACGACGCCAAATATGTCGAAGGCCGGGCCGAACACCTGATCCCGGCGCCGATGCCGGAGCGCGATTACACCGCCGCCCTCGACATCGCCGAGCGCGCCCACCGGGCGCTGGGCTGCGAGGGCGTCAGCCGGGCCGACTTCCGCTACGACGACAGCGACCAGGGCATGGGACTGCGCCTGTTGGAGATCAACACCCAGCCCGGCATGACGCCGCTGTCGCTGGTTCCCGAGATCGCCGCCCATGCGGGCATCGGCTTCGGCGAGCTGGTCGACTGGATGCTGGAGGACGCGCTATGCCGGGCTTGAGGGCAAGGCGGGCGGACCGCGTGTCCCGTACGGCGCCGCGCAAGGCGGCTGCCGGCAAGGCCAAGGCCGTGCGCAAGACCAAGACCAAGCCGCGCAAAGCGACGCAACGCCGCCGCATTCGCCTCGACCGCCGCCGTCTGCGCCAGCTCGCGGCATTGGCGGCGATCCTTCTGCTGCTGGGTGGTGGCGCCCAGCTTTGGCGCAGCGGGCTGGTTCACGACGTCGCCGGCGATGCGCAAAGCTGGGCCGTGGCGGCCAGTGTCGATGCCGGCCTGGCGGTAGACGAGATCTTCGTCGTCGGGCGCAGCCATGTCTCGCTGGAGCACCTGCGCGCAGCGCTCGGCGTCGCGCGTGGCGACGCCATTCTCGTGCTCGATCTCGATGCCGCGCGGGCGCGCCTGGAGGCGCTGTCCTGGGTCGCCGCGGCGAGCGTCGAGCGCCGGCTGCCGGATACGCTTTATGTGCGCATCGTCGAGCGCCGACCCCTCGCCCTTTGGCAATTTCAGGGGCGAATGGCACTGGTCGACCGCCGTGGCACCGTCTTGACCGAGGACAGCCTGCAACGCTTTGCCGCCCTGCCGCTGGCCGTCGGCGACGGCGCGCCGCGCGCCCTGCCCGAATTGCTGAGCGTGCTGGCCGTCGAGCCGGAAATGGCCGCCCGGGTCACCGCCGCCACCTGGGTGGGGCGGCGGCGCTGGACGCTCAACATCGACGACCGGCTCAAGGTCAAGCTTCCCGAACACGGCCTCGCCGCCGCCTGGCAACGCCTGGCGCGGTTGCAACGGCGCGACGGCATTCTCGACCGCGCCCTGGTCGTGCTCGACCTCAGACATGCCGACAGACTGGTCGTACGGCCGGCCGAGGACGCGGTGATCCCCGCACCGGGCGCGGAGACCGACGCATGAGCAGAAGCCAAGGAGGGGGCCATGCGCACTAGCACCGACGGCCTGATCGTCGCCCTCGACGTGGGCACCGCCAAGATCGCCTGTCTGATCGCCGAGGACGAGGGCAACGGCCTGCTGCATGTCCTGGGCGTCGGCCACAAGGTCAGCCGCGGCCTGCGCAACGGCGCGGTGATCGACCTCGCAGCCGCCGAAGAGGCCGTGCGCGAGGCGGTGCACGCTGCCGAAAGCATGGCCGGCGAAACGGTTCGCTCAGCCGTTATCGGGCTGTCCTGTGGTCAGCCCCAGTCGCGGCGCTTCTCGGTCGAGGTCGAGATCGGCGGCCACGAGGTCGGCGAAGCCGACATGCGCCGCATCCATGATCTCGCCCAGCGCCAGCCCGCCCCGGCCGACCGCACCGTCGTGCACGCGCTGCCCGTGGCCTATGGCATCGATGGCGTGAATGGCATTCGCGATCCGCGCGGGCTGTTCGGCGACCGGCTCTCGGTGACCATGCACGTGGCGACCGCCGGCCGCGGCGCGGTGCGCAATCTCTCGACCTGCCTGACGCGCTGCCACCTCGATGTGGACGATCTGGTGCTCTCGGCCTATGCCGCCGGCCAGTCGGTATTGGCCGAGGACGAGCGCGCGCTGGGCGCGGTCTGCGTCGATCTCGGCGCCGGCACGACCTCGATCGCCGTCTTCCACGGCGACCGCCTGGTGCATGCGGATTGCGTGCCCGTCGGCGGTGCCCATGTCACCAACGACATCGCCCGCGGCCTGGCCACCCCCGTGGCCGACGCGGAACGCCTCAAGACCCTGCACGGCACTGTCATTGCCGGCGCGGCCGACGACCGCCGCCTGCTCGACGTTCCCGCCATCGGCGAGGGCGAGATCGCCGGCGCCAGCACCGAGCGGGTGCCACGGGCGCAACTGATCGACATCATCCGCCCCCGCCTCGAGGAAACCCTCGAGCTGGTGCGCGACCGCCTTGCCGCCTCGGGCATCGCCGAGCTGGCCGGACGCCGGCTGGTGCTGACCGGCGGCGCCAGTCAGATGAACGGCATTGCCGATCTTGCCGCCCAGATCCTCGGCAGCCCGGTCCGGCTCGGCCGGCCGCGAGCCTTGCGGGGACTTGCCGAATCCGCCAGCGGCCCGGCCTTCGCCGTCGCCGCCGGCCTGCTGCAACACGCTTTCGAAACCTCTTCCCCCAATGCCGAGCGTCGGCGCGAGCTGGCCCGCGATCCCCCTCGCGGTCTCGGTCGCATCGGCCAATGGCTGAGGGACAACTTCTGAGACAACCCACATCGAGCCCCGGAACAAACGCACAACGCACACTCCACGGAGGGACCAAAATGACCATCAATCTGAGCGTTCCCGCAACCCACGAGCTGAAGCCCAGAATCACCGTCTTCGGTGTCGGCGGCGCCGGCGGCAATGCGGTCAACAACATGATCACCTCGCACCTCGAAGGGGTCGAGTTCGTGGTCGCCAACACCGATGCGCAGGCCCTTTCGCAAGGGCTCACGGAGCGGCGCATCCAGCTCGGCACCACGCTGACCCAGGGCCTCGGCGCCGGCGCCCGCCCGGATATCGGCCGCCAGGCCGCGGAAGAGGCCCTCGACAATATCGAGGACCATCTGCAAGGCAGCAACATGGCCTTCATCACCTGCGGCATGGGTGGCGGAACCGGTACCGGTGCGGCACCGATCATCGCCCAGCGCGCCCGCGAGCACGGCATTCTCACCGTCGGCGTGGTGACCAAGCCGTTCCTCTTCGAGGGCAAGCATCGCATGCGCATCGCCGAAGCGGGCATCGACGAGCTGCAGGCCCATGTGGACACCTTGATCGTCATCCCCAATCAGAACCTGTTCCGCATCGCCACCGAGAGCACCACCTTCTCCGACGCCTTCAAGATGGCCGACGACGTGCTCTATTCCGGCGTGCGCGGGGTCACCGACCTCATGGTGATGCCGGGCCTGATCAATCTCGACTATGCCGACGTGCGCTCGGTAATGATGGAAATGGGCAAGGCCATGATGGGCACCGGCGAGGCCGAGGGCGACAAGCGCTCGCTCGATGCGGCCGAAGCGGCGATCAACAATCCGCTGCTCGACGACGTCTCGCTCAAGGGCGCCCACGGCGTGCTGGTCAACATCACCGGCGGCCCGGACATGACCCTGTTCGAGGTCGACGAGGCCTGCAACCACATCCGCGACCAGGTCGACCCGGAGGCGAACATCATCTTCGGCTCGACTTTCGACGACCAGCTTGCCGGGCACATCCGGGTATCGGTCGTGGCCACCGGCATCGACGACGGCCAGGGCGACGCAGGCGCGCTCGCTGGCAAGGAGCGGCTGGCAGCGCCTCTGGCAAGCGCCCCACCCGCCCCGGCGATGCAGCCCAGCCCCTTGGTCGAGACCCCTGTCGCTATGGCGCCGGCAGCCGACCCGGTGCCTCAGCCTCAGCCTGAGCCTCAGCCCGTGCTCGAGGTACAGCCGTTGCCCGAGCCGGAAGCGGAGCGGCCGGTGCTGACCGGACGCCCCAGTGCCGACCGCATCGCACCCGCCCCGCCGCAGCCGGCCCCGGCTGTCGCGACCAGCGAGGCACCAGTCGCTGACGGTACGCCCGAGGCGCCCCGCCCGCGCCTGTTCGACTGGATGAAGCGCAGCGGCCGGCCGGCCGAGGCCGCCATGGCACCGGCGGCCGCGGCGCCTGCCCCCCAGGCTCAGCCGGCACCCGTGCGCGAGCCGGTTCTGGAAGGCGCGGCCGCCGCCCCGGCGGCACCGCCGATCCCCGCCAGCGTGGCAACCCCGGCCCCGGCCGAACCGACGGCCCCGGCCACTGCCGAGGAGGACCTGCTCGACATCCCGGCCTTCCTCCGCCGCCAATCGACCTGACTGAGGAGATGGCCGTAACATTCGGTAACAAAGAGTGATTTGAGGGTTTGCGAAGGGCTTGCTACAAGCCCTTCCAGGCCTCAACCGGGCTGGGTGTGACGAGACTCCGCCACAAAGCATGGTGGGGACCATAGGGGACCAGGTGACGGCAAGCCATCAAACGACGATTCGCGAGTCCATCTGCTGTGCGGGCATCGGCCTGCATGGCGGCGAGACCGTGCGCATGACCTTGAAGCCGGCGGCGGCGGGGAGCGGGATCGTGTTCGTGCGTACCGATCTCGCCGGGGCCCGCGTGCCGGCGCGCTTCGATGCGGTAAGCGACACTCGTCTCGGCACCACCATCAGCGGCGACAGCGACGCCAGCGTCGCTACGGTCGAGCATCTGACGGCGGCGGCCTGGGGCTGTGGCATCGACAATCTCGAGGTCGAGATCGACGGCCCCGAGGTGCCGGTCATGGATGGCAGCTCCGAGCCCTTCGTGTTCCTGCTCGACTGCGCCGGCCGGCAGGTCCTGGCGGCACCGCGACAGTGGATCCGGGTGCTGCGCCCGGTGACGGCGGAGAACGGCTCGGGATGCATAACCCTGCTGCCCGCCCCGATCCTGTCCATGGCCTTGGAAATCGAATTCGACAATCCGGTGATCGGGCGTCAGAGCCTGGACGCGGTCTGCGACGATACCCTGTTCAAGAGCGAGCTGTCGCGTGCCCGCACCTTCGCCATGGCAGACGACATCGCCGCCCTGCGGGCGGCCGGCCTGGCCCGCGGCGGCAGTCTCGACAACGCGGTCGTGGTCGGCAATGGCGAGGTGCTCAACGAGGGCGGCCTGCGCTACACCGACGAATTCGTGCGCCACAAGATGCTCGATTGCCTGGGCGACCTCTATTTGGCCGGTGCGCCACTGCTGGCGCGGGTCGAGGCAAGCTGCACGGGCCATACGCTCAACAACGCGGTGCTGCACGCCCTGTTCGCCGATTCTGCCAACTGGTGCCTCGAATCGGCACCGTTGGACGCCTCCTGGACCGGAGAGGCCCTGGCCGCCACCGCCTGAGGCCGAGGCTGCAGGCTCGCCGCGGGCGCGGCACTGTGCTATTGATCGCCCGCCGCGTCCAAATCCGCCCTCGGAGCCATCATGACCGCCGCGCCCCTGCCTCAGATCGATGCCGCCTCGCTGGTGGCGTTCCCTGCCGAGCGACCGTCCCTTGAGCTGCATGCGCGCGAAGTGCAGAGCGCCCGCGCCCTATGCGCCGAAGCCTTGGCTGGCGAGCCGCTGCTGACCCACATTTTCGAGAGCCCCTACGGCCGGGTCGGCACGATATTGATCCCGGTCGTCGACATGACCTTGTTCGAAGACCGCGCGGCGACGGTGGCCGCGGCCGTGGCCGGCGTCGAACTCGGCCGCCGGGCCGGCGCGCGCTGCGTTTCGTTTACCGGCATGATCCCCGCCGCCACGGGCTTCGGCAGCGCCATTGCCGAGGCGGTCAGAGCCGAAGGCGGGCCGGCACTCTCGATGACCACCGGCCACGCCGCCGTGGTTGCCGCTTTCGCCTTCAACGTCGCCACCGTCCTCGAAGGCGCCGGCCGGTGCTACGAGGACGAGACCGCGGCCTTTGTGGGCGTCGGCTCGATCGGCACCGGCATCGTCAAGCTCTTGAACGAGGCGGACCCGCCGCAGCGCATCTATCTCGTCGACGTGCCCGAGAAGAGCGCCCGCCTGGAACAGCTCAAGACGGAGCTGCCCGGCGAGGTCGAGGTGGTGACCATCGACCGCGATTCCTCACTGCCCGACTGGATGTACGAGCGCTGCACGCTGATCCTCACGGCGACATCCTCGCCCCTGGTGGTCGATGTCGACAAGATGCGGCCGGGAACGCTGATGATCGACGATTCCTTTCCCTTCGGCTTCGACTCCGAAAAGGCGGCGGCACGGGTGGTCAGCGATTCCGACATCGTGATGACCATCGCCGGCGGCCTGCGCGGCCCCAACAGATTTGCCCTGGCCGAGACCGCGACCATGGCGGAGCCGGCCGACTTCTCCCTGCTGGTGGAGCGCATGGCCGGCATCATCAGCCCCTGGCCCGACTGCATGACGGGCTGCGTCTATTCCTCGCTGATCACCAGCCGCTTCGACCTGCCCGAAACCATCGGGCCGGTGACATATGACGAGGCCAGCCTGTATCACCGCACCCTCAAGGGCGAGGGCTTCTCGGGCATGCCGCCGCATATCTTCACCTTCGACCGTGGCCACGAGCAGGCCATCCTGCGCATGCCCGAAGGGCCCTTGGCACGCCCAGCCTCGTGAGCGTTCTTGTCACCGGCGCCGCGGGCTTCATCGGCTCCCACGTCTGCCAGGCCCTGCTGGAACAGGGCGAGCAGGTGCATGGCGTGGACGATCTCAACGCCTATTACGACCCGGCGCTGAAGCGCGCCCGGCTGGCGAGGATCGCAGGGCACAAGGGGTTCACCTTTCACCAGGCCGACATCGCCGATGGCTCCGCCATGGCTGCCGCTGCCGCCGCTGCCAGGCCCTTGCGATCGGTGGTCCACCTCGCCGCCCAGGCCGGCGTGCGCCATTCCCTCGATCATCCCATGGACTATGTGCGCAGCAACATCGCCGGCCAGGTCATCGTGCTCGAGATGTGCCGCGCCACAGACGGGCTCGAGCACTTGGTCTATGCCAGCTCGAGCTCTGTCTATGGCGGCAACACCAAGCAGCCTTTCGCCACCAGCGACCGCGTCGACACGCCGGTCTCGCTCTATGCCGCCAGCAAGCGCGCCGACGAGCTCATGGGCCATACCTACGCCCATCTGTTCCGCATTCCCTCGACGGGCTTGCGCTTCTTCACCGTCTACGGCCCTTGGGGCCGGCCGGACATGGCCGCCTACATCTTCACCAAGTCGATCAGCGAGAACCGCCCCATCGCGGTTTACAATCACGGCGACATGCGCCGCGATTTCACGTATATCGACGACATCGTCGACGGCGTGCTGAGGGTGCTGGCGCGGCCGCCGGCGGACAACGGCACTACGGCACCACATCGCCTCTACAATATCGGCAACAACCAGCCCGAGCCGCTGCTGCGCTTCATCGCCTTGATCGAGCAGGCCCTGGGAAAGACCGCGGAGAAGACCTTGTTGCCGATGCAGCCGGGCGACGTGCCCGAGACCTATGCCGATATCGACGACTTGACGCGCGATACCGGCTTCCAGCCCCGTACCGCCATCGACGAAGGCATTCCCCGCTTCGTCGAGTGGTATCGCAACTACAATTCCATCTGAGACGGGACACGCATGCCCAAGCGAAACGACATCCATTCGATTCTGGTGATCGGCGCCGGGCCGATCGTCATTGGCCAGGCCTGCGAGTTCGACTATTCGGGCACCCAGGCCTGCAAGGCGCTGAGGGACGAAGGTTACCGCGTGGTGCTGGTCAATTCGAACCCGGCCACCATCATGACCGACCCGGACACCGCCGACGCCACCTATATCGAGCCGATCACGCCGGAGATGGTGGCCAAGATCATCGCCGCCGAGCGTCCCGATGCGCTGCTGCCCACCATGGGCGGCCAGACCGGCCTCAACACCGCCTTCGCCCTGGCCGAGGACGGCACCCTGGAACGCTACGGCGTGGCCCTGATCGGCGCCAACCAGGAAGCCATCGCCATGGCCGAGGACCGCGACCAGTTCGCCGCCGCGATGGCGCGTATCGGCCTCGAGACACCGCGCGGCGCGGTCGCCCACAGCCTCGAAGAGGGCCATGCGGTGCTCGCCGAGCTCGGCCTGCCGGTGATCATCCGGCCCTCCTTCACCCTGGGCGGCACTGGCGGCGGCGTGGCCTATAATCGCGAGGAATTCGAGCGCATCGTCACGGCCGGCCTCGACGCCTCGCCGACCGACGAGGTGCTGATCGAGGAATCGATCATCGGCTGGAAGGAATACGAGATGGAGGTGATCCGCGACCGCGCGGACAACTGCATCATCGTATGCTCCATCGAGAACGTCGATCCCATGGGCGTGCACACCGGCGACAGCGTCACCGTGGCGCCGGCCCTGACCTTGACCGACAAGGAATATCAGATCATGCGCGACGCCTCGATCGCGGTGCTGCGCG
>CAYPAX010000128.1:0-10967 GCA_964408735.1 uncultured Rhodospirillaceae bacterium | reverse complement strand
ACTTGTTTTGCACCCATTCGAAATAGGACACCGTGACCCCGCCGGCATTGGCTAGGATGTCGGGCACCACGACCTTGCCTGCCTCAGCAAGTTTTTGGTCCGCTTCAGGCGACGTGGGGCCGTTGGCGAGCTCGAGTATCACAGAGGCCTGGATAGCATCGGCATTGTCTGTGGTGATCTGGTTCTCAAGCGCCGCCGGGATCAAGACATCGCAGTCGCAGGTCAACAGTCCCGCATTGTCGGTCTCGGCCGCGAGACGGGCGAGGCTGCCGTGCTCGCTCTTGTGCGCCATCGCCGCGTAGGGATCGATGCCGTCCTGATCGACCACGGCGGAGCGCGAGTCGGACAGCCCGACGATGCGGTAGCCGTCGTCGTGAAGCAGCCTCGCGCAGTGGTAGGCCGCATTGCCGAATCCCTGCAAAGCTACGCGCGACTTGCCGGGTGCAATGCCGAGCTCCTTTTCCAGACGCTTGAGCACTAGAAAGCCGCCGCGTCCCGTCGCATCGCCACGGCCGACGGAACCGCCGAGCGCCAATGGCTTGCCGGTGATCACAGCCGGCGTCGGCGCATCGGCCATCTTGCTGTACTCGTCCGCCATCCAGGCCATGACGATGCCGTTGGTGTACATGTCGGGCGCAGGAACGTCGCGGTCGGGGCCGATGAAGCGCGCGAAGGCCTGCACATAGGCGCGGCTCAAACGCTCGAGCTCGGTGCGCGAGAGCGCCTTGGCATCGACCGCAACGCCGCCCTTGCCACCACCGTAAGGGATGTTGGCGACAGCGCATTTGAAGGTCATCCAGAAGGCCAGCGTCATGACCTCGTCGATATTGACGTCCGGGTGAAAGCGAATGCCGCCCTTGGTCGGCCCGCGGCTATCGTTGTAGCGACAGCGCCAGGCCTTGAACGAGCGCGTGGAACCGTCATCCATGCGCACGTGAAGCGTCGCCGCCAAGGTCTCCTTGGGATAGCGCAATTGCTCCATGACATCGTCGTGAACGTCGAGATGGCGCGCCGCCTCGTCGAGGCGTTGGCGGGCGCCGGCGAACAAGTCACTCATCGCGGGCCTCCTCTCTATTATCTCGCACCGTCGAGCATACCACCATGAGACAGGCGCTGGACGGTTGCCGGTACGCGCGGGTAGTCTCCGGCCATGATCAAAGCCCTCAGTTTCGACTGCTACGGCACGCTGATCGACTGGGAGAGCGGCATTCTGGCCGCGCTGGCGACTTGGCAGGCGCGGGCTGGCGCGGAGCCCGAGGCCCTGCTCGCCGCCTTCGCGCGCCATGAGTCTGCCATCGAGGCGGAGCACCCCGATCTGCCGTACCCGCAAGTTTTGACCAAGGTTATGGGGGGGCTCGGCGAGGAGTTCGATGCCGAGGCCAGCGCAGCGGAGGCGAACGCTTTCGGCGCCTCGGTTGGCGACTGGCCGGCCTTTCCCGACACGGCGGCGGCGCTCGCCAGCCTCAAGCGGAACTTCCAGCTGGCGATCCTGTCGAATGTGGACCGCGCCAGCTTCGCCCGCAGCAATACACAACTATCAATAGAATTTGACCTTATATGCACAGCCGAGGACATCGGCAGCTACAAGCCGGCGCGGGCCAATTTCGACTACCTGCTGGCACGCCTCGACGAACGCGGCATCGCGCCCGGCGAGCTGCTGCACGTGGCACAAAGCCTCTATCACGACCATGCGCCCGCTCTGGCCATGGGCTTGCAGACCGCCTGGATCGACCGCCGGGCGGGCAAATCCGGCGGCGGCGCCACGCTTGCCGCAGATCCCGAGTTGCGCATCAGCAACCGCTTCGAAAGCATGGCCGAACTGGCCTCCGCGTTTTCCGCCGGGCAGGGTTGAGCCACCGCCATTCCCACCCGATTGCCTGCGTGATAGGGTCCGGCGCCGTCATCCAAACGAGCCGATCAGGAGGCACCATGCCGGGCGATTTCGCACCCCAATATCAACCGAAAGCCAAGGCCGTGGCGCCACTTGCCATGCTTGGCGAAAACGGCAAGCTCAAACGCGGTGCCGAACCCGAATTGTCCGACGAACAAGCCCTCGAAGGCCTGCGCCTGATGATGCTGGGTCGTGCCTTCGACGAGAAGTGCCTCAGTCAGCAGCGCCAGGGCCGCCTCGGCACCTTCGCACCGATCTTCGGCCAGGAGGCGACTCTCGCCGGCACAGCGCTCGCCATGGACCCGGCGCGCGACTGGGCCGTGCCGCAATATCGCGAATTCCCGGTGCAGTACCGCCAGGGCATCCCGATGCTGTCGCTGATCCTCTACCGCCGCGGCCATCCCGACGGCGGCATCATCCCGGACGGCGTCAACGTGATGGCGACCCAGGTCTCCTTGGCGGCGCAGATCCCGCACGCTGTCGGCCTCGGCTGGGGCATGAAGCTGAAGGACAAGGACGGCGTTTCTGTCGTCTTCTTCGGCGACGGCGCTTCGTCGGAAGGCGACTTCCACGAGTCCTGCAATCTTGCCGGTGTCGTCGATGCGCCGGTGATCTTCCTGCTGCAGAACAACCAATGGGCCATCTCTACCCCACGCGCGATACAGACCGGTGGTTCCGATTTCGCCTCGCGCGCGCCGTCCTACGGCTTCCCCGGCGTCTCGGTCGACGGCAACGACCTGTTCGCCGTGCACAAGGTGGTCTCAGATGCGGTGCGCCGCGGCCGCGAGGGTAAGGGCGCAACGCTGGTCGAGGCGGTGACCTATCGCATGGGCATGCACACCACGGCCGACGATCCGACACGCTACGTCGATCCGGCCGAGCGCGAGCGCTGGGGCAAGAAGGATCCCATCGACCGGGTACAGAAATACCTCGCAGCCAAGGATCTCTGGGATGATGCCAAGGCAAGCGAATGGGAAGCCGGGATTCGCGACGAGGTGGAGGACGCCTTCACCAAGGCAGATGCCTATGCCGCGCCGCGCGCCGAAGCGATCTACGAGCATGTTTACGCCGAGACGACGCAAACGCTGGCCCGCCAGCGCGCGGCACATCTCGGTGGGGAGGGCTGACGCCATGACAAAGATGAACATGGTCGAGGCTATCCGAGAAGGCCTCAAGCAGGAGATGGGGCGCGACGAGAGCGTCATGCTGATGGGCGAGGACGTCGGCCATCTCGGTGGGGTCTTCCGTGTCACCGACGGCCTACAGCAGCTTTACAGCTCGAGGCGCGTGGTCGACACGCCGCTTGCCGAAAGCGTCATTGCCGGCTCGGCCCTCGGCCTGGCGCTGACCGGCTGGCGCCCGGTGGTCGAGATCCAGTTCCTCGGCTTCACCCAGCAATGCTTCCACCAGATCAACCAGCAGATATCGCGCGTCCGCTTCCGCACGCGCTCGAGCCAGAACGTGCCGATCACCATTCGCTCGCCATTCGGCGGCTGCGTGCGTACGCCGGAGTTCCACAGCGACTCCATGGAGCAAACCTTCGCCCAGTCCTCGGGCCTCAAAGTGGTGATGCCCGCCAACCCCTATGATGCCAAGGGCCTCCTTGCACAGGCGATCCGCGACGACGATCCGGTGCTGTTTCTGGAACCGTTGCGCGGCTATCGGCTGATCACCGGCGAGGTTCCGCTCGAGGAATACACCATCCCGTTCGGTGAACTGGCAACACTGCGCGAGGGCAGCGACATCACGCTCATCGCCTGGAGCGCGGCCGTTCCCGTTGCCGAAAAGGCGGCGGAATTGGCGGCGGAGAAAGCCATTAGCGCCCATGTCGTCGATCTGCGCACCCTGGTGCCACTCGACGAGGAAGGCATCGTGGCGGCGGTCGAGCGCACCGGGCGCTGCGTCGTCGTGCACGAAGCCCAGGCCACGGCAGGCTTCGGCGCCGAAGTGCTTACCCTGCTACAGGAGCAGGCCTTCTATTCCCTGGAAGCGCCGATGCGCCGCGTCACCGCACCCGATACGCCCTACCCCATGCCGGGCATCGAGGATCATTTCATTCCCAATGCGGACCGGGTGCTCTCCGTAATCGAAGAGGTGATGGCCGACCAATGAGCGATTTCACCTACAACCTGCCCGATGTGGGCGAGGGACTGAGCGAGGGCGAGATCGTGCATTGGCATGTCTCGCCCGGCGACACGGTGGCGGCAGACCAGATCATCGTCGATGTGCAGACCGACAAGGCGGTGGTCGAGATTCCTGCACCGGTCGCCGGGGTCATGAAATCTCTCGGCGGCAGTCCCGGCGACATGGTGCCAGTCGGTGCCATGCTGGCGGTGATCGAGACCGAAGGGGCGGCTCCCAAACCTGAGCCGGAGGCACCTAGGACGGAAGCGCCCAAGCCAGCAGCAGCGCCTGCGCAAATTGACGCGGGCAAGCGTCCCCTGGCCAGCCCCGCCACGCGCAAACTCGCCGCCGAGCTTGGTGTCAGCCTCGGCGATATCGTCGGCAGCGGGCCCAATGGTCGTATCACGCGAGACGACGTGCAGCGGGCAGCGGAAGGCGGCGCCCCGGCACCTGCGGCGCCAGCACCCGCGCCTGCCGCCCCCGTCATTGCTCCACCGTCCGGCGAGGATCGTGTCGAGCCCTTGCGCGGCCTGCGCCGCCAGATCGCCAACTCGATGGCAACGGCATGGCGCGACATCCCGCATATCCTCACGACGCACGAGGTCGACGCGACCAACCTCGTCGCCGCCCGCGCGGCGCTGAACGAGGAGCTGGCGGCGGACGGCATCAAGCTCAGCTACCTGCCGCTCTTCGTCAAAGCCTGCGTCGGTGCCCTGAAGCGCTTTCCCGCCTTCAATGCCAGCCTAGATATGGAACGCCAGGAAATCGTCTACCGCCACCGCTACAATGTGGGTATCGCCACGGCCACGCCCGACGGGCTGATCGTGCCCGTGGTGCACGACGCCGACCGCAAGTCGGTGGTCGACATCGCCCGCGACATCGAAGCCCTGGCCGAGGCGGCACGGGCACGCAAGGTGACCGTCGCGCAGCTTCAGGGCGGCACCTTCACAATCTCCAACTATGGCAGCTACGGCGGCACTTTCGGCACGCCGATCATCCGCCCGCCCGAGGTGGCGATCGCCGGCTTCGGCGCCATCCGCGACGTTGTGGTGCCCGTGGACGGCGTGCCGGCCGTGCGCCCCAATCTCACCCTCGTGGTGTCCTGCGACCACCGGCTGAATGACGGCGAGCATCTCGGCGCCTTCAGTGCCGCCATCGCCGCCACTCTTGCCAACCCCGTGCGCCTGCTCGGCCAAGCCTGATGGTCGTCGGCCAGATCGAGGACCCGCTCGACTTCGCCGTCGTCGGTGCCGGCCCCGGCGGCTATGCGGCAGCGCTACGCGCGGCCCAGCTCGGCCGCAAGGTGACATTGATCGACCGCGACGGCGCCGACGGCGTCGGCGGCGTTTGCCTGCGTGTCGGCTGCATTCCTTCCAAGGCACTGATCGAGGCCGCGGAGCTGGCGCAGCGCACGCGCGATGCTGCGGATATGGGAATCGATGCCACGCTAAACGCCGTCGACATGCCGCGCATCCAGGCCTGGAAAGGCGGGGTCGTCGCGGGGCTGACGGATGGCGTGCGCCGCCTGCTCAAACAGGCCGGCGCGGAGATCGCCAAAGGCGACTTCCACTTCACCGGCGCCAAGACAGGCGTCATCGCGGCGGATGACGGCCAGCCCCGTTTCGTGCGCTTCGAGGACCTGGTGCTGGCCACGGGCTCGCGCCCCGTGACGCTCGGCGATCTGCCCACCAACGATAAGACGATCCTCAATTCGACCGGTGCGCTCACGCTCGACCGGGTACCCAAGACCATGGCCGTGATCGGCGGCGGCTATATCGGCCTGGAG
Organism: uncultured Rhodospirillaceae bacterium; assembly: GCA_964408735.1. Classification (GTDB taxonomy): domain Bacteria; phylum Pseudomonadota; class Alphaproteobacteria; order UBA7887; family UBA7887; genus UBA7887. The sequence goes on along the minus strand of CAYPAX010000128.1, from coordinate 5,166 downwards.
ATCGGCACCGCCTTTGCCAAGCTCGGCGCCACGGTTACCATTATCGAGGCGGAGAGCCGTGTCCTGCCCACCATGGACGCGCATCTGACACGCCCTGTATCACGGCGCCTCAAGGCGCTCGGCATCGACGTGAAGCTCGGCACACGGGCGCTCGGCCATTCGCGCGGCAAGCTCGCCGTCTCGGACGATAGGGGCGAGAGCAAGATCTCCGCCGAGGTCGTGGTGGTCGCTGTCGGCCGCCGGCCCAATACTGACGACCTGGGCCTCAATGTGGCCGACCTGCAGACGGACGACGCCGGCCTGCTGGCCGTCGCCGAGGACCGCCGCGTGGCGCCGCATATCGCCGCCATCGGCGACATCACGCCGGGCCGCGCTTTGGCCCACAAAGCAACTGCCGAGGCGCAAGTGGCGGCGGAGGCGCTTTGCGGGCGCAACACGGCCTTCGTCGCGACCAGCGTGCCGGCGGTGGTATTCTCCGACCCGGAGATCGCCACCGTGGGCTTGAGCGAGACCGAGGCCAAGGCCGAGGGAATGGATCCGCTGGCGGCACGCTTCCCGCTGGCAGCCTCGGGCCGCGGCCGTACCATCAATGCCGGCGAAGGCTTCGTCGAGATCATCGCCGACAAGGCCGATGAGCGCGTGCTCGGCGTGCACATCGTCGGCCCGCACGCCTCGGAGCTGATCGCCGAGGGCACGCTTGCGGTCGAGATGGGCGCGAGCCTCGAAGACCTGGCGCTGACCATCCACCCGCACCCGACCCTGAGCGAACAGGTCGCCGAAGCAGCCCACGTCGCCCTTGGCCGCCCCATCCACATCAGTGCGCCCAAGAAGCGAAAGAAGAGCACAGCATGAAAGTCTTCCTGACCGGCGCAACCGGCTTCATCGGCGGCTCCATTGCGGCCCACTTGACGGCAGCGGGCCATAGCGTGACCGGCCTGGTGCGCAGCCAGGCCAAGGCCGATGCGCTTGGCATGCCGGCGGTCATCGGCACTCTCGAAGACCGCGACGTGTTGCGCGAGGCGGCGTTGCAGGCGGACGCGGTGGTCAACGCCGCCAATGCCAGCCACCGCGGTGTCGTGGAGATTTTCCTCGAAGCCTTGGCGGGCAGCGGCAAGACCCTCATCCAGACCAGCGGCTCGAGCATCGTCGGCGACATGGCCAGCGGCGAGGCCGGCGACGCGGTCTATGACGAAGGCAGCACGATCACGCCGCTCCCGGGCCGCGCCGACCGCGTGGTCATCGATGACATGGTGCGTGCCGCCGGCAACGACGGCATCCGCACCGCCATCGTCTGCCCGACGCTGATCTACGGCGAGGGCCTGGGGCTGAACAAGCACAGCATGCAGGTGCCCTGGCTGTTCACCCTGGCCGAGAAGCATGGCGGCGTGCCGCGCCATATCGGCAGCGGCGGCAACATCTGGTCGAACGTCCACATTACCGATCTCGTCGAGCTCTACCGCCTCGTCCTCGAACAGGCGTCGACGGGCAGCTTCTATTTCGCCGAGAACGGCGAAGCGAGCATGCGTGATCTCTGCGAAGCCATCAGCCGCACCCTGGGCCAGGGCGGCCGTACCGAAAGCATGACCCTCGTAGAGGGCATCGCCGAATGGGGCGACGGCGCCGCCAACTACACCATGGGCTCGAACAGCCGCGTCCGCGGCAGACGCGCCCGCACGGAGCTCGGCTGGTCGCCAAGCGGCCCGAGCGTGATCGAAGAAATCGAACGCGGCTGCTACGCGCGTTAAGGCCGCGACAGCCAGACGATCTGGCCGCCTTGCACCAAGTCGTGCTCTTCAATTTTGCCACCGCGCAGGCTATGCGCCTGGACAGTGGCCAATAGCAGAGTCTCGCCGGGCGCGGTCTCGAAGAGGTCCGTCACGTCGAGCACGCCCGAGGATTCCCAATTGCCGATGTCGTCGGCCTTGGGATCATCGGGCACGGCGGCGCGGTTCATCTCGGCGATCCGCACCGTCTCGCCCGTCTCAGTGTCGAGCCGCCAGATCGACGCTTCGCGCCCCGACGTGCGGCCGAACGGCCCGCCTTTCTCGGCCCGGTCTTCCTGAACGGTGATGATGCCGTCGTCGCCCCAATCCAAATTGTCCGGATTGCGCAGGCCGTGGTCAGCCGTCTCGTCGCCATCGTAAAGAATGGTCAGCGTGGCGGGGATCGCCGACCAGTCCTCACCAAACGCTACATCGACAAGATACGTGGTGCCCCAACGGTCTGCGGCGAACGCGCTGCCACCGGTCGAGGCCAGCACGGCGCGCTGCCCGTTCGCCGGGTCGGTGGCGATATCCTCCGGCCTGGAAAACAGGAAAGCCCCCGACGCCTTGGCCCGCATCCTGCGCGGGCGCGACGCCCGGCTGGGCGGAAGCGGCATAAACCGCCCCGCACGCACGGCGCCATTGCCCGCAAAGTCGTCCGGCGTCCGCGAGCCATCATCGGCCACCCACGCATAGAGGCGGCCATTGGCCAGGCCGTTGCGATCGAGAAACTTCGCGTCGCCGTGAGAAATCTCGCCAACATAGAGAATCAAAGGCGCCTCGACGAAATCGTCTGCCAGCAGGAATGCCACTGTGTCGGGGTGTCCCGTCTCGAGCGGCGTCACGTTCTCCCACACGCCGCGCCCCATGGCGGGCACGGCCCACAGCTCGCTCGTGGCGACATCCAACGCCCAGACGGAGCCGCCGAAGCGATGCGTGCCCTGCTTCACTTCCTCCGTGGCGAAGTAGATGTCGTCGACCAGGCCGAAGGTGCCGGCGCGCACGCCCTGGCCAGAGCAAAATCGGCTGAAACCGGCATTGGGAATCTCCGTCTGCTCGCTGAGCTGGCTCGCCGTCCTGGCAATGCGGCTGATGCGGTCATAAACCCGATCATAGGCGACCCCGGCCGCACGCACCTCCCGCGTATCACGGTCGATATCAAAGGCACTGATTCGCGCCCCAACCACTTCCAGCTCGCCGATGGCATAGGTCGGGCCGGCATCGCGCCAAAGCTCGTGATTGACGAAGACGCGTACGGTCTCGGCATCGACCGCTAAAGCGCCGATGCCATCCGGGATACCCGGTGGCCGGTAGCCCGCCACCTCGTCACCTATGGTCAGCAGCGGCAAGACGGTCCAGCCGGCAAGACCCTGCAGCATGGCATCGGGTTCCGCCCGCGCCATGCCCGCGGTCACTGTCAGGGCCGCAAATACATGAAAGAGGCGCATCTAGTTCATGAGATCCCTGATGGCGCCGACGGGATCCGGCAGACCCTCGGATTCGACCTCAGGTGCCGGTATCGGCAGCACCTCTTCCAGGATGCTGAGCGGCCCCTCGCCTTCGCCGACCGGCAGCACCTCCTCCAGGACCGCGCCGACGCCACCGCCGACGCCTTCGAGAATGGCGACCGGCAGCTCGACGCCGAGCCCGAGCGCCGTCTCGGCCAGGTTTGCCGGCAAGGCCGCGACCTTGGCAGGGTCGAGCGCAATCTCGTTGAACACACTCTGCCAGTTGACCTCGTAGCCCGGCTGGTGCCAGGGCCCGGTCACCGCCACCGGAATCGGCACCCCGGCCAGGGCATCGTCACCGCCCTGCCCTTCGAGGCTGGCCACAAGCTTGAGCGTCACGTCGTAATCCACGGTTCGCGGCGGCATGGGCACGAGGCCGGCGCCATCCATGCGCACCAGCGGCGCCAGCATGCGCAAGTCGCGATTGTCGACCACGCCGTCGGTGATGGTATAGGTGCCGGAAAGCTCGCTGAAATCGGTGCGCGGGCGCTCCTGCACCTCATCGCCGCCAAAATTGCCGACGCTGCGAATCGTGCCCGGAATGTCGATGCCCTCGATGGCGCCGTTGGTAAAGGTGATGGCGCCATCGCCATTGAGGGCGGAGACGATATCGCGCTCGCTGACGCCCCGGCTGCGGCCCTGGGCGCGCATCGCCATGGTGCCGCTGATGGTATCGAAATCGGCCAGCGCGCTGAGCAGTGGCAGCGCCTGCAGGCCTTCGGCATTGACGTCATAGGCCAGCGCCACGCCATTGCCGCTGCCGTCGACATCGACGCCGGCCGTAATGGCGCCGCCGACCGTGCTCAGGTTATGCAGCACGGCCTTCAGCACGCCGCCTTCGAGCTTGGCATCGGCAGTCATGGCATCGATCGTCAAGCCTTGATAGATGACGTTCGCCGCTTCCAGCGTTATGTCGGCCACTGCCGCATGCAAGGCCGCGACATCAATGGGGTCGTCGCTCCAGTCGCTTGCCGCGGCAGGCGCAGCGGCGCCGCCTTCCGCCGCCGGCGCACTGCCATCGGCGGTAGGCGGTTGCGGTAGCAACGCATCGAGATCCAGGCGATCGACGGTCAGCGCCGCCGTAAACTTGGGCACCTCGCCAGCAGTCTCGAAACGACCCTGAGCACGCGCAGCAAAAGCATTACCTTCGGCCGAGGCTTCTTCCAGGGTCACGCCCGCATCGTCGGTCGCGAGCTTGGCGGCAAGGCTAAGCGGACCCGGATCGGCCTGTCCTTCGGGCAGCGGCTGGCCGAGCCAGGCCGCCAGTGCGCCGACCGAGCCTATGTCGACGCTCATCTCGCCCTCGAGACCGGGGGCAGGGCGCTGTTGAATGGCACCCTTGTATGCCGCACTGACAGGCGCCGAAACCAGCGCCAGGTCGGCATCAAAGCGGTCGGCACCTAGCACCTCGCGCAACGGCGACAGCATAGCTGTCACGGTCATCGGCTCGCCGTTATAGACCGTGGATGCTTTCGCCGTCGGCGCGCCCTCGAGACCATCCAGCGCAGCCGTCAGCGACAGCTCGGATATGCCTGGCGTCATGGGCGAGGCCGGATCCATGCCGGCGAGCGCCATATCGACATTGGCGGCGAGCGAGGAAACCAGCTCGCGCGCGCTGACGCCGCGGCCCTTGGCGCTGAGCGTTCCCGTCGCGATGCCGCCGATCGGCGCCTGCAGAAGCTCGGCGAGGCGGTCGAGCACGACGCCGTTCACGTCCATGGTCACGTCGATGCCGAGGCCTTCGCCCGAGCCGTCGCCGACCACCAGGCCCTTGACCGTGCCGCCATACAGGCCGAGCTCGGCGAGCTCCATGCGATGCATGCCGCCTTCCATGGTGGCGGTATAGCAGCCCGTTGATTAAGTGGCTTTGCTGATTCTCACTCCCAGACGATGAA
>CAYPAX010000127.1:0-10982 GCA_964408735.1 uncultured Rhodospirillaceae bacterium | reverse complement strand
CTCCTCTCAGCTATTCTGAAAGGAACCATCGTCGCCCGCAAATGTGCGAAAGATTCTGGACACTACCCTTGGGCCGGAGCATCCCCGACTCGCCCCAGGCAGCTTTCGGTCTACCTCATGAGACCAACGGGCGATGAGCTGCGGAGGAGTATCCCCGTGACAATCGGCGCGGCAGGAAAGGGAGTTGTCGGACTTCTTCAAGTGACCGACGCGTAGGCGTCGACGATATGGCGCAAAATTGTGGGAGGAACGTCATGGAACCCAATACGGAAACCCAGACTTCGGGACTAAACATAAACATTCGCACTCGTCTGATTTTGGGATTTGCCGCACTGTGCCTCATCTTGGCGATCGCGGTCGGCACCACGCTGTGGAAGGTTTCCGCGATCGACACCGTGAACAGCCGCGTTATCGGGCTTCGCGTGCCGACGGCTTTTGCCAGCACCGGCATGGTCAATGCCATCAACAGCTCGCTGGCGTCCTTGCGTGGCTGGATGCTGACCGGCAATCCGGTCTTCAAGACGCAACGGTCCGCGGTCTGGGCCGATATCGCCAGCTTGCGCGGCGAGATGGATGTCTTGTCGAGCAATTGGACAAACCCGGCCAATGTCGAGAAATGGTCAAATTTCAAGGCGATTCTCGATGAATTCGCCGTGGCGCAACAGCAGGTCGAGGATATCGCGCACACCGCGGACGAGCACCCCGCAAACAAGATTCTCTTCGAGGAAGCGGCGCCACGCGCCTCGGTGATCATCGGCGCGATAACCGCCATGATCAACGCCGAGGCCAACCTTCCCGCAACACCCGAGCGCAAGGCCCTGCTCGGCATGATGGCCGACGTGCGCGGCTCCATGGGCTTGGGCCTGGCCAACATCCGCGCCTACCTGCTGAGCGGCGATGAAAAGTTCAAGGCACTCTTCGACAAGTTCTGGGCCACCAACGAAAGGCGATTTGCCGACCTGAGCAACAATGCCGCCCTCTTCACGGCCGAACAGAAGGCATCGTTCGACAAGTTGGTCTCGGCACGCGCGGAATTTGCGCCGCTGCCGCCGCAAATGTTCGAGATCCGAGGCTCCAACAAATGGAACATGGCCAACTACCTATTGATTACCGAGGCCGCACCCAGGGCCGGCAAGCTGCTGACAACCCTGGCCGGCGAGGTCGGTGAGGATGGCGCCCGCTCGGGCGGCATGGTGCGCAATCAAAAGGCCTTGCTCGCCAACGACGTGGCGGCAGCCGCCGAGGACAGCAAGCAGCTCACGATGTTGGAGTGGATACTCCTTATCGGCGGCCTCATCATCGCCGCGGTTATCACCTTCTTCACCGCCCGCTCCATCGTGGATCCCGTCAATTCCATGACCGGTGCAATGGGCAGGCTCGCCGACGGTGATCTCGAGGTAGAAGTCGAGGGCTCCGAGCGCCAGGACGAGATCGGGCAGATGGCTGCCGCGGTCCAGGTGTTCAAGGACAATGCCATCGAGATGAAGCGGCTGGAAAGTGAGCGTGCCGAGGCCGAGAGGCGGGCCGAGGAAGAGAAGCGCGCCAGCATGAACGCGATGGCCAAGGAGTTCGAAGATAGCGTCGGTGGCGTTCTCGCCGCGGTATCGGACGCCGCCGGCCAGATGGAGGCCTCGGCCCAGGCGATGTCGGCAACGGCGGAGGAGACCAGTAGCCAGGCGGTGACCGTCGCCTCTGCAGCGGAGGAGACCAGCGTCAATGTGCAGACGGTGGCCAGTGCCACCGAGGAGCTGGCGAGCTCGATCAGCGAGATTGGCCGCCAGGTCGGCGAGTCATCCAGCATTACCGGGCGCGCAGTGACCGAGACCGAGCGCACCAATCAGGAGGTCAACGGGCTAGCCGAGGCCGCCGAACAGATCGGCGAGGTGGTGAGCCTGATCAGCAAGATCGCCGAGCAGACCAATCTGCTGGCGCTCAATGCGACCATCGAGGCGGCGCGTGCGGGTGAGGCCGGCAGAGGCTTCGCCGTGGTCGCCAGCGAGGTCAAGAATCTGGCCAGCCAAACCGCCAAGGCGACCGAGGACATCTCGAGCCAGGTCGGCAGCATCCAGTCAGCCACCGGGCAAGCCGTGCAAGCCATCCAGGGTATCGGCGACACCATCTCGAAGGTCGATGAGATTGCCTCGGCGATCGCCGCCGCCGTCGAGGAGCAACAGGCCGCCACCCAGGAGATCGCCCGCAACGTCCAGGAAGCCGCGAACGGCACCCAGGAAGTGACCAGCAACATTACCGGAGTCAATCAGGCGGCGAGCGAGACAGGAGCAGCCGCGGCCCAGGTGCTGTCGCTGTCCGGCGATCTGAGCAGCCAATCGAGCAATCTCGGCGGCGCCGTGGATGACTTCCTCGCCACCGTCCGCTCGGCCAGCTAGGGCTTATCGAAGTTAGAGACTGATACGCCAAATCGTGCTGCCATCGCCTCGATGCCCGCGACGGTCTCCGCAGTCAGCGGAATGCCGTCGCGGGCATAAGCCACCGCCGTCTCGCGCTCGATATCGCCTGGCATGTGGATACGGTCGTGGCCGCGTGCAGTGGAGCCGGCGCGCAGGCCTTCGGCGATGCCTGCGAGGCGCCCGCAAAACGCCTCCGCCGACATGAAGGCTGCGACATCGATGGCAGCGAGGAAGTGGCCGTCGGCGCCGGGTGTAGGGCCGTCGACCATGTTGCCGAGCTCTGTGCCAAAGGCGGCGCCTGACAGCAGCGTCGACAAGAGGCCCATCATCAGCGCCAGGTCCGTGCCCTTATAGGCGCCGATGGGCTGCAACAGGCCCTCTGCGGCCACCGCTGCATCAGTCGTAGGATTGCCAGCAGCATCGCTCGCCCAGCCCTCGGGCAGCGCCGCACCTTTTTGCTGGAAGACGCGGATCTTGCCGTGCGAAGAGGCGCTGAAGGCGCCGTCGTAGACCAGCACCGGGTCGCCTGGCATGGCGATGCTGAGCGGATTGATGCCGAGGTCCTTGTCGATGCCGCCCCAGGGCGCCATGGTCGGCAAGGCGTTGGTGGTGGCAAGGCCGATCATGCCCGCCTCGGCCGCCATCATGGCGTAGTAATCCATGGCGCCGCAGTGGTTGCTGCCGCCGACCGCCGCCACTGCCACCGCCGTCTCGCCGGCGCGGGCGATCGCCTGCTCCATGGCGAAGGCGGCGGCGATCTGGCCCATGGCATTGTTGCCGTCGACCACCATGCCTGCGCCCTTATCGCGCGTCACCAAGGGCCGGCCGAGCGGATCAACGCCCTCGGTCATCAGCTTGGCGACATAATCCGAGACGCGCAGGGTGCCATGACTGTGAATGCCGCGCAGATCGGCCGCGACCAGGGTATCGGCAAGCAGCGCGGCATCGGCGTCGCTCATGCCGCAAGCGGCGAATATGTCGCTGACGATCTCGCGCAGCCGGCCTGCGCCGATCCGACTCTCGCCCTCGCCTTTCGGGTAGCCTGCCACGGGCCTTACGGCATGGGAATGGTAAAGCCCCGCGCGGGCACGTCGTAGCCGGCTTGCGTGGCCGGGCGCTCGGCGATTTCGACGTACCAGCGCGCAAGGTTGGTATAAGCCGCGAGGTCCATCTCCTGCCATTCGAAGCGCGAGATCCAGGGCCAGGTGGCTATGTCGGCAATGGACAGCTCGCCGGCCAGGAACTGGCGCTTGCCGAGCTGGCGGTCGAGCACCGCGTAGATGCGCGCGTTCTCTTTGCTGTAGCGCTCCTCGGCGTAGGGCGCCTTGCCCGGATTGAACTTGACGAAATGGTGGGTCTGGCCGAGGAACGGCCCGACCGAGCCCATCTGCATCATCAGCCATTGCAGCACGTCGAAGCGCTGCTCCATGTCCGTCGGCCAGAGCGGGCTTTTCACCTTCTCCGCCAGATAGATGAGGATGGCGCCCGATTCCATCAGCTTCATGCCGTTGTCGCGGTCGACGATGGCGGGGATCTTGTTGTTGGGGCTGATCTCGAGAAATTCCGGATCGAATTGCTCGTCCTTGGTGATGTCGATGGCGTAGACCTCGTAGGGTAGTCCGATCTCCTCGAGCATCATGGAGACCTTGCGGCCGTTGGGGGTGCTCCACGTATACAGGTCGATCATGATGGGCCTTTGCCTAGGGTTTCACGTTGGCCGGACCATAGCCGCTATACAGCGGCACAAGCCAGCCCCATTGCGATTCGGCGATTCCGCAGTCGTCCGGGACCCGACGCCACATTTAAGAAACGACTCGAAGTCGCCGACACAATTCGGTCCCAGACAAAGCGCCTTGGCACCCCGCGTTAGATTCTACGCGAAGCTTCCCGCAGGGCCGATTTGATCACCGCATCGGCGCGCGCTAGACAAGGTCGAGTCCGGGAACGCTGCGTCTATTGGGAAGTACGGCGCGCAACAAGGGGCATCTCACATGCAAAGACTGTTGGTCTCGCTCGTGGCAGGCGCGGCTGCCTTGGTATCGCTCGCGATGGCGCCCGCGGCGCAGGCCATGCCGTTCGGCCTGGTAGAGGACGGCGAGCTCGAATGCCTGGCGCTGAACATCTATTTCGAATCGCGGGCCGAGCCGGTCACCGGCCAGCTCGCGGTGGCCCATACGACGCTCAATCGCGTCGACGATGCGCAGTTTCCCGACAGCGTCTGCCAGGTGGTGCGCCAGGGCGGCGAGACGCGCCGCGGCAAGTGCCAGTTCTCCTGGTGGTGCGATGGCCGCAGCGACCGCATCACCGATGCGGCGGCGTGGGAGCGCTCTCTAAAGCTGGCGCGGCACGCCATGCGCTACCGGGTCACCGACCCCACCGACGGCGCGCTTTATTTCCACAATATCGCGGTAAACCCCCGCTGGGCGCGCGCCTTCGAGCTCACAGCCCGCATCGGCCGGCACATCTTCTATCGCTAGAGAAGCTCGTCCTCGTGCTCGCCGAGCAATGGCGGCGGGCGGTAGTCGGGGGTGTAGCCGGTTATCTTGAGCGGATTGGCCGTGCTTCTGATGCCGTCGGCGACGGTGGCGATCATATCCGGGGCGGCGGCATCGAGAGCGGCATCGAGGCTGTCGATACCGGAGACCACGATACCGACGGCCGAGAGGCGCGCGACCCAGTGGGCCGTGGTCTCTTGGGCAAGCACCTCGGAGACGGCTTCGATCACCGCCTCGCGGTTGGCTGCGCGCGCGGCCATGGTGGCAAAGCGGGCATCGTCGATCCACTCGGGCCGCCCCACGGCCATGGCGAAGGCCTGCCAGAAGCGGTCGTGGCTGACGAACAGAATCACATGGTCGTCGCGCGTGGCAAAGGTTTGCGCCGGCACGATGTAAGGGTGGCCGCCGTCGGCGATGCGCTTCGGCAGCTCGCCGGCGCTGAGATAGGCACAGGCAAGGTAGTTCATCTGCGACAGCATGCAGTCGCGCATGGCCAGGTCGATCTGGCCGCCCTTGCCTTCGACAATCTTGGCCAGCAAGCCCATCGCCGCCATCATCCCGGCGGAATTGTCGACCACGGAATAGCCCGTCTTGACCGGCGGCCCGCCGGGATCGCCGGTCAATGCCATCAACCCGGTTGCGCCCTGGATGACGTAATCGTAAGCCGGCTTGTCGCTGTCAGGCCCGTCCAACCCGTAGCCCGTCAAAGCGACACAGACCAGCGCCGGGTTGTGCGCCTTGAGCGCTTCGTAAGTGAGGCCGAGCTTGCGGATGGCGGCGGGGCGCAAATTGGTGACAATCGCCTGGGCCTCGCCTGCCAGTCTCGCCAGCGCCGCCTGGCCCTCGTCGCTCGCCAGGTCCAGGCGCACGCTGCGCTTGCCACGATTGAGACTGGCGAAATACAGATTGTGCGGCCCCACGCTGTGCGGCCCGACATGCCGCGCCACGTCGCCCTCGGCCGGCTCGATCTTGACCACGTCGGCGCCGAGGTCGGCAAGCAACATGCCGCAATAGGGCCCGGCCAGCATGTGGCCGACCTCGAGCACGCGGATGCCGGCGAGCGGGCCGCTCATGGCCCCAGCGCCTCGGCAATATCGGCCACCACGTCGGCAAGCGGCATTTCGGCGCTGTAGACGCCGCTGGCGCCGGCCTCGCGCAAGGCCGTGGCATCAGCGGGCGGAATGCTGCCTCCGAGAAAGACCGGAATGTCGTCCGCGCCGTGCTCGGCAAGCTTCTCGCGGGTCTGGCGCAAAAGCTCGTGGTGGCTGCCCGAGAGAATGCTCAGGCCCACCGCGTCGACATCCTCCTGCACCGCCACCAGGGCGATGTGCGACGGGCTCTTGCGCAAGCCCGTATAGACCACCTCTGCCCCCGCATCGCGCAGCGCCATGGCGATCACCTTGGCGCCGACGTCGTGGCCGTCGAGCCCCGGCTTGGCAATGAGGATGCGCTTTCCTTGCAGGCTCACGGTCAGAAGCCTACCGGTTCCTGAAATTCGCCCCAGTGGCGCTTGAGGCGGCCGATCATTTCGCCGACCGTGGCATAGGCGTGGCAGCAATCGACGAGGTAGGGGATCAGGTTTTCGCTATCACCGCCCGCGGCTGTCTCCAGGGCATCAAGGGCGCGCATCGCCGCGACCTGGTCGCGTTCGACCTTGACCCGCTCATAGCGCGCGATGACGCGCTCGGCCTCGCCGGGATCGACCCGGAAGGTCTCGCCGACGCCCGCGGCGTCGTCGCGCTGAAAGGCATTGACGCCGACGACGACGCGCTCGCCGCTATCCGTCTGGCGCTTGCGCTCGAACGCACGGCGAGCGATACGGCTCTGCAGATACCCGCTCTCGACCGCCGCCACGGCACCGCCCTGAGCTTCGATTTCGTCGATCACCGTGCGCATCTCCGCTTCCATGCGCTCGGTCAGCCATTCCACGTAATAGCTGCCGCCGAGGGGATCGACGGTGCGCGCGACACCGCTCTCATGCGCCAGCACCTGCTGGGTGCGCAGCGCCAGCTCGGCACTGGACTCGGCGGGAATTTGCGTCGCCTCGTCATAGGCCGCCGTGAAGATGGACTGGGCACCGCCGAGCACCGCCGCCAGGTTCTCGATACCGACCCGCACCACATTGTTGAGGGGCTGTGCCGCGGTCAGCGAGGCACCGCCGCAGACCACGCCGAAGCGGAACATCAGCGCCTTGGGGTCCGTCACGCCGAAGCGCTCCTGCAACAGCTTGGCCCAGAGGCTGCGCCCGGCGCGGAACTTGCACACCTCCTCGAAGAAATCCATGTGCACATAGAAGAAGAAACTTAGCCGGCGAGCGAACTGGCTGGGATCGCCACCGCGCGCCAAGAGCGACTCCACATAGGCGAGGCCGTTGGCGAGCGTGAAGCCCATCTCCTCCACCGCCGTCGCCCCCGCATCTCGCACATGGGCACCGGCGATGGATATGGGATTGAAGCGCGGCGTCTCGGCGGTCGAATGCAACACCGTGTCGGCGGTCAGTCGCATGGACGGTGCCGGCGGGAAGATCCAGGTGCCGCGGGCGACGAACTCCTTGAGAATGTCGTTCTGCATGGTGCCGGTGAGCGCCTCGCGCGCAACACCCTGCTTGTCGGCCACCGCCAGATACATGGCGTAGAGAATGGCGGCTGTACCGTTGATGGTCATCGACGTGGATATCTTCGACAGATCGATGCCGTCGAAAAGTACCTCCGCATCGGCCAGGCTGGAGATCGACACCCCGACCTTGCCGACCTCGGGCCTGGCGATCTCGTCGACCGGGTCATAGCCGCACTGGGTGGGCAGGTCGGCCGCCACCGAGAGGCCGGTCTGGCCCTGTTCCAACAAGAAGCGATAGCGCTTGTTGGTCTCCTCGGCCGAGCCGAAGCCGGAATATTGCCGGAAGGTCCAAAGCCTGCCGCGATACCCTGAGGGGAAGATGCCGCGTGTGAACGGCGGCTCCCCAGGCAGGCCTGGATCGCCCTCGACCATATCCGCGGTCACGACTTCCGGAACCTCGATGCCTGACGGCGTTTGCGTCGGAACCGTGCTCGGCTTGGATCGGTCGGACTCCATCGCTCAACCCTTCTTCAACGCGCCGGCCGCGGCGGCCCAGTGGTCCGAATGCTGCCAGTTGGCGACCAGACGGTCATCCTCGATGGCGTCGATCTCGGCGCGTGGCTTGCCGTCCCGCGCGGCCATCGCCAAAGCCTTGAAGCTCCGCAGCACCTGCGGCGCCTGAGCAAGCAACGGCGCCAGGAAACCGGACACCGCATCGTCCAAGGACTCCGCCGCGACCGCGTCCGCCAGACCGAGGGCCAGGGCCTCCTCCGCCCCCACCATCTCTGCCCGACAAAGCAGGCGCAACGCCACGGTCGGCCCGACCAGCGCCAGCAGATCGCCACCGCCGCCCCATGCCGTGCTGACATTGAGCCGGCCCTGTATGAAGCCGATGCGAGCGTGGCCGGCAAAAAGACGAAAATCGCAGGCCACCGCCAGCTCCGCGCCGCCGCCGCGGGCATCGCCGTTGAGCGCCGCCAGCACGGGCACGGGAAAGCAGCGTATGGCATCCAACGCCGCGCGCGATTCCACCGTCATGACACGCGTCTCCGCCTCGCTGCGTACCGCGTCCAGCTCGCGCAAGTCGCCACCGGCCGCGAAGCTCTTGTCGCCCGCACCGCTCAGCACCGCCGCTTTCAGGGTCTCGTCCGCCGCCGCCTCGCCGAACACCGTACGCAAGCGATCGAGCACCGCACGGCTCAACGCATTGTGCTTTTCCGGCCGCGCCACGGTGACGTGCAACACGCCATCGCGAACCTCGCTCTCCACCACCTCGCTCATGGCCGCGACCGTGCCCGGCGGATCGGATTTGGTCAACCGGGACAATGGGCTTGTGAGTTTGGCATAAAATATATACAAATGTATAGATCAAATACAAAGGTGTTCACATGCCTGCCAAAGAAACACGGCCTGTTACCGTAAGAATCGCCGCGGATAATCTGACTCAGCTCGACGCCTTGGCTGAAGCAACCGAGCGCAGCCGCGCCTGGCACGTGGAGAAAGCGCTCGAAGCCTATTTGGATTTGCAAGCTTGGCAAATGCAGCACATCGCGACCGGTCTTGCCCAGCTTGAGGCCGGCGAAGGAATCCCGCATGAGGAAATAGTGGCTGACCTCGAACGCTGGGGTAAGAAATCCGAGCGCGATACAGCAACGTGAAAATCGTTTGGTCGCCGCTGGCGCGGCAGGACCTAGCCGAAATCGAGGCATATATCGGCTATGACAACCCGGCAGCCGCCGAAGCAATGGCAGGAAAGATTCGTCTGGCTACGGAAAGGCTCATCACGTTTCCCGCTTCGGGTAGGCCCGGTCGCTGGCCGCAAACCCGTGAACTGGTGATACCGGGTTCTCCCTACGTCATGCCGTATACCGTCGTGGGCGACGAAGTTCGGATCATCGGCGTTTTGCACGAAGCTATGAATTGGCCGGACGATCCCGACGCGTAGAGCCTGTCAGGGGCTTTATTCCGGCATTGCCACCGGTGCCCCGGCCAGGAACGGCGCCATTTCATCGCGCTCGCGCAATGCCGCGGCGCTCTTGCGCGCGCGCTTGCCGATGCGCTCCGGCGGGAAGCCGAGCTGCGCCATGCCGATGCCGGGATCGAAGATCTCGGTGTAATGGGCCACCATGCCGTCGCGCAGCAGAAAACGGCTCATGCCTTCGAAGACCACGCGCCGGCCCTCGCAGCCGGGGATGCGCGAGGTGTAGCCGAAGAGATAGCGCGCATAGCCTCGATCGCCGGCGCAGGTGGGCTCGTTCATCTGCCAGACCAGGTCCTCGGCATCGCGGTGGAAGTGCGCGTCGATCATATCGGCGACCGCCTCACGGCCCTGGAAATCGCCGTAAAAGCCGTCGTGATAGATGCCGTCTTCGGTAAACAGCGCAGCAAGCTCGGCACCGCCGACGCAGGCGGCATCGCAGAAACGCTTGGTGAGATCGGCGAAGTCCATGGCGTGGCCCCGTTCATCTGATGCGGTATGGTCGGGCGTTTCTAGGCGCGATGGAACCACGGAGCAAGACGGCATGGCACGCATACCCTATCTCGACCAGGACGACCTGGCGCCCGAACATCGGGATATTCTCGACCGCGACATCAACCTCATGCGCGCGCTGGCCCACAGCCCGGAGGCGGCGCGGGCCTTCATGGGGCTCGGAATGTTCATTCGCAACACCTCGCGCCTCGACGGGCGTTTGCGCGAGCTGGCCATCCTGCAAGTCGGCTACCTGGCGCGGGCGGATTACGAATGGACGCACCATCTGCGCATCGGCCGCCGTTTTGGGGTTACGGACGAGGACGTGCATGCCATCGGCGAGGAAACGGCGGGCCGCGAATCGGCGCTGGAGCCCTTGGCGCGCACCGCGCTGCTGGCCGCCCGCGAAATGACGGCGGAGGGCGCCGTCTCCGACGCCACCTTCGCCAAGCTTGCCGAAGAGATGGAAACCGGGCACATCGTCGACCTGATCACCACCATCGCCTTCTACAACGCCGTCGTGCGCCTGCTCGCCAGCCTGCAGATCGATGTCGAAGACGCCTACCTCGACGAATTGGATCGATTCCCCCTGCCCGGCTGATGCAACCGACCAACTGACGCGGCGAAAATGTCGTGCTATTCTAGCGATTCTCGGGGGCCGGATTGGCCCGCGCGATCTATGGAGACGTGAAGGATGGCCGGTTTCGGACGCAAGAACGCCAGGGACACGATGCTGCGGGCGATCATGATTCACACCGCGGCGGAAGCGCTGAGCAAGGAGGCCGAAGTCAGCCGCGTGCTCTATCCCAACGAGATGGTCAACATCTTCAACAGCGTCGTCGCCGCACAGGATATTGAGCCCTCGACCGAGGAGTACAATTACGCCATGGTCGGCGCCAAGACGCTGTTCAATCAGCGCGATTTCGTACAGGAAATTCTCGAGCGCTGGCGCGACCACGATGCGCGCCTGGAAAGCGCCGACATCCGGCGCTCGCGCGACATCTTCACCAATACCCTACAGGACTTCATCCACCACGGTTGAGCGCGGCTCAA
>CAYPAX010000126.1:0-11076 GCA_964408735.1 uncultured Rhodospirillaceae bacterium | reverse complement strand
ACAGAGAATCAGACACAGCGACACGCGTCCAGAGCAGACTTCGTCAACGGGCTGTGAGGGAAAATCCCACAACTAGGCTATCTCCTAGGTGTGACCTCGAAATCATCCACCCGTCATTCGAGCGCCGGCCAAGACAACCCGCTCCGTTACCTAGGAAAGTGCCTAGTACCGCCAGTAGCGGATGTGTGTTTTCTCTCAAGTCGAAAACAAAGGGAGGGATGACATGATCGAAGCCATATCGCTCAAATATGCTCACGTCTTCGGCGACGCCTTGGCAGCACAGGCGCGGCTGCGATATCGGGTCTTCGTTGAAGGCCGTGCTTTGCCCCATAACCATTATAACGGCATGGAGTATGACGAGTTCGACACGCCGGCCGCCGTCTATCTGGTATGGCGGGACCCGAATCTCATAGCCCGCGGCCTGATACGGATGGTCCCCACGTCCGAGCCGTACATGCTGCAGCAATATTGGCCATATCTGTGTCAAACACGGGAGCTTCCGGAAAGCGATCGGGTCTGGGAGGCCAGCCGCGTTTGCGTCGACCGCTCTTACGACCCCCGCATTCGTCCGCGCATCATGCCGGAGCTTCTGTGTGGCGTTCAGGAATTTTGCCTGCACAACGACATCGAAGCCGTCGTCGGCGTCACCCGCATGCACCTGATCAGTCATTTCCTGCGCAGCGGTATCGAATGGCTCGGTGAACCCGCCGAGGTCGAGGGCCAAAAGGAAGCTGCCATGTGGATCGCGACGGCGGACATTCACCCCCAGGCCCATTGCCAGAAATACGGCTTGAGCGGGTCCGTTCTCTCGATGGAATCGGTGGAGCAATATCAGGTGGCCGCCTGATGTCCGAGCCCCCCGTGGAAGGCGATATCGAAGTCAATTCGCCGCCGCTCGCGACGACGGCCTGCCACATGGCGGACGCGGTCGGCTATCTCGTCTGGGTCGCCACGGAGGCCAATATGCGAAAGGTCGCAACCCGCCTCGCACAGATCCGGGTCGAGCTTTTGCTGCTGGCGGACGAGGCAGACATCGATGGCGATTGGCAGAAACTGGCGCCACCAAACTGATAGGATAGTCTGATGCTGAATTCGAACACAACGATGGCCGAACCGTCAGAGTTCGAGCGCTCGGAATCCGCCGTGAGATATTACTGCCGCGAGATGCCGGCAGTCTTCGAGCGGGCCTGCAACGCCCGTATCTGGGACGAGAACGGCGTCGAATACATCGACTTTCTCTCCGCCTGCGGCTCGCTCAATTACGGCCACAATCATCCGTTTCTCCAATCGCGGGTCATGGACTATCTGGGCTCCGACGGCATGATCAACGGGCTTGACCTGCACACGGTCGCCAAGCGCGATTTCGTGCGAACCTTTCGTGAGACAATCCTGTCGCCGCGCGGCCTCTCCTACCGCCTGCAATTCCCGGGACCGACGGGCACAAACGCGGTCGAGGCGGCCTTGAAACTGGCTCGCAAGGTCACGAGCCGACGCTCTGTCGTCGCCTTCAGCAATGCCTTTCACGGCATGACCCTGGGCGCGCTTGCCCTGACCGGAAACCGGGGAGCCCGCGAAGGTGCAGGCGTGCCGCTGGACAACGTTGTGCGCCTGCCGTTTCAAGGCTATCTCGGCGCCGACACCAGCGATCTCGATCGCTATGCGGCTCTGGTCGAAGACCCTTCAGGCGGTATCGAGCCACCGGCCGCTTTCATCGTCGAGATGGTGCAGGGCGAAGGCGGCCTGAACGTTGCCGGCGCCGAGTGGGCGCAGCACCTTGCCCGCATCGCCAAGCAGCTTGGTGCGCTACTGATCGTCGATGACATCCAGGCCGGCTGCGGACGCAGCGGCGCCTTCTTCGGCTTCGAGCGCGCCGGGATCGAGCCCGACATCATCTGCCTTTCGAAGTCCCTCAGCGGCAACGGCCTGCCCATGTCCCTGGTGCTTATCGCTCCCGAACACGATCAATGGGCGCCCGGCGAGCACAACGGCACGTTCCGCGGCAACAACCTTGCCTTCGTCGCGGCGACGGCAGCACTGGAATTGTGGCAGTCCGCCGAGTTCACCGCCACCGCTGCCACAGCCGCGGCGATGGTCGAGAACTGGATCGCGAAGACCGCTCGGGCGCTCGGACCGAGCACCGCGACACCGCGGGGCATGGGCTTGATGTCAGGGCTTGCCTTCGCCGACAAGCGCCTTGCCGGCATGATCGCCCGCGAGGCGTTCGGCCAGCGCATCCTCATCGAGACCGCAGGCCCCCATGGCGAAGTGCTGAAACTCATGCCGCCGCTGACCATCGAAGAGGACCTCCTGCAAGAGGGCCTGCAACGCCTCGACGGCCTCGTCGCCAAGGTGATGTCTCAGGTCGGCCTGGCCGCCACCTCGTCGGCTGCTTAGCAGCGATTTGGGCGCTGGCTTTCAGGTTGGAAGTTCGGTGCCAGGGTTGGAAGTTCGGTGCCAGTCACCGAATTGATAGTTGCTGATTGCATGATTATACAATTTATGGTTCTGTGACTGGCACCGGACTCCTCATACCCTCCGCGTCCTCTCCGGCTCCGCGCGCCACTGAGATAGCGGGGTCGACAGTGTTTCGTTAAGCGCTGCGCGCTTGCCAGGCCGCCCGCTCTCTCGCTCCCGCAGCAAGACAACAAGAGGGAGGAGTTCGGTGCCGGTAACCGAACTCATATTTGTATAATAATGCGCTATGCCACCTTGAATTCGGTGACTGGCACCGAACTCTCTGGCACCGAACTCTGCCGCCGCTGACCATCGAAGAGGACCTCCTGCAAGAGGGCCTGCAGCGGCTCGACGGCGTCATCGCCAAGGTGATGTCTCAGGTCGGCCTGGCCGCCACCTCGTCTGCTGCCTGATCCGCGCACAGCGCGGCGAGTTCTCCGACCAGCGACGACAGGCCGGAGAGCCGCTCGCTCTCGCGCACCCATTGCCGGTTCGCGACCAGGCTGTGGTCGGGCCGCACGCGCAGCCAGCGCCCGTTCTGGCCGATATAGGCGATGAGCTTTTCGGGCGCCGCAAAGCTGTTGTCGCGGAAGCCGATCACCGCGCCCTTGGGCCCGGCATCGACCTTCTCTATGCCGGCAATGCGGCATAGCCGCTTGATTCGAACCACCCCGAGCAGGTTCTCCACCTCGTCAGGCAAAGGCCCGAAACGGTCGACAAGCTCGGCCGCGAATGCCTGCCAATCATCCTCGCTTTCGAGCTCGGACAGGCGCCGGTAGAGGCTGAGGCGCACGCCGAGATCGGTGACGTATTCCTCCGGGATCAGCACGGCTGTGCCAACCGTGATTTGCGGCGACCAGCGCTCCTCCTCCGCCTCGCCTTCGATTCCGGATTCGGCACGCTTGGCCGCCTGCACCGCCTCTTCCAAAAGCTGCTGGTAAAGCTCCAGCCCGACTTCCTTGATATGGCCGGACTGCTCCTCGCCAAGCAGATTGCCGGCGCCGCGAATATCCAGGTCGTGGCTGGCCAGGGAGAAGCCGGCGCCGAGGGTATCGAGGGTTTGAATGACGCGCAGGCGCTTCTCCGCCGCGCCCGCCAGCAGGCGCTCCGAGGGCACCGTGAAATAGGCATAGGCGCGGGTCTTCGAGCGCCCGACACGACCGCGCAACTGATAGAGCTGGGCTAGGCCAAACATGTCCGAGCGGTGCACGATCAGGGTGTTGACGCGCGGCATGTCGAGGCCGGATTCGATGATCGTGGTCGACAGCAGAATGTCGTACTTGCCGTCGTAGAAGGCGGTCATCGCCTCATCGATCTTGCCCGCCGCCATGCGCCCGTGGGCCATGACGGTGCTGACCTCGGGCACCAGCTCCTTCAAGTCCGCCGCTATGCCGTCGAGATCCTCGATGCGCGGGCAAACATAGAAGCATTGGCCGCCGCGAAAGCGCTCGCGCAGGATGGCCTCGCGGATCACCACGGGATCGAACGGCAGCACGAAGGTGCGAACGGCCAGGCGGTCCACCGGCGGCGTGGCGATCAGGCTGAGCTCGCGCACCCCCGACATGGCGAGCTGCAAGGTGCGCGGGATCGGCGTCGCGGTCAGGGTGAGCACGTGCACGTCGGCCTTGAGCGCCTTCAGCTTCTCCTTTTGCGCCACGCCGAAATGCTGCTCCTCGTCGATGATCAGCAGGCCGAGGTCGGCAAATTTCAGCGATTTGGACAACAGGCTGTGGGTGCCGATGACGATATCGACGGTACCGTCGGCGAGGCCTTCGCGCACCAGCGCGGAGTCCTTCGCACTTACCATGCGGGACAATTGCCCAATACGCACCGGATAGCCCGCGAAGCGTTCGTTGAAGGTGTGGAAATGCTGGCGGCAGAGCAACGTCGTCGGCACCACCACCGCCACCTGCTTGCCCGACAGGGCAGCAGCGAAGGCGGCGCGCAGCGCGACCTCGGTCTTGCCGAAACCGACATCGCCACAGATCAGCCGGTCGCTCGGCTTGTCCTCCGCCAGCCCGGCTAGGCTCTCGTCTATGGCGCGACTCTGGTCATCCGTCTCGGTATAGGGAAAGCGGGCGGCGAATTCCTCGGTCAAGCCTTGCGCCACTTCCAGCTTCGGCGCGGCATTGGTGATGCGCTCGGCAGCGACGCGGATCAGCGCCTCTGCCATATCGCGCAAGCGCCTCTTCAGGCGCGCCTTGCGGCCCTGCCAACCGGCACCGCCGAGCTTGTCGAGCACCACGCCGTCGTCGCTGCCGCCGGGGCCGTGGCGCGACAGCATCTCGATGTTCTCGACCGGCAGATAGAGCTTGTCGTCGCCGGCATAGACCAGCAACAGGCAGTCGTGGGGTGCGCCGGCGGCGGCAATCGTCTCCAGCCCCGTAAAGCGCCCGATACCGTGGTCGATGTGCACCACCAGGTCGCCGACATCGAGACCGCTCGCTTCCGAGAGGAAGTTCGCTGCCCTGCGGCGGCGACGGGGCCGCCCGAGGCGGTCGCCGAGAATGTCCGGCTCGGCGAGCACCTCCAGCGTCGGCGTGACAAAGCCATGTTCGAGGCCGAGCACGAGCAGCGCCACGGTCTCTGCCGGCAGCGCTTCGATGTCATGCCAAATATCGATCGAAGTCGTGGTCTCGACGCCGTGTTCCGCCAACAAATGGCCGAGTCGGTCGCGCGAGCCCGGACTGGTGCAGGCAAGGACCACCCGGCGGCCATCCGACAATGCGCCGGCGACGTGGTCGCGCACGGCATCGAACAGCTCGGTATCCTCGCGCCGGCGCTCGGGCGCGAAATCGCGGGCGCGGCGGGCGCCGAAATCGATGCCGTCCTCGTTTTCGCCGGCCGGGCTGACGAAAGGTGAAAACGCCACCACCGCGCGGCTTGCCAGGCTTTGTTCCCAGGCATCCGGAGCGAGATACAGCCGCTCCGGCGGTACCGGGTTGTAGCGCTCGCCCGCCAGGGCCGAGCCGCGTTCGCCGGCGCCGAGGCGGGCCTCGAAATAGTCGGCGATCTGCTCGGCGCGCTGGGCCAGCGCCTCTTCCGCCAGATGCTCGAGGAACACTGCCGCGTTGGGCAGATAGTCGAACAGGGTTTCCAGGCCGTCATGGAACAACGGCAGCCAATGCTCCATGCCCGGGTGGCGGCGGCCGGCGGATATGGCCTCGTAAAGCGGATCGTCGCCGGTCACGGCGCCGAACAGCTCGCGATAGCCGGCCCGGAAGCGGCTGATCTCCGCCTCGCCGAGAAACACCTCCGAGACCGGCACCAGGGCCAGGGCGTCGCGGGCGGTGTCGGTGCGTTGGCTCAAGGGGTCGAAGCTGCGGATGATGTCCACGGTATCGCCGAACAGGTCGAGGCGGATGGGCTCGGCCCCGCCCGGCGCGAAGAGATCGATGATGCCGCCGCGCACGGCATATTCGCCGGGCTCCATGACCGTGCCGACACGCCGATAGCCGTTGCTTTCGAGGAAGCCGATCAGCTGCGCGGGATCGAGGGCCTCGCCAACCGCGGTCTCGAAATGCGAGCGCGCGACCAACGCCTGCGGCGGCACTTTCTGGCTGACCGCATTGACCGTGGTCAGCAGCAGCCTGCCACGGGTTTCGTCACGCGTCAGGCGGCTCAGGCAATGCAGCCGCTCGGCGCAAATGTCGGAGCGCGGCGACACCCGGTCATAGGGCAGGCAATCCCAGGCCGGAAAGACCAGCGGCGTTTCGCCCGGAGCAAAGACGCGCAGCGACTCAACCATAACTTGTAGATGACTGTCATCGCGCGCGACATAGAGGATATCGAGGTCGGCATCGGCGCGCAGATCGGCCAGCGCCAGGGCGTCGCGGCCCTCCGGCGCACCGGACAGAACCACCCGGCCCGGCTTGGCCAGTAGGTCGGCGAGGTTACGCATCGCCGCCGGTTCCCTGCCGCAACAGCGCCATCACCGGCGTGTCGTGGGCGGCAGGCACGGGCTTGCGCCCGAGCGCCCAGTCCCAGATATCCGGATCCTCTTCCGCCAGCAGGGCCTCCACATGGGCCAAACCTTGCGAATCGAGCGCGTCGAGATGGCGCTCGGCAAAGCGCCCGAGCAGCAGGTCCGACTCGCGCGAGCCCCTGTGCCAGCAACGAAAGCGCGCCCGCTTCCGGCGAATCTCGATGTCGTCCCTGTCCGCCATGGAGGCAGCGTATACAATACCGCAGCTTCCGATCCCAGGGCGATGCGATGCGGCCGGATATTCTCAACCCCCTGTTTGCGCCGGTGACCGCGTTGAGCGGCATCGGACCGCGCCTGGCCGAGCCCATCGGGCGCTTGGCTGGGCCCAAGGTGGTGGACCTCCTGTGGCATCTGCCGAGCGGGCTGGTCGACCGGCGCTATTCGCCGCGCGTGGCGGATGCGCCGGAAGGCGTGGTGGTGACGCTGACCTTGCGCGTGCTCGAACACCGCGCGCCCCACAACAGGCGCCAGCCCTATCGCGTGCTCTGCCGCGACGACAGCGGCGAGATCGTGCTGGTCTACTTCCACGCCAGGCCAGACTACCTGCAGCGCCTGTTGCCCGAGGGCGAGACGCGGGTGGTCAGCGGCACGGTCGAGATGTTCTCGGGCCAGCCGCAGATCAGCCATCCCGACCATGTGGTAACGCCCGCGGAGGCGGAGACCTTGCCACGCATCGAGCCCGTCTATCCGCTCACCGAAGGCCTCACCGCCAAGCCCCTCGCCAAGGCCGTGAAGGGCGCGTTGGAACGCCTGCCGATGCTCGGCGAATGGCACGATGCGGCGCTGGTCGCCCGTGAGGGCTGGCCCGCCTGGCACGACGCGGTCGAGGCTGCGCACGCCCCAGCCAGTCTGGTCGATCTCGATCCTTCCGCCACGCCCCGGCGACGCCTCGCCTTCGACGAGCTGCTCGCCAACCAGTTGGCGCTCGGGCTGGTGCGGGCGCATATGCGCGGCAGCGGCGGGCGCGTCCTGGTCGGCGACGGGCGCCTGCGGGCGAAAGCCGTCGCCGCCCTGCCCTTCACCCTGACCGGAGCGCAGGAGCAAAGCCTGGCCGAGATCGCCGACGATCTCGCCTCGCCGCGGCGCATGCTGCGGCTGTTGCAGGGCGATGTCGGCAGCGGCAAGACCGTGGTCGCCCTGCTCACCATGCTGATCGCGGTCGAGGCGGGCGCCCAGGCCGCGATGCTGGCGCCGACCGAGATCCTCGCCCGCCAGCATTACGACACCATCGCACCCCTGGCCGAGGCCGCCGGCGTTCGCCTCACGGTCCTGACCGGGCGCGACAAGGGCAAGGCGCGCGAGCAGACCCTGGCCGCCCTGGCCGCCGGTGAGATCGATATTCTGCTCGGCACCCACGCGCTTATCCAGAAGGACGTGGACTTTGCCGATCTCGGCCTCGCCGTCATCGACGAGCAGCATCGCTTCGGCGTGCACCAGCGCATGACCATCCAGGCCAAAGGCGAAGGCGTGCCGGTGCTGGTGATGACCGCGACGCCGATCCCGCGCACCCTGATGCTGACGGCCTATGGCGACATGGAGGTCTCGCGCCTGACCGAAAAGCCGCCCGGCCGTCAGCCCGTGACCACCGTCGCCCTGCCCGCGAGCCGGCTCGACCAGGTGGTCGAGGCCGTCTCGCGCGCCATCGCCTCGGACGACCGTGTCTATTGGGTCTGCCCGCTGGTGGCCGAGTCGGAAACCCTAGACCTGGCAGCCGCCGAAGCCCGCGCCGAGGCCTTGGCCGAGCGCTTCGGTACCAAGGTCGGGCTGGTGCACGGCCAGATGAAAGCGGCAGACCGCGACCGTGTGATGGCGGATTTCGCCAGCGGCGCGGTGTCCCTGCTGGTGGCGACGACGGTGATCGAGGTCGGCGTGGATGTGCGCGAGGCCACCGTGATGGTCGTCGAGGGCGCGGAGCGCTTCGGCCTTGCCCAGTTGCACCAGTTGCGCGGCCGGGTCGGGCGCGGCGACAAGGCCTCGACCTGCCTCTTGGTCTATGCGCCGCCACTGGGAGAGACCGCGCGCGCGCGCCTCGCCATCCTGCGCGAGACCGAAGACGGCTTCCGCATCGCCGAGGAGGACCTGCGCCTGCGCGGCGCCGGCGAGCTGCTGGGAACGCGGCAAAGCGGCATGCCGGATTTCCGTCTCGCCGATCTCGCCGCCCATGGCGATCTGCTGGCGGTCGCCCGCGACGACAGCAAGCGCATTCTCGACGGTGACCCGGAGCTAACCGGCCCCCGCGGCGAGGCCTTGCGCACCCTGCTTTATCTTTTCGAGCGCGACCTGGCGGTCAGGTTTCTGAGGTCCGGCTGATACGCTCGCTCGACTCGGCCTTGTCAGCCGCCTCGCGCTGCAAGGCCCCCTCAGAAGAGACCAGCGGGCGTGCCCGCACCTCCGCCGGCCGGCGATCCGGTGGCGTGACAATGCCTGCCGAGACCACCATCTTGATGCCTTCCTCGACCGTCATGTTGAGAGGCACCAGGGCGCTGCGCGGCACGAACAGCAGGAACCCAGAGGTGGGATTGGGCGTTGTCGGCAGGAAGATGTTCACCACCTCGTCGGCGATGATGTTCTGCACCTCGCCTTCCGTGGTGCTGGTGATGAAGGCGATGGCCCAAATGCCGCGGCGGGGATATTCCACCAGGACCACTTCGCGGAACGAACGCGAGGAGGATTCGAGAACCGTCTCGAAGATCTGCTTGAGCGCCCCGTAGACGCTGCGCACCACCGGCATGCGGCCGACCAGGCGCTCGCCGGAGCGCACGAACATGCGGCCAAAGAAGCCCGCCGCCAGGAAGCCGATCAAGGTCAGGCCGATGATCACCACGACAAGGCCGACGCCGGGAATATTGGCCTCGGCGCCGAAAGTGTCGCGCAGATAGGTGTTGGGATTGTAGACCGCTGGCAGCAGCGGCACCACGGCTTCGTCGATCAGCTCGATGATGCCGAAGAGGATCCACATCGTGATGGCGATGGGCGCCGTGACCGCGATGCCGGTGAGAAAATAGTTACGCAGCCGCGCGATCGAGCCCCGCTTGGGCGCCGGTGCCGGTGCCGGCTTGATGCCCAGGGCCTCGCGGACCGACGGGTCCTGCTCGCTCGACGAAGGATCGTCGCTCATTTGCACTCGCTTTCTCGTAGCCCCCGGCAGCTATATAGGCATTCCCGCTCGCCGGCGCAAAGTGCGGCGCTCAAGGGGCAAGAAAGGCCAGCAAAGCTGCCAGGGTTTCCTCTGGCGCCTCCTCGGGCAGGAAATGGCCACAGGGAATCGCCTGCCCCTCCACCTGCTCGGCACATTTGCGCCATTCGCCGACCACATCGAAGGTCTTCTCCATCACCGCCTTGGCGCCCCACAGCGCCTGCATGGGACAGGCGATGTGGCTGCCGAGATCGGCTTCGTCATGCTCGAGGTCGATGGTCGCGGCAGCACGATAATCCTCGCAGGAGGCATGGATCGTCTCAGGCCTGGAGAAGCAGCGCAGATATTCGCCGAAGGCTTCGTCCGTGAATGCCTCGCCCGCCCCCGCCCAGCGGCGCATGAGGAAGTCGAGATAGAATTCCGGGTCGTGGCCGATCAGGGTCTCCGGATACGGCTCAGCCTGAATCAAAAAGAACCAGTGGTAATAGGCGGTCGCCAGGAACTGGTCGGTGGCCTTGAACAGCGTGCGCGTGGGCACGATGTCCAGCACGCTGAGGCGCTCCACGGCTTGGCGATGGTCCAGCGCCAGGCGATGCGAGACCCGCCCGCCGCGATCATGCCCGACCAGGGAGAAGCGCTCGAAGCCGAGCGAGGCCATGACCTTGACCTGGTCGGCCGCCGTGGCGCGCTTGGAATAGCCATAGTGGTTCTCGCCATCCGGCGGATGCCCGCTATCGCCATAGCCACGCAAATCGCTGGCAACCACGGTAAAGCGCTCGGCCAGCCGCGGCGCCAGCTTGTGCCACATGAAATGCGTCTGCGGATAGCCGTGCAACAAAAGCAATGGCGGCCCGGAGCCGCCGACCACCAGATTGATCTCGCAACCCTCACCGTCGATACGCCGTGTCTCGAAACCCTCGAATGCCATGGCTCTCCTCCTCGATCGTTCGATGCCACACTGCATCGAACAGCAACGCATGGCCAGCTGTCGATCGCACTCTAACGGGAAATAGTGTATGGTTAGACACTGATCAGGAGAACGCACATGGATAGCTCGTCCTCCATTCAGCCTTTAGAGGGGGTCACTCGCGACCTCGCATCCGCGCAGAAGGTGCTGCTTTTAAGCTTGGGGGCAAGCTTCGCGGCCACACTCATCACTTTGCTCACCGATTTGGGTTTCGAGCCGGGCTCGCAAAGCGTCGCCGGTGTGGACCTGCCTGCGGTTTTAGCAATACCCGCGTTCATACTGACAGCTGCCGGATTCGGCATTGCCGCCAAACTATCGCTCCGTAAAGCCAGAACCATACTCATCCGTCACACATTAACTTCCTTGAGCGAAGAACACAAAACGATGCTTGAATATGGCTTCGCAAACCTTTCACCCATCCCCTTTATACCGCCAATTTTCCTTGCCATTGGATTCGCCAAAGAGTATTGGAAAGATATTGGGTAGTGTCCAGAATCTTTCGCACATTTTGTTAGGCAACGACGGTTCCGTAGG
>CAYPAX010000125.1:0-11120 GCA_964408735.1 uncultured Rhodospirillaceae bacterium | reverse complement strand
ATACCGCACGTTCCAATCAAATCTCATGGCCGGCATGAATAATTCGGGCTAACTCCTTGGCAATGAAGTGAGGTCTTTCGTTCGGTATTCGCGCGACACCAGCAGGGCCTTCGTCGAGCCGTAGTTGGAATGATCGGGGTCAGGTCTTTCAAATGATCGGGGTCAGGTCTTTCATTTTGATGTTACATAGCATACCCCATATTCATAAAATATACGGCCTGCCCCCGTGCCAACAAGAATTGTCGGCACCCGAGCGCTATGATGCGATACTAACAGTTTGAAGACGCGGTGGCGTTTTACGTCTTTAAAATGCACACCGCGCCTTGATTCGATGGTAAACATGTGGCCGCGCTAGCCCGGCATCGCCACGCCGCCAACGGCGCCGGTTTCCAGCAAGATCCTGCGCAAGGCGACAAGACCGCGACGCGTCTCCAGCGCCGTTGCCAGCATGGCCGGCAGGCGCCAGGGCTGGCCGAGGAGGCGTGCCATCACGGGCCAGGGCGTCACCGTGCCATCCTCGCGCATGCCGTTGCGCGCCAGTGCCGGCACGGAACGCTCGGGCGCATCGGCGACGGCGCGAACGGCTGCGAAGGGAACCTGTGCCTGATCCGCAATGGCGGCGACGGCGTGGCTCTCCATGTCAACGGCAGAAGCTTCGTGGTCTGCGAAGAGCTGCGCCTTTTCTGCCGCCGAAAGCACGGGCGCATCGGTCCCGAACAGCCGGCCCTCGACCACGTCATCGTCGCCCATCAAGCGCCTGATCACACGCCCACGCCACTCTTCATCAGCATGGAACCTGGCGCCGCTCGCTGTCACCACATCGCGCGCGACCACGACAGTGCCCGGCCAAAGTATCGGCTTGAGCCCACCCGCCAGGCCCACGCTGGCCAGGGCCTTGGCGCCGTCGTCGAGCAAGGCCTGGGCCGCGGCACGCGCGCGTATCGGACCCGGCCCATGACAGGCCACCAGCACCTCGGCATCGGGCGGGCGTTGCTTGAGCGCCCAGCGCACCGCCGCGGCTTCCATGTGCAGTCCGGTCACGACTCCGACCCGTGACATCACATGCCGTAGGCGGGAAAGCGGGCGTTACCACGGGTCAGATTGCGATAGCGCGCGAGCGCCCAAAGCGGGAAATAGGCGGCATAGCCGTGATAGCGGAGATAGAAGACACGCGGAAAGCCGACAGCGGTGAACCAATCCTCCTGCCAGCGCGTATCCTCGCGCGGCGCCGCCAGCAGATAGTCGATACCGCGGCGCACGGCGTCCGACTCCACTTCGCCCGCTGCCATCAGGGCCAAGACCGCCCAGGCGGTCTGCGACGGCGTGCTCGCCTTGACCTCGTCGCGCCGGGCAAGCTCATAAGTGGCACCATCCTCGCCCCACCCGCCATCCTCGCGCTGTCGCGATTCCAGCCAAGAGACAGCGCGCCGCACCCTCTCCGACGCCATGTCATACCCCGCGATATTGAGCGAGTTCAGCACCGACCAGATCCCATAAACATAGTTGGTGCCCCAACGGCCAAACCAGGATCCATCGTCCTGCTGGGTCTCTTCGAGATAGGCGATGCCGCTTGCGACGGTCGGATCGTCCCTGTCACGACCCACCTGGCAGAGCGCGCCGACACAGCGCGCACTGACATCCTCGGTGGGCGGGTCGAGCAAGGCGCCATGGTCGGCAAAGGGAATGTGGTTGAGATATTCGTGCGTGTTGTCGACATCGAATGCGCCCCAGCCGCCGTCGCTGCTCTGCATGCCGTCGAGCCACTCAACGGCGCGGTCGACATTCTCCCGATGCCGCGGCTCGCCGGCACGATGCAGCACCATGGCGGCAACGGCCGCATCGTCCACATCCGGATAATAGGGGTTGGCATATTGGAACGCCCAACCGCCCGGGCGCAGGTCGGGGCGGCGGTCGCGCCAGTCGGCCGGACCGTCCAGGATTTGCCGTTCGGCAAGCCAGTCGCAGGCTTCCGCCGCAGCGGCCCGCTCGGCCTCGCCACCGACCTCCAGCATGGCATGAGCGGCCAGTGCCGTATCCCAGACCGGCGACAGGCAAGGCTGGCAATAGGTCTCCTCGTCGCCTTCGACCAAGAGATTGTCGATCGCCTTGCGGCAGAGATCTCGCTCGGGATGGCCGGGACCATGGCCAAGCGTGTCGTATGCCATCAAGGCATTGGCCATGGCCGGGAAGATCGCGCCCAAGCCGTCCTCGCCATTGAGCCTCGCCTCGACAAAAGCCATGGCCCGCTCGACGGCGCGGCGCCGCATGCGCTTCGGCGCCAAGGGCTCGATGGCCCGCAACAAGCGGTCGAGCACGAGAAACGCCGACGCCACCTTGCCCCGGGGCGGAAAATACCGGCGCTCCTGCTCGGGCGGCACCGTGAACAGCTCCGCCACGCCGATGCCTTGCGGATTGCGAGCCCGCGGCTTGTACGCCGCCAACACCAGCAGCGGCGCGATCACCGTGCGCGACCAGTAGGAGACCTTGGTCATGTGGAACGGAAACCAGCGCGGCAAGAGCATGATCTCGGGCGGCATCACCGGCACCGCGCGCCACGGCACCTGCCCGAACAGGGCCAGGGCGAAGCGGGTGAAGACGTTGCTGCGCGCGGCGCCGCCGTGAGCCAGGATGGCTTCACGTGCCCTGACCATGTGCCGCGCCTCGACATCGTCGCCGATCAGCTTCAGCGCGTAATAGGCCTTCACCGAACAGGATATGTCCAGATCCCCGCCATGGAAAAGCGGCCAACCGCCATGCTCGCCCTGGCGGGCGCGCAAATAGCGGCCGATGCCGGCCTCGCGCGCAGGCTCGATCTCATCCAGGAAATGGCCGAGCATCACGTATTCGGCCGGAATGGTGCAGTCGGCCTCGAGCTCGAAACACCAGTGACCGTCGTCGCGGCGCGCCGAGACGAGCTTGGCCGAGGCCTCCTCTATCGCCTGATCGAGTGCCGGGCAAACCGCTGCCGTGGCCGCAGGTTCCGTCATCGCCGCGGTATCGTCAGGCCGTCTCGGAGGCAATTGCCGAGACGCTGTCGTCGCGACCCAGGGCAGAGAGCGCCGTCACCACGATGTCGGTCGCGGTCAGGCCGGCGTCTTCGTACATCTCGGCCGGGGAGCCATGATCGATAAAGCGATCCGGCAAGGTCATCGGGCGAACCTTGAGCCCACCATCGAGCAGTCCGTCTTTGGCAAGGAACTGCAGCACGTGTGCCGCAAAGCCACCGATCGCACCTTCCTCGATGGTGATCAGCACCTCATGCTCCCGCGCCAGCCGGCTGACCATATCCTCGTCCAGGGGCTTGGCAAAGCGGGCGTCGGCAAGGGTCGTCGAGAGACCGTGCGCGGCAAGCTCGTCCGCAGCCTTGGCGCACTCGGCAAGCCGGGCGCCGAAACTGAGAATCGCCACTGCCGTGCCTTCGCGCAAGACGCGGCCCTTGCCGATTTCCAGCGGCACGCCACACTCAGGCATGTCGCAACCGACGCCCTCGCCCCGCGGGAAACGCACCGCGCTCGGCCGGTCGTCGATGCGAGCCGCGGTGGCCACCATGTGCACGAGCTCCGCCTCGTCGGCAGCCGCCATGATCACGAAGCCCGGCAGACAGCCGAGATAGGCGACATCGTAGGAGCCGGCATGGGTGGCACCGTCGGCGCCGACCAGACCGGCGCGGTCGATGACCAGGCGCACCGGCAGCTTCTGGATCGCGACATCGTGCACCACCTGGTCGAAGCCGCGCTGCAGGAAGGTGGAGTAGATGGCGGCAAAGGGCCGATAGCCCTCGGTGGCCATGCCGGCAGCAAAGGTCACGGCATGTTGTTCGGCCAGGCCCACGTCGAAACAGCGCTCGGGAAACGTGTCCGCGAACTTGTCGAGCCCGGTTCCCGACGGCATGGCCGCGGTGACGGCAACGATCTTGTCGTCGCGCTCGGCCTCGGCGATCAGGCTCTGGGCGAAGACGCCGGTATAGCTCGGGGCGTTGCTGACCTTCTTCGCCTTGGCGCCGGTCACCACGTCGAACTTGCCGACACCGTGATACTTGTCCGCCGATTCGACCGCAGGCGCATAGCCATGGCCTTTCTCGGTCACCACATGCACCAGCACGGGCCCGCCAGCATCGGCATCGCGCACGTTCTTCAGGACAGGCAGCAGATGCTCGATATTGTGGCCGTCGATGGGACCGACATAATAGAAGCCCATTTCCTCGAACAAGGTGCCGCCGGTCACCATGCCGCGGGCATATTCCTCGGCCCGGCGCAGCATTTCCGCCATCGGGCGGGGGAATTTCTTGGCAACCTGGCTCGCCACGTGGCGCAGGCTGCGATAGGAGTGGGACGAGATCAGCCGCGACAGATAGGCGCTCATGGCGCCGACCGGCGGCGCGATCGACATGTCGTTGTCGTTGAGGATCACCACCAGTCGGCTGCCGAGCGAGCCGGCATTGTTCATCGCCTCGTAGGCCATGCCCGCACTCATGGCGCCGTCGCCGATCACCGCGATGACGTTGTTGTCGTCTCCGGCCAGATCGCGCGCCACCGCCATGCCGAGCCCGGCCGAAACCGATGTCGAGGAATGCGCGGTGCCGAAGGGGTCGTATTCGCTCTCGGCTCGCTTGGTGAAGCCGGACAGGCCACCCTTCATGCGCAGGCCCGCCATGCGCTGGCGCCGGCCGGTGAGGATCTTATGGGGATAGGCCTGATGGCCAACGTCCCAGATCAAGCGGTCGCGCGGCGTGTCGAAAACGTGGTGCAGCGCTACGGTCAGCTCGACCACGCCAAGCCCGGCACCGAGATGACCACCGGTGCGAGAGACCTGCTCGATCGTGTCCTGGCGCAATTCGTCCGCAAGCCGCACCAGGTCGGCATCCGCAAGACTGCGGATGTCGGCCGGCGAGTCGATGGCGTCGAGAATGGGAGTCGGTTTCGAGTTGCTGATCTTGCCACTCCTCAATTCGCTCTAGCCTGCCTTCAAGCTTGGCGAAATCTATTGAGATACCAACGAATTAATCGCCTCATCTTCATACCCGCAATCGACCGTGCAATCAATCGCGTTACGGCAGCGTGACGGCAAGGCGCGCGGCTTTCTGTCCCGACCGGATGGCACTCTCGATAGTCGCCGGCAGTCCAGTATCCGTCCAGTCGCCCGCCAGCCATAGGTTGGCGTAGGCGGTCGTCGCACCCGGCCTGGATCTTGCCGCCGCCGGAGTCTGGGCAAATGTCGCGCGGCGCTCATTGATCACGCGATGCGGCGCCATGGGCCCGTCCGGCAATGCCAATGCTTTGGCCAAATCCTGCCAAACGATCGCCGCGATGGCATCGTTATCCTGCACTGCCAAAGCGTCGGCGGCGCTGACGGTGATCGCAGCCACGTCGTCGCGCACGAAAATCCATTGCGCCGTGCCGCCCACCAAACCGAGGAAGCGCGCATCTTCCGGCAAGCGCGGCGGCGTCTCGAGCCGGAAGTGCACGTTGACGATGGCCCGGCTCTCGGTCGGCACCGAAAGGCCGGGTAACAAGGCGGCCGCACTGGCCGGGGGCACAGCCAGCACCACGCCCTCACCCTTTGCCACGGGCACCACGCCTCCGCTGGTATCGAGCCCGGTCACCCGCCCCCCTTCGTCTTCAAGGGCACGCAGGCGGCGGTTGAACTGCACCTCGACACCGGCTGTGGCGAGCAGCGCCAAGGCCGGATCGACGAAAGCCGGGCCGAGGCCTGCGTCGGCAACAAAGGGCCGGCACCAGTCGGCGCCGCGCAAGAAGGTCTGGGTCAATACCGGCCAGAGCAGGGACGCCGCGCCTTCGCTCGGATCTGTATTCAGCGCCGAGGTCGCCAGCGGCTCCCAAAGCCGGCGATAGACCGTCGGTGGATTGGCGAGCACGGATTCGACCGTGGCCTCGGGCCCGGCGAAGGCGAGCTTGAGCGCCGCCAGATAATCGAAGGCGCGGCTGCCGGCGACCCGGCGCGACGGTGCCAGGAACCACCACGGCAGACGCCCGCGATTGGGGCGCACTGTCCAGCGCTCGCCGCTGGCGAGGTCGAGAAAGGGAAAGGTCGCCCCAGTGCTGACCAGTTGGTTGCGCGTGCCGATGGCGTCGAGATAGGCAAACGTGGCGGTGTTGCCCGCCATCACCAAGTGGTTGCCATTGTCGATCTGGCAATCGAGGGTGCGATCATGGAAGGAACGGCAGCGGCCACCAGCCTGGCCCGCCGCCTCGTAGAGCGAGACGGCGACACCGGCCCGGGCCAGCGCCACGGCGGCGGCCAGGCCTGCCAGCCCGGCACCCACCACATGGCATCGCGGCATCATCGCCCGAGCACCAGGCAACGCAGCGCCAGCCACAGCTTTTCCGCTTTCGACAGCGACAGGGGCTCCGTTGCCCGCTGCCATCCGCGCCTCGCGAGGCGCTCGAAGATACGCCGGTATACCGCAGTCATGATCACCGCCGGACGCAAGGCGCGGGCATCTGCGGGCGCCATGGCGCGGCGCAAGGCCTCCGCCTCGGCATAGCGCGCCTCGGCCCGCTCGGCGATAAATTCGCATGCTGCAGGCAGGCCGGGATGGGTGATGGCTGCCATCGGCTCAGTTGCCTCAATGCCACCGGCATCCAGCGCTTCGCGCGGCAGATAGAGCCTGCCGTCCGCAGCATCTTCGGCCAGATCGCGCAGGATATTGGTAAGCTGCAAGGCATGTCCCGTGGCCAGGGCGTAGCTGTCAGCGGCAGCATCGCGGCAGCCAAAAATTCGCACCGATTGCAGCCCCACCGCGCCGGCAACGCGCGCGCAGTAGACTTCGAGTTCGGCCATCGACGGCGCGCGGATCGGACCGCGGGCATCGCTCTCCATACCGCGCAAGATCTCTTCGAAAGGCTGCCGCGGCAGAGCATAGCGTGCGATCGGCTCGCGCAGGGCGGCGGCAATGGGCTGCTCGGACGGCACGCCGCCATAAAGACGATCGAGTTCGTCATGCCAGGCATCGAGCCGACGTAGCTTGTCCTCGCACGGAGCCGGCTCGTCAGCAATGTCGTCGACGGCCCGGCAAAAGGCGTAGAGCGCGAACATCGCCTGCCGCTCTTTGGTCGGCAAGGAGCGCATGGCCCAAAAGAACGAGGTGCCGGAGCGCTTCACCAGGGCTTCGGCGGCAGCGTCTGCAGCGGCTACCATAAGCCGGCCCGCAAGCCCGTGAGCAGACAGGCGATCTTGTCCCAGCGACCCAGCGCTACCCGTCCGGCCAAGGGGTCGCCCAAGCGCAGGCGCCGTGCCAGGCGATGAGCAACGGCCACAATTACCGCGGCCTCCATACGCATGCGCCGGTTCCGGATCATCCTGGGCAAGGCGCGCGCTTCGCCGTTGAGCCGCTCGCAGCCGTCGAGGCAGGCATCGAGCACCCGGCGCAGGCCGGAGCTGGCGCCTGCTGCCGCAAGCTCGGTTACATCGCAAGCGGCGGCATCAAACATGTCGAGGGGCAGATAGACCCGGTCCATGCGTGCGTAATCCTCGGCACAATCCTGCAGGTGATTGAGCACCTGCAAGGAAGCGCAAAGGGCGTCCGAGGCCGGCCAGGTGACATGAGATTCGCCATGGAGATCGAGCAGATAGCGCCCCACTGGTGCCGCCGAATTGCGGCAATAGGCCATCAGCTCGTCCCAATTGGCATAGCGGCTCTTGTCAGCATCGAGCCGAAAAGCGATCAGCAGCTCGGCGCCATGCTCTACCGGAATCGCGGTCTGCGCCAGGCTTTCCGCCAGGCGCTTCGCCTTCGCCTGGTCGGGGTTCCCCTCGCTAACCGGCATCTCTCCACGCAGCACTGCCTCCATCGCGTCGAGCTCGGCCCGCTTATCCTCAGGCGGGCGCGTGGGATCATCGGCAATGTCGTCGGCGGCGCGGGCAAAGGCGTAGTAGCACGCGATATGCGCGCGCAAATGCCTGGGCAACAGCCACGAGCCAACGGGAAAATTCTCCTCGCCGGCCGACCGCGTCGGCGCCACCGCGCCGCCTATGGGAAGATCTGTGGAATGCGCCACGGCGTCGCCGCCTGCCCTGTGAGGTTCTGAGTAGGGAGGCGCAGCCTAGAGCGCTTCCGGATGAGATGGAACCGGCGCCAGGGCCAAAAACAAAGAGGCCCCTCTTCCCGGGGGGGGCGGAAGAGGGGCACTCAGTACGGCGGCGGGGTGGGGGACTTTGGAGGGACCCCCGCCGCCTCGGAGAGGAGACCTTGGCAAAAGTGGTATTACCTCACCGGCTGCCAGGGCTCGTTGTTTTTGGTCTGTCATTGATATAATCGATCAAGTGTTTTAATCAAGTGTTTTATAATATTTTTTTTGCACCTGCGAGATAGACATTTTATGTATATTTTTCAGTTTGTTATGAAGCGGTTGTAGAAGCGCTCTTCGGCGAAGCACAAAAACCTATATCATGTATTGGGATTCCGGTGGGTGGCAACGCGAAACAGCGGCCAATTCAGCGCGCGGCAGCCTCGTTCGCGACGGCACTTCGGCCGCGTTCGGTCAGCTTGCAGACCAGCCAGTCCGGCTTGATCGGGTTGCGGATCCAAGGTTCCGCCCAGCCCTGCTTCACACAGCTGCGGATGGTTCGCGGCGATATCGCGGCGCCACTATCGTCGAACAAAGGCAGCTTGCCGCCAGGCTGATCGAGGCCGCGACGCAAATAGCGAATCTGCGCGACGCTCGGCCGCACATCCGCTGGCTCGCTCGGTGACGCCTTCCCCGCGCTACCGTCGAGCTTGCGCTCTACTCCTGTTCCGGTGATGGCTCTTCCTCCTGCCAACACTCTATGATCACCGTCGCGAGACGCATTTGCAGGCTGACGTCTTCCGCGATGGCTGTCTCAGCGGAGTCCATATCATAGGCGTAGCTGTTGCGGTCGAGCAAGAGCGAGGCAACCTCGCGGCGTATGGCGAAACCCAAGCGGCCCGGAGCATCGCGCAAGCTGGCGACCATATCGGGCTCGATTCCGGGGACCACAATACCGGCAAATCGTCCGTCGCTATCGAAAACCGGCGCACCGAGAAAGGTCGGCGCGACAATACTGTCGAGCTGCACGAAGCGCGTATCGACGCGATACAGCGCCGGGTCATCGGTGACCATGGCCTCGATCGATTTGGCCACCATGTCCTTATCGGCATTGATGCCGAACCCTTGGATGGTCACGGTATCGCCTACGTCAAGCTCGGGCCCACGCAATGGCACCCCCGGATTGAGACCATCGGCGCGAATCACCGCGATGTTGTTGAATTCGTCGATCGCCAGAATCTGTGCCGGCCGCTGCGCCAGCTCCTCGGAGCGCACACTGACTTGCCCGCAATTTCGCGCCGCGTCGGCATGAGTCAGAATCGCACCATCACCGTTGATGACGACGCCGCTTGCGGTGCGCCGCGGCAGGTCCACCTTCGGCACCTTGCTGCGATATTCGTTTATCAGCACCGCCGCCGCCTTCTGCGCCTCCGTGATTTGCGCCGAGTTCATCTTGCGGGCGACGATGAGGCGGTTGTTCTCGGCATCGGCATAGCCGTCGGCCGCGGCCAGCTCGAAATAGATGAAGGCGTCGCGGAAAGACTTGATGACGCCTTTGCCCTCGTAATAGAGCAGGCCGAGATAGTTTTGCGCCTGCGGATGGCCCTGATGCGCGGCCAGGGTGTACCAGTCCGCTGCTCGCGTATAGTCATGCGGCAGGCCCTGCCCCTCGGCATGCATGACTCCCATATAGAACTGGGCTTCGGCCACCCCTTCCTCGGCAAGCTTGTGAAACAGCTCCAGAGCAGGCGGATAGTCACCGAGCCCGTGCAGACTTATGGCCTCGGAGAGTTGCTCCGCCTGGGCGTCGTCGAGCACCTGCTCGTAGGCAGCCGTCGGCGCAGCCAGCCCGAGCCAGAGCGCAATAAACAGGCCTATTCGCAATACTATGGCCATCATGGGTCGCGAGCATAGACGAAGGGATGCTGACATTGGGTTAACGCAGCGGCGGCGAAACGGTAAAGTGGCGAGGAACAGACACATCAGTGGAGGATATTGCGATGCGGGCCGCCGAGGGCAAGGACTACCGCTTCACCGTAAAGCGCGGCGAAGGAGCCGAATTCGAGACCGATGGTCTGCGCGAGGAGTTCGTCTATCGCGACCTCGGCGTGGCCGACGCCACGAATGGGGACATTCACGCCCACATCGTCAGGGCCAAGCACCTGAAGGGAGGGCACAACGGCCTGCACCGCCATTTGGTGGGCTTCCAATTTGCCCTGATACTCCAAGGCTGGGTCAGCTTCCGCTACGAGGGGCAAGGGGAGCTGCGCTACGAGAAGGGCGATGCGGTGACCATTCCCGGCAGCACTCTGCACGAATTGCTGGAGTATTCGGAGGATCTCGAGCTTTTGGAGATCACCATGCCGGCGGTTTACGAGACCGTGAAGGCGGACGGCTCGTCCATGCCGACGCCTGGACAGAAGGCCCGCATCGCCGAGCGCACGGGCGGCTGATGGGCGAGGCCAAAGTCTGGCGCGACTACGACCAGGCGGGGCTCGACGCCCAATACAACAACCGCATCCGTTTCCCCGATTACAAGACGCGTTTCGCGGCCTGGGCGACGTGGAGCGCACGCACGCGGGAAGCGCTGGAAGCGCGGCTCGATATTGCCATCGGGCCCCATCGGGGCGAGCGCGTCGACGTCTTCCCGGCGCCGGAGCCGGGGGCGCCGATCCATGTCTTCATTCATGGCGGCTATTGGTATTCCCTCGACAAGAGCGACTACTCCTACGTCGCCGAGGGCATGGCGCCGAACGGCGTCGCCACGGTGCTGACCAACCACGTGCTCGCCCCCCACGGCAACATGGACGAGATCCTCGCCCATACCCGCGCGGCCCTTGCCTGGACCTGGCGCAACGCGGCCGACTTCGGCGCCGATGCCTCGCGCATTTTCGTCTCCGGACATTCCGCCGGCGGACAGCTGGCGATGATGATGCTGGCCACCGACTGGCCGGCCTATGGGAGCGATCTGCCGCCAGATTTGGCCAAGGGTGCATCCGCCATCAGCGGCCTGTTCGAACTGGAACCGATCCGGCTCAGCTATCTCAACGAGACACTACGCATGGACGCGGCCATGGCGGCGCGCAACTCCCC
>CAYPAX010000124.1:0-11629 GCA_964408735.1 uncultured Rhodospirillaceae bacterium | reverse complement strand
GGCGCTGGCCCTCGGCATAGATGGTGTCGAAGGCGAGCGAGGACTTGCCCGAGCCCGAAAGCCCCGTAATCACTACGAGGGAATCGCGCGGCAGAACCACGTCGACGGATTTGAGGTTATGCTCGCGGGCGCCGCGAATGGATATGTCAGTGTGCATGGCCAGTCTGGAGTATAGGGGTATACTCCGAGCGGACAACGACAGCTCTACGAGGGAAGCAATGGCAGGCAGCGTCAACAAGGTGATCCTGGTCGGCAATCTGGGCCGGGATCCGGAAATTCGGTCGATGCAGAATGGCGGCAAGGTCGCCAACCTGTCGGTTGCGACCTCCGAGACCTGGCGCGACCGTCAGTCCGGCGAGCGGCGCGAAAAGACCGAGTGGCATCGCGTGGTGATCTTCAACGAGAACCTGCTCGATGTGGCGGAGAAATATCTCCACAAAGGCTCCAAGGTCTACATCGAAGGCCAGTTGCAGACCCGCAAATGGCAGGACCAGTCGGGCCAAGACAAATATTCGACCGAAGTCGTCCTGCAGCGCTTCCGTGGCGAGCTGCAGATGCTCGATGCCCGCGGCGAAGGCGGTGGCGGTGGCATGGCCGGGGAAGCGGCCGGTGGCGACTATGGCGGCGGTGGTGGTGGTGGCGGCGGCGGCCCGGCGCCCAGCGGCGGCGGCGACTTCGACGACGATATCCCGTTCTAGGTTCTGTCCTTGCGGCGTTGCCGCTTGCGGTGGGAGCGGCGCTCCGCTGTCGTCGCGCGCGGGCCCGGCGGCTGCTCTTTCGGCCGTCCAAACGGGATCGACATGATGAGGGCCATGGCCCCCGCTGCGGGAATGCTCAAGGCGATGGTGCGCCACGACGGGTTTGCCCCGGGATAGACGAAGCCGGCGACAACGATCGCCAGCAGGGCCAGCCCAAAGGTGGTCCTGGTATGGCCCGCCGGCATGAGAGACCACAGGCTGCCGATGCCGTGCAGCAACAGCATACCGAAAATGTAGGCGCGCCAATCCACGGCCGGATTCGGCAAGAGGCCGGCGAGCCAGGCAAGGGCGAAATAGACGCCCGATACCAAGGCCAGGATGGCGGCCATACTGCCGAGCGTCTTCATATCTGCCTATCTCCGCACGAACAGCAGCAGAAACTGGAGAAGGGTCGCGCAGGGCAGGCCAAGCGCGACCAGCAATATGGCGGCATCGCCATCGGCCGCGCTCCATATCCCCCAATAGAGCCCGAGGGTCATGACCAGGTGCAGGCCTTTTTCGATGTTGCTCTCACCGACGACGAGCAACATCATCAGCACGAACAAGGTCACGACGAGCCCGAGGGCGTAATGCCACCAACTCACGTCGTCGGTCATAAGGCCCAATATCCAGGCGGCACCGAAATAGGCGCCGATCAGGCAGGCAAGTGCGAGAATCGCACCGAGGGCCGACTTCATGGCGCTGGCCCGTAAACGAAACGATGCCAGGCTCGAAAGGCCAGTGGCGTCGCCGCGCCGGCGGGCAGGCCCAGGATCACCGCTTGAACCAATGTCGCCATATCTTCGGGTTCGTCCGGATAGTCGATGAACCAAGCCGGTATGACGCAAAGCGAGAACAGCACCAGCTTAACGGCATCCTCGATGACGCTTTCCCCCATCATGGATACCAGCAACATGACCACGAAAGCCGCGCCATAGCCAAGCAAAAGCACAAGGCGCTGACCCTCGAGAAGCCTCAGATAGCCGAAGGGGGCACATAGCAGCAGATAGTCGACCGCCGGCATGAGGAAGAACACCAACATATCGACGAGGCTCCACAGACAGCCATTGCCCCGTGCCTGGGGAGTGTCGGGCAATTCGTTCCGAGTGCTCATTCGAGCCTTTCGCAAACGACTTCGATGGCGCACCATAGCAGTCTGCAAAGCGACCGTGGATTGAACGCCTGCCTGCGGTCACGTACCATGCAGGCTACGAGCGGCACGCGGGTTATGGGGCGCGTGATGGGCGAACCAAAGAAAACGACCAAGCTTGCGGTCATCTTGAGCGCCGATGTGGTCGGCTACGACCGTCTGGTCGCCGACGATGCCGATGCCACGGCGGCCGAATTGGCGCGCTGCCAGGCGCTGGTGCGGCGGCGTGTGGAGGCGCGCGGCGGGCGCATCCTGCGCATGGCGGACGAGGAATGCCTGGTCGCCTTTGCCAGCGCTGTCGATGCCCTGCGAGCGTCGGTCGCCTTGCAAAGCGATCTGCGCGAACGCAATGCGGCGCTGCCTATTCACCGCCACCTCTGTCTGCGCATGGGCCTCGACCTTGGCGAGATCGAAGAGCAAGCGGACGGCACGGCCGAAGGCGACGCGCTGACCATAGCGACGCGGATCGGCACCATGCTCCATGGCGAGGGAATCTGCGTTACCGAGGCGATGGTCTCCCACGCGCG
This sequence comes from uncultured Rhodospirillaceae bacterium, assembly GCA_964408735.1. Classification (GTDB taxonomy): domain Bacteria; phylum Pseudomonadota; class Alphaproteobacteria; order UBA7887; family UBA7887; genus UBA7887. Next base: position 9,215 of record CAYPAX010000124.1, on the reverse strand, counting down.
CGGTGACCTCTATCTGAGCTTCGACTATCTCACCGACCTGAGCATCGATGGCATCGCCAATCCGGTGCGCATCTATCGCATCATTGCCACGGTGACCGGGCCGCAACCGGTCAAGCTGCCGCTGTGGACGCCCGCCCGCATTGCTTTGGCTGCCGCCTGTGTGCTGGTGGCAGGGGCAACCGTCGTCTGGCACACCGTCCTCGCGCCTCAGCCCGTCGAAGTCGCCGAGGTGTCGGCGGAACCCGAGCCGGTGGCAGAGTTGGACCCGGCGCTGGCGCCCACCATCGCGGTCATGCCTTTCGCCAACAACAGCGACGATCCGGAGCAGCGCTACTTCGCCGATGGCCTGGCCGTGGACATCACCACGCGCTTGACCCGTTTCGCCGACCTGCGCGTGATCGCCAGCGCATCCAGCTTCCATTTCCGCGGTACCAGCGACGATCGCAATGAGGTCGCCAAAGCCCTCGGCGCGCGGTTTTTGCTCGAGGGCGCCGTGCGCAAGGCACGGAGCAATGTGCGGGTCACCACGACGCTGATCGATATGGCGACCGAGCAGACCGTCTGGGCCGAGACTTATGAGCGCGACCTCACCGCCGCCGATATCTTTGCGGTCCAAGACGACATCACAGAGCGGGTTGTTGGCGTGATCGCCGCCCAACATGGCATGATCCGCCAGGTTCGCCTCGAAGAATCCCTGCGCCGCCCGCCCCAGGACATGGCTGCCGTGGATTGTGTCTTGCGAAGCTATGCCTACGAGCACGAGCTCGAAGAAATCGGCCATGCGGAGATGCGGGATTGCCTCGAAGCTGCGGTGGAAGACGATCCAAGCTATGCCGAGGCCTGGACCCAATTGGCGACCATCTATGTCGAAGAGCATTCGCTCGGCTTCAATCCTCGGGCCAATCCGCTCGAGCGCGCGGTCGAGGCGGCTGAAAAGGCCGTCAGGCTCGATCCGCGCAGCCAATTTGCCCATTCCACCATGGCGCATGCCTATTTCATGCACGGCGATCTCGATCGCTTTCGCTCTTCCGCCGAACGAGCGATCCAGATCAATCCCGGCTCCGCCGAGGTCCTGGCGCTGCTGGGTCTTGACCTTGCCTATTCGGGGCAGTGGGATCGCGGTATCGCGCTGGTCGAGAAGGCGCGTTCGCTCAACCCATTCCATCCGGACTGGCTGTTCTTCCCGCTGTTGCTCGACGACTACCGCAAAGGCGACTATGAGGCGGCGCTGGAGGACTTGGAGCAAATCGAGATGCCGGATTTCTTCTGGACCCACGTCATGCGGGTTCAGATAAACGGCCAGCTCGGCCGTGCCCGAGAGGCCTCCGAGGCGTTGGAGCGATTGCGCGAGCTGTATCCGGGGTTCAGCCTCGATGCGGCGAGGGAGGAGTACAAGCTTTGGCAAATCTCCGATGAGCTGATAGAGCAGGCTATTGATGGCTTGCGTAAAGCGGGCGTTCCGGACGGGACATGGAATTGATGCAAATGTTGGGTGGGGATGGATAGAATTGACGAGAGGCCGTTCACGGATTCGACGGCGATACGCGACAATGCTGATGCGTTGCGCGAGCGGTTGAGCGTCGATGGCTATATCTTTCTGCGTGGATTATTGCCAGTGGAGCCGCTTGCTGCGCTGCGCCGTCAATGCCTGGCGGTAATCGCCGAGGCCGGTTGGCTGCGGCAAGACCGACCCACGGACGATGCCGTGGCGAGACCGGAGGCCGCTTGTGTCGACCCGGACGAGGATTTCGTTGCCGTGCTGCGGCGGCTCTACCGTTTCGAGGCTCTGCACGCACTGCCGCACCAAGCAGCACTGATAGGGGTGTTCGAACGGTTGTTCGGCGAGGCGGTGCTGCCGCACCCCTTGGTGATTCCGCGCATCGTCTTTCCCCAGCGCGCCGAGTTCACCACGCCGCCGCACCAGGATTTCGTCCACATTCAGGGCACGCCGGAAACCTACACTGCCTGGGTTCCATTGGCCGATTGCCCCATCAGCCGGGGTGCCTTGTCGGTAGCGCAAGGCTCGCACAAGCACGGGGTGCACGATTTCGCCGTCTCCAGCGGCGCCGGCGGCATGATCGTGTCCGACCCCCTGGAGGGGCGTTGGCGGACAGGGGATTTCGCCCTTGGTGACGTGCTAATCTTTCATAGCCTCAATGTTCATCGCGCCATGCCGAACCTCTCGCCTAGCCTGCGCCAGTCCGTTGACATGCGTTTCCAGCGCGCCAGCGATCCGGTCACCGAGCTTTCCCTTTCGCCCTATGCCGGCATGGGGACCTGGGAGGAGATCTACGACGGCTGGTCGGGAGATGTGCCGCAATATTACTGGCGCGACGGGGAGACCCGCATAGCGTCTTTCGACCGGCAATATTACGAGCGCCGCGATGCCATGGCCTTTGCCATGGCAGAGCAGGGCGATGGCGAAGCGCGGGCGGCGCTGCAACGCATCGTCCAGCGCGATCCCGATGCCGGCAAGCGCGACCGGGCGAGCCGGCTCATCTCGAAACTGGACAGGGTGGCTGTGTGACTATGGAACGTATCGACAATCAAGCCGGCGGCTATCGTTTCCTTACCGGCATACCGCCCTATTCCTCCGGTGTGGCGGCCATGGAGGGCTTCGAGATCGTCCATGTCACCTTCGTTCGCCCACCGCCCTGGCGAGAAGGTTTTGCCGTCATCGATCGCCATCTGGCTGCCGAAGGCAGACCCCGTCAGGCTTTGTGCGCGACCGCCCTGCGCTCGCCGGAGCCGATGACCTATCAGGGTTTCGGCGAGTTCAATGCGGGCTATATCGCGCTTCTGGCGGAATGGGAGATCCTGCTCGGCGACCATAACCCGGTGGCCCGCACCAACGTCGTGCCGGTGGTCGGCCCGCCGAGCGAGGCGACGCTTTACAGTTTTGCGTATACGGTGCCTGCCGATGCCGCCGCCGCGAGCTTCGTAGTCGCCGGCGCCGGCGATATCGTGCGCCAATCGCTCGATTCCCATCGTATCGTCCGCGACGGCGAAACCAGTGCGGAGGCCATGGCCGAAAAGGCCTCCCATGTCATGGGGGTCATGGGCGAGCGGCTCGACGGGCTGGGATTCGTCGGCGCCGACGTGACCCACGTCAACGTCTACTGCGCCCATTCGCTCTTGCCCCACATGCCCGACACCCTGCTGCGGCCGCTTGGCGATGGTGCGGCGCATGGCGTCAACTGGCACTATTCCCATCCGCCCATAGCGGGCCTTGCCTTTGAAATGGATATGCGCGGCGTCAATCGGTCGATCTGGTTGGGGGCGTAAGCATGGCGGCAGCTCGCGGCTTTACCTTGGTAGAGATGGCCCTGGTGATCCTGGTGCTCGGTCTGATTGCCGGGATCGGCGCCGATATGATGCGCGGCGTCGAGCGCCGTGGCCGCATTGAGCGGACCGAGGCGGCGCTGGCCGGGCTGCAGGAGGCCATGGTCGTATTCGTGATGCGCCACAAGCGCCTGCCTTGCCCGGCCGATGGGCGCCTGGCTGACGGGCATGCCGATGCCGGCCGCGAGAATTTCGAAGACGGTGGCGCCGGCGATTGCACCTTCCAGGCGGATGGCGTGGTGCCGACGGTCGCGCTGGGTATCGGTACTGCCGCCGGTAGCGACGGCTGGCAGAGGCGCATTGCCTATCGGGTCGACCCGCTCTTGACCCGCGACGCCGAGGCCTGCAGCGCCGGCACATGCGTCTGCCCCGGCGGCGGCATGGATTTGAGTTGCGTCGATCCCCGCCTGATCGGGCAGGGCAATGGCGGCATCGACGACGTGCTCTCCAGCCATGGCGGCCATGGCCTGGGCCTTGCCGTCTGCGCCGCCGCGCGCTGTCCGCAGGGCAGCGAGCTGATGCTGCCAGAGACCGGCAGCGGTGCCGCCTATCTCCTCATAAGTCACGGCCGCAGCGGCCTTGGCGCTTTCAGCAATGGCGGCACGCGCGTGCATACCTCGCCGGACGAAACGCCGATCCACGAAGCACCCAATCTCAACAGCCAGGTGCTGGGTGCGTCTTATGTGGATCGCCAGCGCATCGATCGCGATCTCAAGGAGCGCGAGTCGTATTTCGACGACTATGTGTCACGGCCGAGCGTGCTGCATGTCGCCCGCGAGGCCCGGCTCGAGCCGCAAGCGGCGCCATGAAACGGAGCCAGCGCGGTGCCGCGCTCGCGGTGGTCACGGTGGCGCTCGTCGTGACCGGCGCGCTGATGCTGCTGGCAGCGGCGCTCAATCCCATGCGCGCCGAGCGCGCCCGCCATGATGCGTTCGACGAACGGCTGACCATGGTGTCCGACGCGCTGATCGAATTCGCCATGGTCAACAAGCGCTTGCCCTGTGCCGGGGACCGGGACGGCTTCGAGGATTGCCGCCTTGAGGCGGTGGGAGCGGTGCCCTGGCGCGAGATTGTGCTGCCCTTGTCGGGCGAGGACGATCGCATGCGGTATCGCCCCGCAGATGGGCTCAGTGGCCCCCGCAGCTTGCTCGCGGCGGAGGCCGATGGCGGCGAGGCATTCGCCCTGCTGTCGGACGAAGGCGGCCAGGCGCGATCGGTCAGCCGCGCATCCCTTTTGAAGGCTGCGAAAATCAAGCCCTAGGCGGTCCAAAACCGAGGCTTTCCACAAGCCCCAGGACCGGCTATGAAGGGATACGGCCGGCCGTCTTTTTCCGGTCACATCTCGTGGGTTTCTCCACACCGGCACCGCAATATCTGGTAATCTCCGACACCATTACGCGCGCCGCCCCGACCACACTTGGAATTAGCCGAATACGCCTTTGACAGATACCAGCGAAGCCCAACCGCGCGACATCGCGCCGGTGTCGATCGAGGAGGAGATGAAGCGCTCCTACCTCGACTACGCCATGAGCGTAATCGTAAGCCGCGCGCTGCCCGATGTGCGCGATGGCCTGAAGCCTGTGCACCGCCGCATCCTCTTCTCCATGGAGGAGAACAGCTACACCTGGAACCGGCCCTATCGCAAGTCGGCCCGCGTGGTCGGCGACGTGATGGGCAAGTACCACCCGCACGGCGACACGGCCATATATGATGCCATGGTGCGCATGGCGCAGGATTTCTCCATGCGCCTGCCGCTGATCGACGGCCAGGGCAACTTCGGCTCCATGGACGGCGATCGGCCCGCCGCCATGCGCTATACCGAGGCACGCCTGGCGCGCTCGGCGACGGCACTGCTCGACGACCTCGACAAGGACACTGTCGACTTCCAGGCGAACTACGACGAATCAGAGCATGAGCCGACGGTCCTGCCGGCGCGCTTCCCCAACCTGCTGGTCAATGGGGCAGGGGGTATCGCCGTCGGCATGGCGACCAACGTGCCGCCGCACAATCTCGGTGAGGTCATCACGGCGGCGCTGGCGCTGATCGACGATCCCGAGATGACCATCGAGGCCTTGATGCAGATCATCCCGGGTCCCGATTTCCCAACCGGCGGTCTGATCATGGGCCGGGCCGGCATTCGCGCCGCCTATCACACCGGGCGCGGCTCGGTGATCATGCGCGGGCGCGTCACGGAAGAGAACGACGGCCGCACCATCGTCGTTACCGAGATCCCCTATCAGGTCAACAAGTCGCGCCTGGTGGAACAGATCGCCGAGGCTGTCAGGGACAAGCGCATCGAGGGCATCTCGGACCTGCGAGACGAATCCGACCGCGACGGTGTGCGCGTGGTCGTTGAGCTCAAGCGCGACGCCAATTTCGACGTCGTGCTCAGCCAGATCTACCGTTACACGCCGCTGCAGACGAGCTTCGGCGTCAATGCCCTGGCGCTCGATGGCGGCAGGCCGCAGCAGCTTACTCTCAAGCGCATGCTGGAGGCCTTCCTGGCTTTCCGCGAAGAGGTGATCACCCGGCGCACCAAGTACGAGCTCGCCCGTGCCCGCGAGCGCGCCCATATCCTCGCCGGCCTGGCGGTCGCGGTGGCCAATATCGACGATATCATCGCGGTCATCCGCAATGCTGCCGATGCCGAGGCCGCACGCAGCGGGCTGATGGACCGCACCTGGCCGGCCCAGGACGTGGCACCGCTGATCGCCCTCATCGACGAGCCCGGCCATACTGTCGATGAGGACGGCAACTACCGCCTGTCGGCGATCCAGACCAAGGCCATTCTCGAGCTTCGCCTGCAACGCCTGACCGGACTCGAGCGCGAGAAGATAGCCAAGGACCTGCAGGATGTGACGGCGCGCATCGTCGACTATCTCGATATCCTGCGCTCGCGCACCCGTGTGCTCGATATCCTGCGTGGCGAGTTGGCTGAGGTGGCGGAGCAGTTCGGCGACAGCCCCCGGCGCACCAGCATCGAGGACGCCGAGTTCGAGCACGACATCGAGGATCTCATCCAGCGCGAGGACATGGTCGTCACGCTCACCCACAAGGGCTACGTCAAGCGCGTACCGCTGTCGGCCTATCGCGCCCAGCGCCGCGGCGGCAAGGGGCGGGCGGGCATGGTGACCCGCGACGAGGATTTCGTCTCGCGCATTTTCGTCGCCAACACCCACACGCCGATGCTGTTCTTCACCAGCCGCGGCATGGCGCATTCGCTCAAGGTCTACCGCCTGCCGCTCGGCACGCCCCAGGCGCGCGGCCGGCCGCTGGTCAATCTGCTGCCGCTGAGCGAGGGCGAGACCGTCGCCACCATGATGCCCCTGCCAGAGGACGAGGAGACCTGGGGCGATTTGCACGTCATGTTCTCCACCTCGCAAGGCACGGTCAGGCGCAATGCGCTGTCCGACTTCACCAATATCATGTCGAACGGCAAGATCGCCATGAAGCTCGAGGACAAGGGCGAGCTGATCGGCGTGCTGCCCTGCGGCGAAGGGGACGATGTGCTGCTGGCGGCGGCCAGCGGCAAGTGCATCCGCTTCCCCGTGACCGACGTGCGCGTTTTCGCCGGGCGCAGCTCCACCGGCGTGCGCGGCATCCGGCTCAAGGACAATGATCGGGTTATCTCAATGTCGATCCTCGACCATGCCGAGGCCGACAGTACCGCCTTCCGCGACGCCTATCTGCGCCACGCCATGGCGATGCGCCGCGGCGACGAGGACGTGCCTCCGCCCGATGACGCCTACGACGAACTCGCCGCCGGCGAACAGTTCATCCTGACGGTGACCGAGAACGGCTACGGCAAGCGCAGCTCGGCCTACGAATACCGCATCGCCGGGCGTGGTGGCCAGGGCATCATCAATATCGAGACCTCCGACCGCAACGGCGAGGTCGTGGTCTCCTTCCCGGTCGGCGACGACGATCAGATATTGCTGGTGACAGACGGCGGCCAACTCATCCGCTGCCCCGTTCAGGACATCCGCATAGCCGGCCGCAACACGCAGGGCGTGACCCTGTTCAAAACGGCCGAAGGCGAGCGGGTTGTTTCGGTGAGCCGGCTGGATGAGTCGGTGCTCGATGCGGACGAGGAGGAGGACGGGGAGAATGGGGACGACGCAGAGTAGGGCTTTGTGGTAGGATGTATACAAACCCCTAACGCGGAGGCCGCCCGTATGTCCGACAGCACCGTCGTTTCCGTCCGCCTGGACAAGGCCACCAAGGCGCGCCTCGATAGGCTGGCGGCTGCCACCCGGCGCAGCAAGTCGTTTCTCGCGGGCGAGGCGATCACGGCCTATGTCGAGCGCGAGCTGGCGATCGTCGAGGGCATCCAGGAAGGGCTCGAGGATATGAAGGCCGGGCGCGTGGTGCCCCATGAGGACGCCATGGCCGTTATCGCTGCCGCTATCGAGGAGGCCAAGCCCGAGGCGGCCGAATAGGTGCGCACGATCGTCTGGTCGGTCCGCGCCCTCGAAGAGTATCGCGGTGCGGTGAGTTACATTGCCCAGGATGACAAGTTCGCGGCTCAGGCATTGGCAAACAGGCTGGATGCTGCCGTTCAGTTGCTGTCCGAAATGCCCATCGGCCGGGCTGGGCGGATTGCCGGCACATACGAAAAGCTTGTTCTGAAAACACCTTACGTTATCGCCTATGCCCTCGATGACGAGCCTCAAGGCGATGGGGCCATCACGATACTCAGAATCGTTCACGGCGCGAGGAATTGGCACAACGACCGTTGACCGGTGTGAGATGGGCGACCGAGATCACCTCACCGTCACGGCATGCCGAAAAATGCCCGGCCCACATCATCGCCCCAGATAAGGACACCGACGATGATGACGAGCATGACGATGAAGGCCCGAACATTTTCCCGAGGGTCGTGATAGCTCGCCATGGCATGCCACTTTCTGCCAGATGGCGACAGGTTTCAATGGTTGGCGCTGTCCGCGACGCCGCATTGCCAAGGCATCCTGGTATAGTTTCATCATGACCATACGCGATGCGCAGCCTGACGACCTTCCGGCGATCGGCGAGATTTTCAATCATGAGATCCGCTCCGGCACGGCGACCTGGACCGAGGCGGAAAAGACGCCGGAGGATATGGCGGCCTGGCTCGAGGGGCGCCGTGCGGCCGGCTTGCCGGTGCTTGTCGCGGAAGCAGACGGTGCAGTCGTCGGCTATGCCAGCTATGGGCCGTTCCGTGCCGGTGAGGGATATCGAGAGACCGTCGAGCATTCGGTCTATGTGGCCGTGGCGGCGCGCGGCCGGGGCATCGCGCAGGCCTTGATGGCGCAGCTCATCGCTTACGCCAAAGCCGCAGGCCTGCACCGCATGGTCGGCGGCGTCAGCGCCGATCAGCCCGCCAGTCTCGGTTTGCACCGCAAGCTGGGCTTTTGCGAGCAAGGGCGCATACAGGGCATCGGCCTGAAGCACGGCCAGCGGCTCGACTTGGTTCTGATGGTGCTTGCCCTCGATGATTGAGGGCGGTCAAACGGGTCTTTGTCATTGAGCCTTGGTATTGGCTAACTGTCACCCATCTTATAGCAGGCCAAGGGTTTTGAACGAGGCGTGCGCCTTGCGGCCGATGATGATGTGGTCGTGCACCGAGATGCCGAGCGCCTTGGCGGCTTCGACCACCTGGTTGGTGGTCTGGATGTCCTGGGGCGACGGCGTCGGGTCGCCGCTCGGGTGGTTGTGCACCATGACGATGGCGCTGGCGCCGAGGTCGAGGGCGCGCCGCACCACCTCGCGGGGATAGACTGGGGTGTGATCGACCGTGCCCTGCTGCTGCAGCTCGTCGGCGATCATGACGTTCTTGCGGTCGAGGAAGAGAATGCGGAACTGTTCGGTCTTGTTGTGCTGCATCGCCACCT
>CAYPAX010000123.1:0-12494 GCA_964408735.1 uncultured Rhodospirillaceae bacterium | reverse complement strand
GGGTAGGCGCGTCGCGCCGCGCGATGCGGTGCCATCGGGCAAGCGGCGCAACGCATCCAGCGCGGCGAGGCGGGCCACCGAAGGCCGGGTGCTTTTTGCCATCGGCCGCGTCGCACGCCGCTTGACGTGGGGTCACACGACGGCGCGGCGCGCTCCTAACCGACGGCAAAAATCAACCCGGTCAAATGACCACGTATGGTCGAAATATGCTCTAGCTCGGTCATGCGAAGGTCGCTGTGCACCACGTCACAGTCTAGAGCATGTCTCCGCTACGGCGCCACATTGCTGAGGATAACCGTGCCACTGGCTGCGAACATGCCGCCTACGCCGTGCACCACCGAGATCTCGGCGCCTTCGACCTGAGCCGGGGAGACACCGCGCATCTGGCGCATGCCTTCCTGCAGGGCATACATGCCGTACATGCCGGAATGCATGTAGCTCAGGCCGCCGCCATTGGTGTTGAGCGGCAGGGAGCCGCCAGGCGCGGTATTGCGGTCCTCGATGAAGGCCGCCGCCTCGCCGGGACGGACGAAGCCGAGATCCTCGAGCCCATAGAGCGGCAGGTGCGCGAAGGCATCGTAGATCATCAGATGGTCCACGTCGGAATGCGCTATGCCCGCCTCTTCGAAGGCCTTCTTGCCGGAGACACGAAAGGCGCTTGAGCTTTTGAAGTCCTTCATCTGGCTGATCAGCGGCGCCTCGACGCTCTCTCCGGTGCCGAGGATGTAGACGGGCTTGGTGGGAAAGTCCTTGGCGCGATCGGCCTTGGTCAGCACCAGCGCGCCGCCACCATCGGTCACCAGGCAGCACATCAGCAGGCGGAAGGGATAGCAGATCATTTTCGAATTGAGCACGTCGTCCACGGTGATCGGGTCGCGGAAGCTGGCGCGGGGATGAAAGCCCGCCCATTCGCGCTGCACCACGGCGATGTTGGCCAGCTGCTCCTCGCTGACGCCGTAGTCCTTCATGTAGCGCAGCACCGGAATCGTGAACATGGTCGGCGGGCGGGTGACGCCATAGGGCTGCTCGAACTGCATCTGGAATTGCGAGGGGAAGATTGAGGCGCCGGAGCGGCCCACCCAATGGCGCCCGCTTTCGCCGTGGGTGATTAGCACCGTCGAGCAAAGCCCCTCGTTGATGGCGGCCGCCGCATGGCGCACATGCAGCATGAACGAGCAGCCGCCGACCGAGGTGCCGTCGACCCAGGTCGGCGTGATGCCGAGATAGTGCGCGACCTCGGATGCGTTGTGCCCGGCGGTGGCGACACCGTCGATATCCTTGATGGTCAGGCCGGCATCGGCAAGCGCGTTGAGACCGGCATCCGCGTGCAACTGGATCTGCGACATATCGGGGATCTTGCCGAGCTCGGTGGTCTCGGCGGCACCGACGATGGCGACGGATTTCTGCTTCATGTGACCGGCCTGAACTGCGGCAGGGTGATGTCGTCCGAAAGCCTTTCGAACGTGACTTCGAGCGCCATGTCGAGCTGCAGGGCCTCGGGCGTCTGCTCGCAGTCGACGATGTTGGACATCAGCCGCGGGCCTTCCTCGAGCTCGACCACGGCGATGGCGAAAGGCGGCTCGAAGCCCGGCGAGGGCAGATGATTGATCACATAGCTGTACAGCGTCCCCCGCCCCGAGGCCGTGACCACCGAGACCTCGCGCGCGCCGCATTCGGGACAGAACGGCCGCGGCGGGAAATAGGTGCTGTGGCAGCTGTCGCATTTCTGCAAACGCAGCTCGCCCTGCTTGGTGCCGTCCCAGTAGTGCTGGGTCTCGGGCGTCGGTTTGGGTATCGCGCGTTCGTCGCTCACGTCTCGCTCCTATAGGGCATCGATCTCGTCATCACTGAAGCCCCAATCGCGCAGGGCTTCAGCTGTGTCGTGGCCGGCGGTCACGGGCGGCGTCGGGGTGCCCGTGGCGGTGCGGGAGAAGCGCGGCGCCGGGGCCGGCTGGGCAACGCCTTCTATCTCGACGAAAGTGCCGCGGGCGACGTTGTGGGGATGCTCGACCGCTTCGGCCATGGTGAGAACCGGCGCGAAGCAGACATCCGTGCCTTCCATGATCTCGCACCACTGGCTGCGGCTCTTGCTCTTGAAGATCTCCGCCAGGCGCGCCTTCTGGGCGGGCCATTCGCCGCGCTGCATCTGATCGTCGAACCAAGCGTCGTCGGCCAGCCCGGTCTTCTCGCGCAGCAGGGCATAGAACTGCGGCTCCAGGGAGCCGATGCAGATCCACTCGCCGTCGGCGCATTCATAGGTGTTGTAGTAGGGCGCGCCGCCGTCGAGCCAGTTGCTCTCGCGGCCCTCCTGCCAGAAGTCCCAGGCGTGCAGGCCGTAGATGATGGCCATCAGCGACGAGGCGCCGTCGGTCATCGCCGCGTCGACCACCTGGCCCTGGCCGGAAGAGCGCGCTTCGAGCAGGCCGCAGACCAAGCCGAAGGCGAGATACATGCCGCCGCCGCCGAAGTCGCCCACCAGATTGAGCGGCGGCACCGGCCCGCCCGCCGCCGTACCGATGGCGCTCAGCGCGCCCGACAGCGCGACATAGTTGATGTCGTGCCCGGCGGCATCGCGCAAGGGGCCGTCCTGGCCCCAGCCGGTCATGCGGCCGTAGACGAGCTTCGGATTGCGCGCGAGCACGACATCGGGGCCGAGGCCGAGGCGCTCCATGACGCCAGGGCGGAAGCCCTCGATCAGCGCATCGGCACCCTCGATGAGCTTGAGCGCCGCCGCCACGCCCTCCGCCGTCTTGAGGTCGAGCGCCACCGAGCGCCGGCCGCGATTGAGGATTTCGAACTTCGGCTCGCTGCGCCCCTTCGCGCCCTTGCGGTCGATGCGCAGCACCTCCGCGCCCATGTCCGACAGCATCATGGCGCAGAACGGCCCCGGGCCGATGCCGGCGAATTCCACCACGCGCAGGCCCGCCAAGGGGCCCTGTCTCGTCTCAGCCATAGTCACGCCACCTCCGCCCGGCCGTTGTTCAGAACTACCACGTCCCGTTCTACCACCCTGGAGCGGAAAGACACGAGGCCGCCGTCACACCACATCTCGGTGCGGATGGTCTCACCGGGATAGACAGGCGCCGAAAAGCGCAGATCCAGCGAGCGGAAGCGCGTCACGTCGTAGTCGCACTGCGTCCGCAGAATGGCATGCCCGGCGACGCCGAGGGTGCAGAGCCCGTGCAGGATGGGCTTGTCGAAATTCGCCGCCCGCGCCACAGCGGGGCTCACATGCAGCGGGTTGGGATCGCCCGACAGACGGTAGATCAGCGCCGCGCGGGACGAGGTGGCGAGATCGCAGACCACATCCGGCGCACGATCGGGAATCGGGAGTACAGGCTTGGTTGGCGCGGAAGGCCCGCCGAAGCCGCCGTCACCGCGCGCGAAGGTGGTCGAGGTCAGCGTCGCCAGCGCCGCGCCGGTCGCCTTGTCGGTGAGCGTGCGCTCGGAATAGATCAGCGCGCCCTTGTCGGCGCCCTTGTCGACAATGCCGGTCACCTTGGTGGTCGAGACCACCGTCGCCTCGGGCGGCAGCGGCGCATGGATGCGCAGGCCCTGCTCGCCATGCAGCACGCGCACCCAGTCGATGCCGCTGTCGGGATCGCGCACCCAGAAGCCCGGCCCAGCGAGCACCACCGCCATGGTCGGCAGCGCCTTGAACTTCGCTTCCTCGAAAACGAAGTCGAGCTCGCGTTCGTCAAGCGGATCGGCCCCGAGGCCGAGCCCCAAGGCATAGAGAATGGTGTCCCGCGCCGTATAGCGCTGCTCCACCGCCGCGAACGGCCAGTTGAGCAATTTGTCAGGATCGATCGCCATCGCCATCCCCTTCCCGCGCATGATCCGCCGCCAACGGGTGTAGCCGAAGACGGCGGTGGCGACAAATGCGGCGGATGCGGGGCTGGGGGCGGCTTATTGTGCGAACGCTTCCGGGCCGGGGTCGGGAGGCACCTCCCAGCCGCAGGCGCGGAGGCCATCAGCTAAGTTGTCGAATATTGGCTGAACGTCGGCGCCCTTGTTCCAGTAATGGTTTTCCGGCCAGTACACTTCAGCAAAGTTCGGCTTAGCTTGTAAGGTGGCCGCCAACGCCTGGTGCCCGCGCTCCAGGTCGCCAAGGGCACAATAGGATGCGGCAAGCGCACCAGTGGTCCAGAAAAACCACTCCATCTGTGTCATCTCGAGTCGCCTGATGGCCTCGGCATACTCGCCACGCCCAAGATGGACCTTGGCCATAATCCAGTTCGATCTCAGCGGATAATTTGGATTCAGCCGCGTGACGTTCGCCATCATCTCTTCCGTCCTAGCGTAGGCACCGGCGCTCGCGAACAGCCAGGCGGCATATGACATGACATCCACGTCGTTGGGGGAAAGCCTGAGGGCTTCCTCAGCCTCGCGAACCGCGCCGTCCGGGTTATCAGTATAAAATAGCGCCGCCGCCAATCTGACGCGTGCCGTGCCACTCATCGGATCCACCGAGACGGCCTGTTTCAGAATCTCAAGTGCCCGTCCCATGGAGGAGTCGGCCGTAGTATTGAAGCCAAGGTTGACTTCGTCCATGTACAATTCACCGAGATAGGCGAGAGCATCGCCATAATTTGGCTCGGCCTCCAGCGTCGCCAGCAGACAGGTCCGGGCGGTATCATGGTTCGCTGGGTTCGAATTGCGGATATATTCGAATACTCGGAGGACACAGTCATAAGACGACAGGTGCTCCGGCGCCTGCCGGGACAATCGCTGCGCTTCAGCGCCGCCGATCACCCCATAGCTACCGGCTAAGCGACTAGCGACGGCGCCGGTGATCTCGTCTTGCACGGCGAAAAGGCTGGCGGGATCGAGCGCCCGATCATAGGTTTCGGCCCAGATATGCCCCCAACTCTCCCCGCCAAGCAACTGCGCCGTCACCCTCACCGTATCCCCGCCGCGGCGGATGCTGCCTTCAACCACATAATCCGCGCCGAGCTTTTCAGCGATGGTCGGGATGTCGACGGCCTGGCCCTTGAATTGGAAGGTGGTATTGCGGCCCAGCACGAGGATGTCCGGATACTGCGCCAGGCGCGTGATGATGTCCTCGGTGATGCCGTCGGCGAAGTATTCCTGCTCGGGATCGCCGGAGAGATTGTCGAACGGTAGCACGGCAATGACGGGGCGGGAGGGCGGCGCGGGAGCTTCAGGCACGCCGGCTTTCCGTAAGCCCTCGACCCGATGCTCAATGTGGCTCCCTGTAAAGCTCCAGAAACGCATCTCTTCCCGTGCTGTGTCGAGATTGAAACCTGGGTACAGTCGCAATAGCTCCTTAACGGCCTGTGTTGCTTCGACGTTACGACCGAGTTGCCCATATATTTCAGCGAAGACGATGTGGGTCCAATACAAGCCGGGGAGATTGAGCTTCACCGCCGCTTCTAAGGCCTTTTCGTATTCATTCCTGTGATAATAATAGTTGCTATATCCGTAATAATGCACGCCAGGCAGGTAGGGATTGAGGGCCAGCGCCTTATCTAGGAGGGCTTTCCCGCGCTCCCATCGTCCGGTGTATAGCGTGAACAGACCAACTTCGGCCAAGACCGCGGCATTGTTAGGGTTGAGACCGATTGCTCTATCGGCAACTGTGTAAAATTCCGGTAGTTCGTGTCGAAAGTAGTGGGCGCGTGAAAGCATATACTGGGCATTGGAGTTGTCTGGGCCCAACTCAACAGCTTTTTGGGCAGTTGCCAGTGCAAGGTCAAGAAGTGGCCGGCTGTCGTCTGGTCTCGGATTGAAGCCACTCCAGTACTGATCCAGGTAAATTCGCGCTAGGGATGTCCAGGCGTCTACGTAGTCTGGTGCAATCTCGACCGCGCGCTCTAGGCAGTTTCGAGCCGCCAGGTGCAACTCCGGCGTAAATGCATTGGAATAGGCCCTCGCCCGCAACACGCAATCGAAAGCATCCAGGCTATCAGTCGGTTGGGCCGTTGCTCGGCTCATCCTGGCTCGGCTTATAACGCCGTAGGCGTCTCCTAGAACACTTACCACCTGCCCGGAAATATCGTCCTGAAGTGCGAAAATATTATCGGCCGAAAGAGCGCGCTCATAGTCATCAGCCCAAAGATGCCCACCTGTATTCGCATCCAATAACTGGGCCGTGACCCGTATCGTATTGCCAGCTTTGCGAACGCTGCCCTCCAGCACGTATTTGACTCCGAGATCGCGGCCAACTTCACGCACGTCTACGGACTGGCCTTTGTAGCGGAATGTCGAGTTTCGGGCGATGACGAATAGGTCTTCGAAGTACGTCAACTCGGTAATGATCTGCTCAGTCAGGCCATCGACAAAATACTCCTGTTCCGGGTCGCCAGAGAGATTGTCGAATGGCAAAACGGCGATCGACGGGCCGGTGGGGAGAGCAAGAACCGGATCAACCTCTTCAGCCTCACCAGTCGGCGCAACTGCGACCTCGCCAAAGCCTCCTCCATCATCTTGTTGCGCCTGCCAAACCACAATCCCCAAGATCGCTACGACCACCACAAGCGCCGCTGCAAGGGCGTGGACAGGCGAGAGTTTCTGTTTATGCGTTGTTGGCGACACGGGCCGCTGGGCCCCTTTCGGCAACACCTTGTAGGCCCTCACAGGCTTGGCGATGTTCTTCACCTCGTGCTCGCCGATGTCGACGAAGCCGATGTCGAGCCTGTCCTCCACATCGTCGTAGACCCGCGCGGAGACGGCGATGGTGCCGGGCTCGGCGAGGCCCTCGAGGCGCGCGGCGACGTTGACGCCGCCGCCATAGACCGTGCCGTCGGCTTCTTCGATGACGTCGCCCTGGTTGACGCCGATGCGGAACAGCATGCGGCGGTCTTCGGGCAGGGACGCGTTGATCTCGGCCAGCCGCTCCTGCACCGCGACGGCGCATTCCACGGCCTCGACCACACTCGGGAACTCGGCGAGGACGCTGTCGCCGGCGGTGTCGATAAGTCGGCCCGAGCGCGCCTCGATGCGCTCGCGGAAGACCTCGCGCGCTTGCTTGAGCGCCGCCACGGTGCCACGGTCGTCGGCGGCCATGAGGCGGGAATAGCCCGCCACGTCGGCCGCCAGGATCGCCGCCAGCTTGCGCCGCCCTTCCTCGCTGCTCATCACGTCCCCACGTCACACAGCACAACCCGCAGTCTGCCACGGAATGCACGCGCTATCGAGTCCGCTTGCCTTACGATACTCGTGGCAGTTTGCCGTCCGAGTCGGCGACGAAATACACGTTATAATATTATAAAATGTGAATATCAGTCGGTATACTTTCACGTATTATCGCAGCAATCGTTATAATTGCATTTCATAGACAAGCATGTTAACAAAGCCGAAATATCGCCCGGGGGGACCGAAACTAACGGACCCACACCGGAGCACAGTTCACGGTTACCGATGGCGGGGAAGATGCCCGTGCTCGGGTTGGGGGATGAGCCATGCAAGCCAAGTCAGTTTTGATCATTGCGCTGACCACATGCGCCGCTGTGCTGTTGGGCGGCTGCGCCGACCTGACGTCGATCGGGCGAACGACGCTGACAGCCCAGAACAAGGCAATTCACCTGGATGCGAAGCAGAGGGTCATCATGACCCGAGACGTTCCCGTACCGGCCAACACCGAGGGTGTCACCAATATCTATTGCGCCGAGCCCAGCCCGGACGCCCTGTCGGCCTTTACGTCATCTTTCGGCGGCGGCCTAGCCACCCCGAACAGCTTCTCGGCCAGCATTGCGGCCACCTTGTCGGAATCCGCCGGCAGCATCGGCCTGCGCACCCAGACCATCACGCTTCTGCGCGACTACATGTATCGCGTCTGCGAGTCCGCCTATAACAAGCATATCGGTCCACGGATGGTGGCCCAGCTGCACGAGCGCTTCCAGGACGTCACCGTCGCCCTTTTGGCGATCGAGCAGCTGACCGGCGTGGTGAAGGCGAGACAAGTCCTGCTCACAGGCCAGGCCAACGCTGCCGCCTCAGCCGCTGTTCTGGACGCGGAAAATTCGCTTAAAGAGGCGCAACGCCGGGAGACCGTCGCGGCCAAGGCCCTGCAGGACGCCAAGACGGCAAAGACCGACGCCGAGACCCTCGCCAGCCAGAAGCTTGCCGCCTTCAACGGCGCTCCCTGCAACGGCACCGTGCCGACGGCACCGGCGCCTGACACTGACGACTGCAAGACACAGAAAGCGGACAGCGATCAGGCCGAACAGGACGCCGAGACCGCGCGCAGCGAGGTTATCGAAGCCGAGGCCACCCTTAAGCGCAGGAAGGAGCTTCGCGAGCAACTCGAACAGGCCTACGACGTGGCGATGGCCGATGCGCAGGCCCAGGCCTCGACGTCAGGTCAGTTCGAACCGGCCGCCAACACCTCCCATATCAGCGATAAGTCAGCCCAGCACATATCGAAGGCAGTAACGGAAATTGTAGACGCCGTTGTCAACAAGGACCACATCGTGGACAGTTGCATCGTGCTGATAACAGAGAACGTTGTGGTGCAGCAAAAGGCGGCTCAGGCAGCTGCCGACAGAAGAGCATTCTCTCCACCATTTCAGACTATGGGCTTCACCAGCGAGGAGAAGCACACATCCACCGTCAGCTTCTGCGAGACCATCATCGCGGAAGCGCTCAAGAACAGTTGATGGCGTCACTCTTGCGTCGCTGAGCATAAGCCGCAGTCTGCCACTGATCGGCCAATCCCTGGAGGGGACGGTCTTGTCAAGACCGTCCCCGTCGGTCTTGCGTCTCACGGTGCGGACCGCGCTGCCGTCTCGGGCGTCGTGCTAAGGCCTACCCGCCGCCTCGCGCTTTGGCCCGAGATAGCCGAACAGATACGCCGCCACCTTGCGCATCTGGATCTCCTCGGCGCCTTCGGTGATGCGGTAGCGGCGGTGGTGGCGGTAGATGTGCTCGAAGGGCTTGTGGCGCGAATAGCCGATGCCGCCGTGAACCTGCATGGCCCGGTCGGCGGCCTCGCAGACAAGCCGATTTGCCCAGTAGTTGCACATCGAAACCTTGTCCGAGAGGCGCTTCTCGACCTCGGGGTGGGGCATCTGGTCCATCTCCCAGGCGGTCTTGCGGATCAGCAGGCGCAGCATCTCGGCTTGCGTGGCCAGTTCGACTAGCGGGAACTGGATGGCCTGGTTGGCCGCCAGGGCCTTGCCGAAGGGCTTGCGGGCACGGGCGTAAGACACGCTCTCCTCGATGCAATAGCACGCCGCACCCAAGGACGAGGCGGCCTGGCGAATGCGGTTCTCGTGCACGAAGGCCTGGGCAAGCGCCAGGCCTCCGCCGCGCTCGCCGAACTGCGCCTCCGCCGGCACCCAGAGGTCCGTCAAGCTCAGGCGCGGGTGGTCGGTCGGCATGTTGAAGGTCCAGAGATATTCCTCAATCACCAGCCCCGGTGTCTCGCGCGGCACCAGAAAGGCCGTGATGCCCGTGGCATCGCCCGCCGCGCCGTCCGAGCGCGCGAAGACCACGCAATGGCTCGCCCGGTGCATGCCGGTGATCCACATCTTGGCGCCGTCGATGCGCCAGCCGTCGATGCCGTTGCGGCTTTCGGGCTGCGCGCGGGTCTCCATGTGCGTGGCGTCGGAGCCGTGCTCGGGCTCGGTGAGGCCGAAGGCGAAGCTGTAGCGCCCCTCCAGCGCACCGGCGATGAACTCGGCCTTCTGGGCTTCCGTGCCGAAGTCGCGCAACATGAGAATGACCGGGAAGTTGCCGACCACAGAATGCTCGTTCTGCAGGTCGTTGAACAGCCCCAGCCCCTTGGCCGCCAGATGCTCGCGGATCACCGCCATCCAGAGATTGGAGCCATCATCGCCGCCGAACTCCGACGGCAGAGCGAGGCGGTAGAAGCCCGCCGCATCGGCCCGGCGCACGGCTTCAGCCAGCAGATCCTCCCACTCGTCGCGCGGCAGGCCGCCGGCCTCGAAATCGGTGCGCGCCCATTCGCGGCGATGGTCGAAGAAGCGCTCGTTGTCGTCGCTCCCCTGCAAGGGCGCGATCTCGGCCTCTATGAAGGCGTCGAGGCGCGTCAGATAGGCAACGAGGTCGTCGGGGAGGGTGAAATCCATGGTGAAGCTCCGTGTTGTCAGGCGGTCAGGCGGCGATAGAGGGGGAAGCTCGGCTGGTCGACGGCGACCTTGGCGAGGGTGGTCCGCCAGAGGTGATCGGCGAGGCCGGGGGCCGAGATATCCATGCGGCCGGCGGCGATCTCCTCGGCAAGCGCAGCGGTCAGCTCGCCGAGATCACCGTCGCGCTCCAGCAGATCAACCAGGCGCGCCCGCTCGGCCGCCGCATCCTCGGGGTCGAGCGATAGCTCGCGATGGGCGATGGCCAGCGCCGCCGCCGCCACCTTGCGCTCGAAGGCCGTTCCGGGCTCGGCTTGCTGCAAGAAATCCATGACCACGGCAATGATATCCAGGGCAAAGGGCGGGTCTTGCATCAGTCGGCCCTCCCCGTGAGCTTGGCGAGCAGGGTCAGCTCGGTCTCGGATGCACGCCGCGCGATGACGTGGCGCTCCACGGAGACATCGTCCCCGGCGCGGATCCAGCCGCCCATCTCGGTGGTGATGATGCCCCAGCAAAGCGCCGCCCAAATCTCCCACCAGGCCGCGCGCACCACATCGACGGCAGCGCCGCCGGCCGCCTCGTAGGCTTGGAACAGGGCCTCGCGCGTGGCCAGCCCGGCGGCTGGAAGCTCGCTGCCAAAGCGCCAGCTCTCCATGCACAGCCAGCCGAAATCGGCGTGGCGGTCGCCGAGGAATGCCATCTCCCAGTCGAGCGCCGCGGCGAGGCCTTCCGAGTCGAACATCAGGTTGCCGAGGCGGAAATCGCCATGCACGAGGTGCGCACGCTCAGGCGCCGGCGCGGTGTCGGCAAGGTGGCGCAGCGCCAGGGAGAAGACGGGCCGCACCTCGGCCGTCGCGGCGTGACGTCGCGCCAGATCGGCGACAGCCTCGGCCGGCGTGAAGCTACGCAGGACAAGGCCCTCGGTATCGGCCTCGTGAATGCGGGCGAGCGCCGCACCCAGGTCATCCGCCGCCCGTGCCCGGGCCGGCGCGAACGCGTCCGTGTGCAGGATGCGCTTGGGCAGGGCCTGGCCCTCGACATAGGCCATGACATAGGCGTCGCCCAGGCCGTCCTCGGGCGAGAGCGTGCAGAGCACCCGCGGCACCGGTGCACCGGCCGCCGCCGCCCGCACCATCACCGCCGCCTCCTGGGCCGCGGCAGGCGAACGGCTGCCGCCACGCGCGCCCGGAGAGCGCCGCAGGATCAGCCTCGTGCCCGGGCCGTCGAGGCGAAAGCGCCAGATCTGCTGGCTGGCACCGCCCGCCAGCCGGCAAAGCTCCGACACCCCCGTGGCCGCAGGGTCGAGGCGCGGGGCAAGGCGGGACAAGCCCTCGGCGACGGCATCATCCAAATCGCGCTATCCCTCTGTCAGCACCCGCACGGGCGCACCGTCCGCCCAGGCGACGATGTTCTCCACCGCGTCGGCGAAGCCCGTGCGGTAGGTCTCCTCTGTGACATAGCCGAGATGGGGCGTCAGCACGGTGTTCGGCAGGGAGCGCAGGGGGTGATCCGCTGGCAGCGGCTCGATATCGTAGACATCGAGGCCGGCGCCGGCGATAGCGCCGGTCTGCAGCGCCTTGAGCAGCGCCGCCTCGTCAACCAGCGGCCCACGTGAGGTGTTGATCAAATAGGCAGTCCGCTTCATGCGCCCAAGATCCTCAGGCCCGACCAGCCCGAGGCTGCGCTCGCTGAGGACCACGTGCAGGGTGACCACGTCGGCAGCTGCGAACAGCGTGGCTTTGTCCACGCGCCTGACACCGACCTCGGCGGCGCGCTCGTCCGAGAGGTTGGGGCTCCAGGCGATGACGTCCATGCCGAAGGCCAGGCCGACCTTGGCGACCTGGCCGCCGATGCGCCCGAGCCCGACGATGCCGAGGGTAGCGCCGGCCAGCTCGCGCCCGAGCGTCGTTTGCCAGCCGCCCTCGCGCATGCCCCGGTCCTCCCGCGGGATATGGCGCAGGAGGCTGAGGATCAGCCCCCAGGTCAACTCCGGCGTCGCATTAGCGCGCCCGCGCGTGCCGCAGACCGTGACGCCGCGCTCGGCGGCCGCGGCAAGATCGATGGAATTGTTGCGCATGCCGTTGGTGACCAGCAGCTCGAGGTTCGGCAGCTTCTGCAGCAGCGAGCGGCCAAACGGCGTGCGCTCTCGGTTCATCACCACCACCGCGAACTCGGCCAGCCGCGCCGCCACCGCGTCCTCGTCCACCAGGTGATCGGTGAAGACGGTCAGCGCAAAGTCTTCAGGCAGCCGCGACCAGTCCGCGACCTCGCGCATCACCCCCTGATAGTCGTCCAAAACCGCAACCTTGCGCATGCGCCTGCCCCGCCATGAGAGGGCCGCACGATAGCACGAAGGGGATGGTGCGGGAGAGGGATCGGACAATGCGGATGGTGGTAGCGGGGGAGGGACTTGAACCCCCGACCCATGGATTATGATTCCAC
>CAYPAX010000122.1:0-12597 GCA_964408735.1 uncultured Rhodospirillaceae bacterium | reverse complement strand
CATTCATCGTCTGGGAGTGAGAATCAGCAAAGCCACTTAATCAACGGGCTGCTACACCTCCTTCACGCAGTCGGTGCCGACAGGCAATACCGACGAGTTCACCTACACGGTGACCGATGCCGACGGCGACACCTCTTCCGCGACCCTGACGATCGAGTTCACGGACGCCAACGAGCCGACGGCAAGCGTCAGCAGTCAGGAAGTCGACGAGGCCGGGCTTGATGCCGGCGACGTCGTGGCGGACGATGACATCGGCTCGCAGTCCCAGCTGGGCACGGAATCCGTGACCGACACGCTGAACGCGGACTTTGGCTTTGACGGCGCGGGCTCGATCTCGGCGGTTAGCCATACCTCGTTCGCGACGGTGGACAACGGCGCGACCCTGGACATCACGGGCGACTACTGGACCCTGTCGGTGACCAAGGCGACCGGCGAGTACACTTTCGCCCTGACCGACAATACGCCTGAGCATGACGTTGCCGACACCACCGGCGACAGCGACCAGGTGCAGGTCTCCTTCAGCTACACCGTCGAGGACTCGGACGGCTCGACCTCCTCGAGCTCGCTGACCATCGACGTCAACGATGACGGCCCGAGCGCGGCCGACGACACCGACGTGGTGCGGGAAGGCGAAGGCAACAACGTCAGCGGCAACGTCATCGAGGGCGTTAGCGAGGCTGGCACAGGCGCGGCCGACACGGTCGGCGCCGACGGCGCCGTGGTTAGCGCGGTTGCCCATCAGAGCGACGAGGGCGACTCCGGCGCAGCCGGCGACGTGGTGCAGGGCACCTACGGCTTCGTCACCATCGCGGCCGGCGGCGGTTAACCGCACGCGAGTTTATCGCCGAGTTCGCCTGTGAAGGCGAGATTTTGCATCAGGGTGAAGGGCGCGGCGCGAGTTCGGCCATCACGTTTCGGCTGCAGGTGACTCGCGATCTGGATGTATGGGGCCGGTTGGCCGATATCGGCCCGCCCCTGGCATTGCCTGGCGGCGAGCTAAGCGGGCGAATGCAGGTGCGATACAATAGCAGCGGCCGGCTCACGGGCGGTGAGGTCCACCTGGAATGGCCGTATGTGCGAGATGGCCGACCCTTGGTGATGACAATGATGCGAGAGACCCATATGGCCTTAGGACCACGCTTTATCCGGCGCACGGGTGAACAGACTTACTTGAGCGCAAAGCTCCGCTTCGCCACCGACAGCCATCCGCGCCTCGCCGGGCAGAAGCATATGTCATTCGTCACGGCGACCTGTCTGCCAAGACCCGACTTGCCGCCGGGGCCGGTAGCGGTCGCGGCCACGACGCTTGCCACTCGCCCGGCCGCCCCGCCGTTGCAAGCACCTGAAGTGGATGAGGATTATATCGGGCCGGTCGAAACTGCCGCTGGCACGTCGGAGCCGGAAGCGCTAGAGGTCGAGTCTTCCGAAATTTCGCTTGCTATGCTGCCCCCTCAGGATGATGGCGCAGAAGCCCACTTCCGGGTGCAGATCGGCGCGTTCAGGAGTGCCGAGGATGCAGCGGTCGGCTGGGAGATGGCGTCCGCACGGGCACCCGAGCTGCTCGGCGAGTTTAGCCATTCCGTCGCCACCGCGAATCTCGATGACGGTCGCGGCATCTTCCACAGGCTTCATGTCGGGGCATTGATGAGTCGCGACAAGGCGGCGGCCCTGTGCGCGCAGCTCAAAGCCGTGGGCGTCGATTGCTTCGCCTTCGCGCCGAAGGGTATAGGCCGCTAATACGGTATGCGCGGCCTTTTCTTTGTGGCGGCGGTCTGCGCTACACTGCGGCCGATGAAGAGCGAACGGGATACCCTGGCAACGAGCAGCAGCGGCGCCGATCGCTGGATGGGCGCCTGGCTGGTGCTGTCCGCGGCCTTGCTGTGCGCCGGACTGTTCCTGCCGGCCGTGACCGTGCGCCGGCTGTTTCTGTCGGAGGAATATTCGCTGGCCGGCGGGGTCTACAAGTTCCTCATCGACGGCGACTGGTTTCTGTTCCTGATCACCTTCGCCTTCACCATGCTCTTCCCCATCGGCAAGGTGGCGGTGTGCCTGGCGCTATGGTTCCTAAGCCCGCGCGGCAGCGAGCGCTCGGCCAAGCTCGCGGGCACGCTCGCCAGCCTGTCGAAATGGTCGATGCTCGACGTTTTCGTGATCGCCCTGATGGTGCTGGTGGTCGACGGCCGCCTGCTCGACAGCGCCGACATTCATGTCGGCGTCATCGCCTTCACCGGCGGCGTGCTGCTGTCCGCTTGGGGCGCCCGTCGCATCGGCATTCTGCACGGCGCTAGCGCCAGTAAGGCTCCTTGAGCAGGCGCTTGTAGAGCTTGCCGTTGGCCTGGCGTGGCAATTCTTCCGAGAAGTCCAGGCTGCGCGGGCATTTGACGTGCGAGAGATGATCGCGGCAATAGCCGAGCAGCTCCGCTGCCGACGCCTCGGCACCGGATACCGGCTGCACCACCGCATGCACCTGCTCGCCGAGCTCCTCATGGGGAATGCCGAACACGGCGGCGTCGAGCACCGTCGGGTGCATCACCAGCAGGTTCTCGATCTCCTGAGGATAGATGTTGACGCCGCCCGAGATGATGGTGTGGGCGAGGCGGTCGGTGAGATAGAGATAGCCCTCCCCGTCCACATGCCCGACATCGCCGAGTGTGGTCCAGCCTTTGGCGTGGTGAGCGCTGGCGGTCTTGTCCGGGTCGTTGTGATAGGCGAAATCGTCGCCGCCGCCGAAGTAGACCACGCCCGTCTCGCCCGCCGGCAGCTCCATGCCGTCCTCGTCGCAGATATGCACCTCGCCGGTCGCCGGTTGCCCGACGGAGCCCTTGTGGGCGAGCCACGCGGCGCTGTCGATCACGGTGATGCCGTTGCCTTCGGTGCCAGCGTAATACTCATGCAGGATCGGCCCCCACCACGCGATCATCTGCTCCTTCACGGGGATGGGGCAGGGGGCGGCGGCGTGGATCGCGATCTTGAGGCTGGAGAGATCGTGTTCCGCCCGCGCCGCCGGCGCCAGCTTGAGCATGCGCACGAACATGGTCGGTACCCACTGGCTGTGGCTGACCCTGTAGCGGGCAATGGTGGCGAGCGCCGCCTCCGCATCGAAGCGCTCCATGATCACCAATGTCGCGCCACGGCGCAGGAAGCCGAGGCAGAAGCGCAGCGGGGCCGCGTGATAGAGCGGTGCCGGAGAGAGATAGATGGCTTCCGCTGTCATGCCGTAAAGCGCGCCCAGGGCTTCCCAGCGCGGATTGACGGTGCCCAGCGGATCGCCGGACAGCGTTACCTCGACGCCCTTGGGCCGGCCCGTTGTGCCGGACGAATAGAGCATGTCCGCGCCTTCGCTCTCGTCGACAACGGGCTCCGCGGGCTGGGCCGCCAC
The DNA here is from genome assembly GCA_964408735.1 of uncultured Rhodospirillaceae bacterium. GTDB lineage: Bacteria > Pseudomonadota > Alphaproteobacteria > UBA7887 > UBA7887 > UBA7887. The sequence continues at coordinate 9,218 of CAYPAX010000122.1, read as the reverse complement.
GGCATCCTCGAAAGCCTCGAAGCCGGCGCTGGTGCCGTCGAGCATGAACCAATGTGCCGGCCCCGCCATTGCGGCGAGAAGGGCCTCGGCAACATCGGCCTTGGCGGCGGAGCCAATATACAAACCGGCGCCGCAATCGCTGACGATATAGGCCGCCTCGTCGCCGCCCAGGTGGGTGGCGAGGCAGGTATAAGTCAGCCCGGCGCGATGGGCGCCCCAGCAAATGGGCAGGAACCAGGGGTGGTTCTCCAGGCATAGCGCGATAGCATCGCCCGGCTTCAGGCCGCGGCTGCGGAACAGCTGGGCGCAGCGCCGCGACAGATATTCGAACTCGCGAAAGCTTAACGTCTGTCCGCTCGCCGCCATGATCAGAGCCGGCTTGTCTGGATCGCTTTCGGCATGTATGCCCGGATGCATGGTCGGCCTTTCGTGCGTCATGGTTTCGGATGATATACCATGCCGCGCAGTACAAAACGGGAGGGATCGATATGAGCAATCGTAGCGAACGGACCGCCAAGGCCGCGGCGACCACGCGCCGGCGCATGTTGCAAGCTGCGCTCGCCACGGGCGGTACGGCAGCCGTCCTGGCGGCGACGAGCCAGATTGGCGCACCTTATATCGGCACCGCCAAGGCCGAGGGCACGACGTGGAAGGTGCAGACCTCCTGGCCCGGCGGCATCGGCCTGCAGATATTCAAGGACTGGTGCACGACCATCGCCGAAAAGACCGGTGGCGAGCTGGCTTTCCAGGGCTTCGGTGCCAAGGACGTGGTCGGCGACTTCCAGCTTTTCGATGCGGTGAAGAACGGCGTTCTCGACGCCATGAACCCCTTCACCATCTATTGGGCCGGGCGTATGCCGGCCTCGGTGTTCCTCACCTCCTATCCCGCAGGCCTGCGCAACCCGCATGAATGGGACGTGTTCTATTACGGCTTGGGCGGCCTCGAGATCGCCCGCGAGCTGTTCGCCAAGCAGGGCATGTACTATGTCGGGCCCATTCACCACGGCCCCAACATCATCCATTCGAAAGTGCCGATCCGCTCGCTGGAGGATTTTCGCGGTCGCAAGATGCGCCTGCCCGGCGGCATGGTGGCGGAGATATTCCAGGATATCGGCGCCAAGACCACGCTGATGCCGGGCTCGGATATCTTCCCGGCGCTGGAGAAGGGCACCATCGACGTTGCCGATTATGTCGGCCCGGCGGTCAACTACGCCCTCGGCTTCCATCAGGTGACGCGTTTCATCTCCATGGGTCCGCCAGGCTTCATGTCGCTGTATCAACCGGTCGATCTGATGGATCTGACTGTCGGAGATCGTTCCTGGCAAGCGCTGTCGCCGGAAATGAAGCAGTTTGTCGAGATGGAGGTGCACGTCTATTCCGACCTTCACCACGCAGCAATCCAGAAGGCCGATCAGGAAGCCTGGGGCAAGTTCGCTGACGCCGGAACGCGGGTTACTCGCCTGTCCGAGCGCGACGTCGAAGCCTTCACCAAGGTTGCCATTCCGCGCTGGTTCAGCTGGGCCAACAAAGACGAGAGCGCGGCGCGCGTGTTCAAGATCCAGCTCGACTACATGATGTCAGGCAGTCTCGGCTACGTCACCCCGGACGCAGTGGCGGGCCAAGAACTCAAGTGGAGCTAGGCGCGCGGGCCTCAAGACATGCCTGACCTGCATTTCGTTCTGCCGCACTGGCTCTACTGGGCGGGGCTGATCCTTTTTCCGCTTGCCGCGATGGCGTTGGTCAAGTGGCAGGGGCGCAGTGGGCCGCTGACTCATGTCTCGCTGCCGATCGGCTATCTGTTGCTGCTCACGGCGGGCTTTGTCGGTGCACACCGCTTCTATGTGCGCGATTGGCGCGGCGTGCTGTTCCTGCCGCTGCTGGCCACAGTCATCTACGCCAATGGCGCGATCCGCGACTCGCGGGAGATGCGCTCAATTGCCGATTCCGATGTCCAGGTCGCGGCCTATGACGTGGAATATGGCGAGCTTGACCTGGCTGATGGGCGGGAAGGGGCCGAGGAGGCCCTTGTTGCTGCACATGAGGCCCTGGATGCCGCAAATGTGCAGTTGGCGACGGCGGAGGCAGGAATGCGCCTATGGTCGACGGTGGCGCTCTATGTAGCGATCGCTGTGGCTCTGTTCCTGCTGCTTGATGCGGTCCTGCTGCCGGGCATGGTGCGCCGTTGTCGTGCCTCGGAGGGCGAAGTGGCACCCGCCGGCGATATGGCAGGCGAGGCGCCGCCGCCGAAGCCGCACCGGGGAATGGCCGGGCTACTGGAAGCTGTCACACGGCTGTCGGGTGAGTTCGTGGCCTATTGGTCGGTGATCGCGGTGTTCGCCTACTATTACGAGGTCATCGCCCGATACATCTTCAATTCGCCGACCAATTGGGTGCATGAGGGCATGTTCCTGATGTTCGGCATGCAGTATCTGATCTCCGGCGCCTATGCCTACATGGCCGATTCCCATGTCCGCGTGGACGTCTTCTACGCCCGCCTGTCGGTGCGCAGAAAGGCGATTACGGATCTCTTGACCTCGGTCTTCTTTTTCATTTTCGCCGGCACGCTGCTGCTTACTGGATGGACCTTCATGATGGATTCATACGAAGTGGGCGAGGTCTCGTTCACCGAGTGGGCGATCCAGTATTGGCCGGTCAAGATCACCATCGTCGTAGGCGCGGCGCTGATTCTGGTACAGGGCATAGCCAAGATGCTGGCGGATTTCCAGATCGCCATGCGGGCGGAGGCCTGAGCCATGGGCCTTGAGATCCCCATTGGCTGGCTGACGCTGCTGATGTTCGGCAGCCTGCTGGTGCTGCTGATGGCGGGTCTGCCGCTATCGTTCGTAACCGGTGGCCTGGCCTGCGTCTTCCTCTTCATCCTCAACGACGCGCGCATGCTCAATATGGTGCCGTCGCGCGTCTTCCCGCTGATGACGGACTATCAGTTATCGGCCATCCCGTTATTCATCTTCATGGCGGCAATGCTCGAACGTGCCGGATTGATCGGCGAGATGTTCGACGTCATCTATAAGCTGCTGGGCGGACTCCGCGGCGGCCTGGCGAGCGCCACCATTTTTGCTTCGACCTTGCTTGCCGCGATGGTCGGCATCATCGGTGCCGCTGTCGTGACCATGGGCATCATCGCTCTGCCGGCCATGCTGCAGCGCAATTACGACGACAAGATCGCCATGGGCGCGATCATGGCCGGCGGCACGCTGGGGATTCTCATACCGCCCAGCATTCTCGCCATCATCTATGCGGTGGTGGCGGAGCAGTCGGTGGGCGAGCTGTTCGTCGGCTCGGTCATACCGGGGCTGATGCTGTCCGGCATGTATATCGGTTATATCTCGCTGCGCTGCTGGTTGCGGCCAGAATTGGGCCCGGCGATCCCCGTGGAAGAGCGCCTCGACTTCCGCGAGAAGCTCAGGCTTGCCAGCACCATGACCGCGCCGGTGGTGCTGATCGTGCTGGTGCTTGGCGTCATCTTTACCGGCGTCGCAACGCCCGTCGAGGCGGCGGGGCTTGGCACCTTCGGCTCGTTTGTCGTTGCGGCGTTGCACCGCCGGCTCGACTGGCTGACCGTGCGCGAGGCGTGTCTCACCACGCTCAAGGCGACCTCTATGGTGCTCTGGATCATGTTCGGCGCCACGGTCTTCGTCGGCCTCTACGTGCTCCAGGGCGGGCAGGAATTTGTCACCACCGCACTGGAAGGCACCGGGCTGGGGCGCTGGGGAATTCTGATCCTCATGCAGATCATCCTGATCCTGCTCGGCATGTTCCTCGACTGGGTCGGCATCCTGCTTCTCTGTGTTCCGATATTCGTGCCCATCATCAAGGGTTTGGGCTTCGATCCCCTGTGGTTCGGCGTGCTCTATCTGGTGAATATGCAGATGTCGTTCCTGTCACCGCCGTTCGGCTACGCCCTGTTCTACCTCCGCGGCGTTGCGCCGGCGCGGATACCCATGGCCAATATTTACAAGGCGGCATTGCCGTTCCTGGGCATTCAGCTGATCGGCCTGACGCTGTGCATGGTTTTCCCTGAACTGATCACGTGGCTGCCTGCCCAAGTTTACGGCGGTCAATAAGAACAGAAGGATTGGGACGATGAGCGAGTCCGACACCTATGAGATCTTCGCCGTGCGCTATGGCCGGCACAACGGGCGCACGCGCCGCGAGAACTTCATTGTGACGGACGACCACGACCGGGACATGCCGCTCGACTATTTCGTCTGGGCCATCACCAATCAGGACCGCACCATCATTGTGGATACGGGCTTTGATCCCAAGGAGGCGGCGTTGCGCGGGCGCGAAGTCACCCGATTGCCGCGCGAGGGGTTGGCGATGCTCGGTATCGATTCCGCCAAGGTCGAGGACGTGGTGGTAACGCATTTGCATTATGACCACGCCGGTACCTGCGGCGATTTTCCCAATGCCAGGTTCCATCTGCAGGACCATGAGATGGCCTATGCCACTGGCCGCTACATGCAGAACCCGTTTTTCGGTAAGCCGTATACCGTGCACCATGTGACGGACATGGTCCAGCGGGTCTACGAGGGCCGCGTTGCCTTCCACGACGGCGATGACGAACTGGCGCCGGGCATGTCCGTCCATCACATAGGCGGCCATACGATGGGCATACAATGCGTGCGCGTGCGCACCGCGCGGGGCTGGGTCGTGTTGGCTTCCGACGCTACGCATTTCTATGAGAACTTCGAAGCCGGCTCGCCGTTTCCCATCGTCTTCAACGTGCGCCAGATGATCGATGGGTTCGACAAGATGCGCGGGCTCGCTGAGTCCATGCAGCACATCATTCCGGGGCACGATCCGCTGGTGATGGAGCGCTACCCGACGCCCAAGCCTGACCTGGAGGGTGTGGTGGTGCGCCTCGACGTGGCACCGAAAGGGTGAGCCGTCTTTGGCGCCTTTGGTTTGTTTCGTTGGTACTGGCCGTCAGTCCCGCACAGGCTGATGACGAGCCGCTGAATTTCGACATGCCGACACTCGGCGGCCTGCAATTCTGGGCCGACGAGTTTCTCTATGCGGAATGGCGCATCCAGCGCAATGTCTATACAGGGCATTGGAGGCTGCTGGATCCGGACGACGTGCGCCGCGCCTGGGGCAATTTTGCGCAATGCCGCTCGGCGTTCCGGAAAATACGGCAACAGAAGCACCTTCGCCCCGATAGCCCCCATCTTGTCATGCTCATCCACGGCCTCGGGCGGTCGCGGGATTCCTTTGGTAACCTGGCTGATCGTCTGCGCGGCGCCGGTTACGATTCGGCGGGGGTCAACTATCCGAGCCTCTATCAAAGCATCGAGGAGACCGCGGAGCAGGTCGAGCGCGTGCTCGATCGCCTGGACGGCACGGAAACGATCTCCTTCGTGACACACAGCCTTGGCGGCCTGGTGTTGCGTGCCACGCTCGCCCGCAATGGCGCCTGGCAAGAGCGTATCGCGGTCCATCGTGCCGTGTTGGTGGCGCCGCCCAATAAGGGTTCCGCGGTGGCGGGGCTGTTGTCGGGCCTGGCGCCATATCATTGGCTGACAGGAGACGTTGGTGGCGAGTTGACGCCGGATTGGGTGGCGGGGCTGCCCGGTCTCGACATTCCCTTCGCCATCATTGCCGGGGGACGGGCCGACGGCATGGGTTTCAATCCGCTGATCGACGGCGACGACGACGGCACCTTGGCGATTGCCGAGACCGAGCTCGCGGGTCGCGAGGATTTCCTTGTGGTCGACAGTCTGCACTCGTTTGTCCAGTCCGACGATCAGACAATCACCGCCATCCTTTCCTATCTGGAGGCCGGCCGCTTGGGCCATGATGGTTGAAATGGGTGCCAGGATTCCCACATTGAGCGAGATGGATGCGCCTGAGAGCATCGGATAGCTGCCGTCGCCATGGATGATCTGCTGTGGCTTTTCGGGCTTTTGCTGGTGATGGCGCTGCTGTCGGCGCCGGTGGCCCTGTTTCTCAGCATCCGTAACCGTTCCAAGCTGCGGAGCGAGGTCGAGCGCCTGGAGGCGGCTCTGCGCTCGCTCGGCGCGGTTCCGCCACCGCCGCCACCGACGGCTTTCGAATCTGCGGTCGAAACGCCACCACCGCCTCCGCCGCCGACAGAGCCTGAACCTGAGCCTGTCGTTGAGGAGGCGCCGCCTTCACCGCGCCGTAGTGGCGACTTCGAGAAGGCCCTGACGTCGCGCTGGCTGGTCTGGCTCGGTGCCGTCGTGTTGGCTCTGGCGGGTGTCTTCCTGGTCAAATATTCGATTGAGCAAGGCTGGTTGAGTCCGGCCGTGCGCTGTTTCTTAGGTCTTCTCTTCGGCGCCGCGCTGACAGCGATAGGCGATTGGCTGCGGCGCAAGCTGCCGGTCGATCCGGACAGTCCGTCCTATGTGCCCGGGGCGTTGACCGCGGCGGGCATGACCATGATGTACACCGCCGTATACGCATCCTATGCCCTCTACGACCTGGTGCCGGCTCTGCTGGCATTTGCCGGGCTTGCCTTGGTTTCGGCCCTGGCCTTCGGACTGTCGTTGCTGCACGGGCCGCTTATCGCGGCACTCGCGCTTTGTGGCGGCTTTCTCATTCCGCTTCTGGTCTCGACGGGTTCGGAATCGGCGATCGAGTTGTTTTCCTTCCTGACGGCGCTGATCGGTGCGGCGCTGGCCATTGTGCGCTTCCGCAATTGGTGGCGTATCGCATGGCTGACGGTCGCCGGCGCGGTGATCTGGCCGATGCTCTGGGTTGCCGATACCTGGGAGCCCGCAGATGCGCCGATCCTCGGCATGTATCTGCTTGTGGTGAGCGCTTTGTTCCTGTTTCTGCGCCGTCCCACGCCTGAGCCGAAGACGCTGCCCGGCGAGCGCGCCGCGGCCTGGTTCGCTTTGGCCGATGCCGACCGTGTGGCCTGGGCAGCGGCTGTTGCCATGGGCGCCGTCGCTTTCGTGCTGGTGCGCGTGGATGCCTATGGAATCGATTCCCTTCTGACGCTGGGTGGGCTTGCCGCCCTCGTGATGGTGGCCGGTTGGCGGCAGGCGCGCTTCGATGTTCTGGCGGTGCTGGCGCTGGCATTGGTGTTGGTGCTGCTTTCGCTCTGGCACCTCGAGCGTATCGCCGATCCGTCGGGCAATACGCTGGGCGTCGAGGGCTGGCGCTACGATCTCGGCCGTGGCCCCATCCTGCCGCCGACGCTGCTGCCTTTCGCGGCGGCCGGTGGCCTGTTCGCGGCCTTGTTCGCCATTGGTGGCTTCCTGGCATTGTGGCGGGCGCAGCGGCCGGGCCTTTGGGCGATGGTTTCCGCAGCAGCCCCGGTCCTGATCCTGGCGATCGCGTTTTGGCGCATCCAGGAATTCAAGGTCGACGCCGGCTGGGCGATGGCGGGGCTCGCCATAGCGGCACTGGAGCTTTTTGCCGCGGAACGGGTCGCCCGACAACGTCATGAGCGCGGCATGGCGGCGGCACTCGGGGCCTATGCCATGGGCACTGCTGCTGCCGTGGGCTTCGCCTTTGCCATGTCGCTGGAGCGCGCCTGGCTGACCGTCGCACTGGCGCTCCTGGTTCCCGCCATAGCCGCCATATACCAACGTTTGCCGATCCCCGGTATCCGTCGTGTCGCCTGGGTCGTGGCGGGCGTGGTGCTGACGCGGCTGGTGCTGAACTATCGCATTCTCGATTATCCGGACGAGGGGCTGCCCGGACTGGGCTGGGTGCTCTACGGCTATGGCATACCGATGGTCGCTTTCGCCTTGGCTGCCTGGCAGTTCCGCCGCCACGCCGATGACAGGCTCGTTCGATTGCTCGAATGCGGCGCCTTGGCGTTCGGCGTGATGTTGGTCAACTTCGAGATCCGCGAGCTGGTCGCAGGCGGTATCGCGGTTGCGGACTATTCGTTGCTGGAGCGCTCTTTGCAGTCGCTGGCTTGGCTGGCCATCGCCTATCTCCTCTATCGCCGGCAGGCGATGATACCGCGCTTCGTGCATTTGTGGGGATGGCGAATCCTCGCCGGGCTGGCCGTGGCGCAGATAGTGTTCCTGCAGGTGCTTTTCGGCAATCCCATGGCAGTGATGACGCCCGTCGGATCCTGGCCAATCGCCAATGTGCTCTTCCTCGCCTATGGCGCGCCCGCTCTGTTCGCCATCGCCTTCCGCCGTCTGGCGCAGGCGCATGAGGGTCGCGAGGCCCGTGTGGTGATGGCGATCAGTGGGCTGTCGGCGCTGGCTCTGCTGTTCGTAGAGGTCTCATTCGAGGTGCGCCGCGCCTTTCATTCGCCGTTCTTGGACAATGGCTATGTGGGCGATGTTTGGCTTGAAGTGGGGCCGACCAGCGACGCGGAATGGTACGCCTATTCGGTGGCATGGCTGCTCTATGCGGCTGTCCTGCTGACAATCGGTATCGGCCGCGGCATTGCAGCGCTCCGCTACGCGTCTCTTGCCCTGGTGATGCTGACGGTTGCGAAGCTGTTCCTTTTCGACATGTCGGCCCTGACCGGCCTGTACCGGGTTGCGTCCTTCCTTGGCCTCGGGCTCTCCCTGGTCGGCATCGGATATTTATACCAGCGGTATGTGTTTCCACCGCGCACCAGCTCATCCTCAGCCGGCGATACGTGATACACTCGCATCCGCGAGAATCCGAGTAGGAGGGAATGCCGTGAGAGACTTCAACAAGGCCTGCCGGAGCAGGCTGGGAGATATGGTGGCGGGCGGGGCGATTGCCCTCTGCCTTGCCGCAGGTGTGGCCATGGCCATGCCTGTGGAGACGAGCAACTATGCGGAGGTCCCCGGGGTCAACGAGCAAGGCGAATTGGATATCCGGGAGGTCCTGGACAACGCCACGGAAATGGACGTGCGCTTGACCAAGCAGATCATGCTGCTGCAACGCCAGCTCAATGCGCTGAAGGAAGAGATTGAAATTCTGCGCGCTGAGAGATAGCCGCGCTATTGTTGTGGCGGTGCCTCTTCAGCCATGCCGCTGAGCGCCAGCGGAGCGGCTGACAGGGCGGGCGGGAAGCGGCCGACATGGTAGTTGTGGCAGTCGGTGCAGGCGTTACCGGCCTGCTCTTCCTCGTGGCAGCGGGCGCATAGGGTTTTCGACATCGGTTTGAAATTTCTGGCAAAAGTGCTCGGGTTGAGGTCGCGGTATGAGGCCATGACATCGGATTCGTAATCCACCTGTCAATCGGCATTGAACATTGACCCCCTATCGGCGTCCAATTTTGACCCCTT
>CAYPAX010000121.1:0-12634 GCA_964408735.1 uncultured Rhodospirillaceae bacterium | reverse complement strand
TCATCGTCTGGGAGTGAGAATCAGCAAAGCCACTTAATCAACGGGCTGTTACGCCTCGCTGGCGATTCCGCGCTCGCGCTACAAGTCCAAGGCGCTCTCGGTCGACGACAGCGGCGCACGCGGCATTCCGGGCTTCATCGAGGCGGTGATCGTCGACGATTCCTTCGGCAAATGCACCGGCTGGGTGCTGGCCATTGCCGAAAGCTTCCCGGCGGCGCAAAAGGCGGCCGCGGCGCTCAAGATCGAGTGGGATCCGGGCCCCTATGGCGACCTCAGCAGCGAGCAGTTGCTGTCGGAATACAAAGCCATGCAGGCGGATTCCAGCCTTGGCGCCCCGTGGGTGCTCGAGGGCGACGTCGACAGCGAGCTTGCCGGCGCCGACGAGGTCATGACGGCGGACTACACCACCGAGATGGTGTGCCACGCCACCATGGAGCCCCTCAACGCCACGGCCCACGAGGTCGACGGCACCTGGCACGTCTACACGGGCACCCAGAGCACCTCGTTCGCCCGCATGACCCTGACCGGTTTCCTGTCCACAGTGCTGGAGAAGCCTGGCGAGGAGATCAACGTCGTCATCCACCAGACCATTCTCGGCGGCGGCTTCGGCGGCAAGCAGGACTACGACGAGATCCTGGCCGCAGCCTATGCCAGCCACAAGGTCGGCCGGCCGGTCAAGCTGATCCAGACCCGCGAAAGCAACTTCGCCACCTCCTTCCCGCGCACGCCGACGGTGCACAGCCTGAAGGCGGCGATCAAGGACAACGGGCTCGCGGCCATGGACCACGATATCGTCTGCGGCTACATGGGCGCCCGCTTCGGGGTCGGCGAGGAATTCGGCTCCGACTGGCTGCAGCTCGACGCAGCCGACGGCTCCGGCCGCGACGTCGACCAATGGTCGATCGGCGGCAGCGACCACTGGTACCACATGCCCAACCACCGGGTTCGTGCCATCAACCACGACACCACCACCTGGGCGGTGCAGGCTTCGGCGCTGCGCACGGTGTCGAATTCCTACAACTTCTTCGTTGTGGAATCCTTCATCGACGAGATCGCCCACCGCATCGGCGTCGACCCCCTCGCCTTCCGGCTTTCCATGCTGACCGGCGAGGGCGAGACACGCGGCATTCCCAATACCGGCTATGCGCCTGGGACGCCATCCGACTACTACCTCGACCGGCTGTGGATCTCCCTGCCCTGGCTGACCGACGGCAGTTGGCCGGCTTACGAATCGGCGACGGTGGGCGGTGCCAAGCGGCTCGCCAACGTACTCCGCGTGGCAGCCGGCAAGGCCGGCTACGGCAAGGCCATGGCGCCCGGCCGCGGCATGGGCATCGCCACTTCGGCCGCCGAGGAGCGGCAGAGCCCGACCTGGGTTGCCGGCGCCGCCGAAGTCACGGTGGATGCCGACAGCGGCGAGTTCAGCATCGACAAGCTGACCATCGCCATGGACATGGGCATCGCCATCAATCCCGACAATGTGCGGGCCCAGATCAAGGGCGCGGCCTTGTGGGGGGCGAGCCAGATCCTGTCCGAGCGCCTGACCATGAAGAACGGCGCCTTCCAGGAGGACAACTTCGACAGCTACCTGCCGATCCGCCTCCGCCAGGTGCCCGAGATCGACGTCGAGATCGTCGAATCCGGACACCATCCCTCGGGAGTCGGCGAGCCTTCCTCGACAGTGGTCGGACCGGCAGTGGCGAACGCCATCTTCAACGCCACGGGCGCCCGCGTGCGGCAAATGCCGATCACGCCGGAAGCCGTGCGCAAGGCGCTGGCCGAAGCCTAGATTTCACACTAACCCCCAATCCTGGGGCCGCGCGGGCAACCGCGCGGCTCTTTTTTTTCCTGGCGGTGGACTCGGATGTCGCTCTAACTCAGCGCTGCCAATAGGGTCTTGGCATCCGTCAGGTCAGGGGTGTCGAAGCCTTCGTCGAACCCTTCATATAGCGGAGCAAGCAGTTCCCGCGCTTCCCGGTTCCTGCCCTGGTCGTGCCAGAGGCGGGCGAGGGATGTGGCGGCGCGCAGCTGCCAGCCTCTTGCCTGCATGTCCGCCGCCTCTTCGATTGCGCGAGAATACTCGGCTTCGGCCTCTGTCACGCTGGGCGCCCTGTCGCGCAATGCGATATCGCCGCGCACCCGCAATATTTCAGGCACATGCATGCGCTCGCCCGTGGCCTGCGCCAGATCGAGAGCTTCCTCGATCGAGTCGCGTGCCTCGTCCACGCGATCCATGCCGAGCAGTGCCGTCGCCTTCAGCATGTGCGCAAACGGCATGAGCAGGACGCCGCCCGCGCCGGACCAGGCCTCGGTTCCCGCCGTCATACGCTCCAGGCCCGCAGCATGCTCGCCGGTGGCAATGTCGAGAAAGCCCCCGAACATGGGGCAGACGCAAAATTCGAAGAAAGGCAGGTTTTGCTCTGCCGCCACCGTTGCCGCTTCCTGCAATCGCCCTGCCGCCTCGCCCACTTCCCGCCGGTAGACATAGGGCATGGTGCCCATGGTCAGCGCGAAGAGATAGTCGAAGACGTGCCCGAGCGAGCGGCTCGCACCGATCCCTTCATTGTTGACCGCCACGGCCTTGTCCGGCCGGCCGAGGAACCATAGCCTCTGGGCCTCCCAGGTCAGGGTCATGGTCAGCGGGTCGTTGTTGACGCGCAGCACCACCTCGCCGTGCTTTTCGCGGGAATAGTGCCGTCGCGTCCTTGCCGCCCATTCTCCCGACTCCTGGAGTTCACCAGTCCACACCTTGTGGTGGCCCATGGTCCAGTTGCGGATCATGGCGTGCGCGGTATCCTCCTCGCCCGGCGTCGCGCGCACCATGTGGTTGACCGCATCCAGGCTCGCGGCGTGCTGCCCGCGCAGAATGCGGAAGGCAAATATGCCGAAGAGAGCGTCGAACAATGAGTTCTTGTCATCAAGGCTTTCTGCCAGTGCCACCGCTGGCGGATACACCTCGCCAACCCGTGGATGCGACCAGCCGAACAGGGCGATATGGGCGGTTCCTAATCCCAGCCGGCTATCCAGCTCCAGACGCGCACGCTGCTCCGTCTTGGGCAAGCGCTCGACCGCAGTCAGGGCGCCTTCGAAATATCCGATGGCCTCCTTGAGGGCCCAATGCGCGAGTGCCCGATTTCCGGCCCGGCACCAATAGCGGATCGCCGGCTCGAACATGTCGGCCGCGGCGAAATGCCGGGCCAGCACTTCCGGCTCGTTGTCGCGCAGGTCGGAAAATTGCTCTTCCAGAGCGCCGGCAATGGTCGCATGCAGCTGTTGGCGACGGCTCCTGAGCAAGCTCTCATATGCCGTGTCCTGAACCAATGCGTGCTTGAAGGTGTAAGAGATATCGGGCGGCGTTCCGGAGCGATATATCAGCTCGCTATTCATCAATTGCTGTAGAGCATCGCTCAGCGCATTGTCGTGCAACGGCGAGACGGCAGCCAGAAGATCAAGGCCGAATGTGCGGCCGATACAGGCCCCGATCTGTGCCACTTCCTTGACCGGCGACAGGCGATCGAGGCGCGCCATCAGGCTGTCGCGCAGGCTCGAGGGTATGGCAAGGTCGGCGAGCGGGCCGGACAGGGCATAGCCGTCATCGGCCTCGACAAGAATGCCGCTCTCGATCACGGTTTTGGTCAGCTCCTCGACGAACAGCGGCACGCCGTCGGTCTTGGCGATGATCTGGTCGAGTACCTCGTCGGGCAGCGCCTTGCCGTCGGTAACCCGCTCGACCATTGCCGCCGCCTGGCCACGCCCGAGGCGGGTCAAGGTGACTGGCACCAGATGACCGAGCCCCCGCCATGGCGGCTCGTATTCCGGGCGATAGGTGATCAGCAGCAGGATCCGATGCCCTTCCACAAGCGGGACAAGCAGATCGAGCAATTCCTGCGATGTCGGATCGATCCAGTGCGCGTCCTCGAAAATCATGAGAACGGGACGCTCGGCCGCAAGCGACAGCGCCCAATCGGCAACGGCCTTGAGGGTCTCGTCCTTCTGCTTTTGCGGGCTCATGTCGAGCGGCGGGTAGCGCGAGATGTCGAGCGAGAGCATGGCGGCAATAAGCGTCACGCCGGTCTTGCCGATGGCGCCGCCGATCGCTTCCAGCTTTTCCAGTCTGGTGTCGTTGTCGTCCCCTCGCGCGAAGCCTGCTGCGTGCTCGATCTGTGCGATGAAGGGATACAGCGCCGAGTTGGAATAATAGGGTGAGCATTGATAGCGAAGGCGCGTATGGTCTTCGTCTGCCAGCCGCTCCCGTAGCGCCTGCGTGATGCGGCTCTTGCCGATGCCGGGCTCGCCCGACAGCAGCACCACGTGACCCTCACCGGCCTTCGCCTGCTCCCAGCGGCCCATGACCAATGTGATCTCCGTCTCGCGCCCGACCATCGGCGTGAGGCGGGCGGCGCGGGCCGCGAATCGGTCCTCGGCATCCGTGATGCCCGATACACGCCACAGCTGTACCGGTTCGACGATGCCTTTTACGGCGTGGCTGCCGAGGTCATCGAGCTCGAACGTGCCCCCGACCAGCCGCCGCGTGGTGGCCGCGATGACCACCTCGTCGGGTCCGGCAATCCCCTGGGCGCGGGCTGCCAGATTGGGCGTCTCGCCGACCGCAAGCTTGGAGTCCGCATCATCGCCGCTACCGGAATCGCCCACCACCACCGCTCCGGTGGCAATGCCGATGCGCACCGCGAGCGGCTCCGGCGCCTCGACCGATTTGATCGCTTCCGTGATCTCAAGGGCAGCGCGCATAGCCCGCTCAGCATCGTCTTCATGCGCCTGTGGCCAGCCGAAATAGGTCATCAGCCCGTCGCCGAGATATTGCGCGACGTAACCGTCGTAACGCGCGATGATCTCGCCGCATGAGCGCTGGTAGGCCTGCATGACGGCACGCAGGTCTTCCGGATCCAGGCGCTCCGACAGCGCCGTCGAGCCGACCAGGTCGCAGAACATCACCGTGATCTGGCGGCGCTCGGCATCGCCGCCGCCAGCCGCCGGCGCAGCGGCGGCGGGAGCGGGCTCGCTATCCGCCACCTCGACCGACTTGGCGGCTTTCAGAATCTGCAGCCGGTGACCAGCGCTGCTTACGCCGATATCCTTGAGAAGGTCGTGGTCAAGCTCGGACAGAAGCTCTATGCCGATGCTGTTTTCCGCGAAAACATCGGCATATTCCTCCAGTCCAAGCCCTTCCAACCAAGCTCGAACAGGTTGCATTCAGCCATCCCCCATTGCACCCGTATGGTACAGGAGCAAGAGTGGTTTTGCACTCGATTCCATGAAATGGGGTGTGCTGGCGGCCTCCGCCTCGGGTGCGTGGCAGACCCCACGCTGACGCTGTTGCACATCGGAGCCAATTGGGCGAACGTGTCGGCCGACCGGATGACAATCAGGGAGATGGCCATGGCTTCCAACGCACCGACACGGGCCGAGCATGCGGCCGGCATGGCGGCCTATCACGCGGAGGGCCTGCGGCTGGCGAACGAGATCGGCAATCGCGGGCCGGTGCGCTTCGGGGCGGACGGAAAGCTGCACCCGGACATCGTCGCGGCATACTGGCGGCACGGCTATTACGTCTTCGAAAGCGTGGTCGGGGCGGCCGAGGTCGAGGCGCTGCGCCGCGACGCCAATGTCATGCTCCAGCGCGCGCCGGTGACGGCGGAAGCCGAGGTTGACGCAGAGGGCCGCCCGGCCTTCGGCGGCGACTACGCACGCAGCCCCTACATATTCATCAAGCCGCTGTCGGACCCCTGGGGCGGCACGGACATTCTCAACGGCCGCCACCCCAGCCAGATGACCCAGCCGGCGCCCGAGGCGGACGCGCCGGAAGAGGTGGTCTTTCTCATGTACAGCATGTGCACGGGCATGCCCGCGGGCCTGCGCGTCTATGGCCACCCCCATCTGCTGGCGATCGCGGCCTCCATAAACGGCGATGACTTCGCGCCCTACAACGATGCCATCTTCGTCAAGCAGCCCGGGCTCGGCGGCTCGGTCGCCTGGCATCAGGACGGCGTCACCCACTGGGACTCGCCCGACTGGGACGAGGGCATCCACGGCTTCAATTTTCAGGTTCAGCTTTACCAGACCACGCCGGGCAATTGCCTCTGGGTGCTGCCCGGCACGCACAAGCTGGGGCGTATCGACATCAAGGCGCGCATCGCCGAGAACGGCGGCGACGAGCGCCTGCCGGGCGCGGTGCCGCTGGTCTGCCAACCCGGCGACGTGACCATGGTCAACCGGCAGATGCTGCACGGCTCCTTCGCCAACACCTCGCCGGATATGCGCCTGTCGCTGACTTTCGGCTTCCACCGGCGCAGCTCGGTGCTGGGTGCCGAGGCGGCGCTCGGCGTCGGCGACCAGGAAGGCGTGCGCTATGACGAACAGCGCATCTTCGAGCGTTCTTCGGTGATCGTGATGGCGATAGACGCCCGCCGCCAGCACTATCCGCAGGAGACACCCTTCGTCTACCAGCCATTCGCCGGCAAGGAGGACGCGTTCCGCTACGACGCGGCGACGGCCGAGCAGGTGCTGCGCAACTACTTTCTCAAGGATCTGGCGATCTAGATATCAGCCTGACGCGCAGTCCATGCAGATGGCGCCGGTCGGCAGGGCCTCGAGGCGCTTGGCGCCGATAGGCTCGCCGCATTTGGCGCATTGGCCATACTCGCCGGCATCGATACGGCGGATGGCGGCCTGGATGCGCTCGACCTCGACCAGGGCCTGATGCTCCAGCCCGGATGTGACCTCATCGCCTTCCATCTGGGTCGCCCGCTCCTCGGAATCGGCCTCGAGAGGTTGGCGCAGATCGTCCTCCAGCTCGTGCACGCGGGCGCCCAGCTCTGCCAGCCGGGCCACGAAGTTCTTGCGCAATGCGATCAGGTCGGTCACGGACGCTCTCCGGGTTCGGTGATTCGAGCATTATACCCACACGCCGCGAGGGAATACCAACCGGCAATCGCTAGATCGCCTCCGGACCGTTGTAATCCGCCACCGGAAGCTCCAGCCAGAAGGTGCTGCCCTGGCCGATTTCGCTGTGGAAATCGAGGCTACCGCCCATGCTCTCGACCAACTGCCGGCTGATGGTCATGCCGATGCCGGTGCCTTCGATGCCGGAGCCTTCCATGCCGAGACGCGAGAAAGGCTGGAACACCTCTTCGTGGTCCTCTTCGCGAATACCAGGCCCGGTATCCTCGACACTTATTCGGGCCATACCCTCGTCGCTTAAGTCAACCCTAACGGTTACCTTACCATTCTTTCGATTGTACTTGACCGCGTTGGTCATGACGTTGAGCAGAACCTGCTTCAACCGACTTGCGTCGGCGCTCACGTCAAGCCCCGAGTATTCTTTCGTGTCGATCGATACGGTGATGTCATGCTCGTCTGCTATCGGCTGCACGAGCGCCACAGTCTGCTGGATGGCGCCTTCCACCTGTACGGCCTCCAGCGACAAACTGAGCTCGCCCGCCTCGACACGCGACAAGTCCAGCACCTCGTTGATCAAAACCAACAGATGCCGGCCGCCGTCAAGGATATGTGCAACATGGCTCTCCTGCTCCTCCGTGAGCGGGCGGTCGGAAAATTCGTTCAAGAGCTGCGCGAAACCAAGTATGGCGTTGAGGGGAGTACGCAGCTCGTGGCTCATGGACGAGAGAAACGCGCTCTTCGCGTGGCTGGCTTCTTCGGCCTCCTTCTTGCTCGCGGACAGCTCGCGGGTGCGCTCCGCGACCTTGAGCTCGAGCTCGTCATGGGCGCGGCGCAATTCTTCACCGGTCGCCTCCAGCTCGGTGGCGGTGATCGCAATCAATTTTGCCCTGTTGCGGGCGGTCAGGGCGAGGTGGACCGCGACAGCAAGCAGCGCCGCAAGCACGAGTCCAAAGACCAGTATCGCCTCACCGATATAGGCCGACAGGTCCCTGATCCCGCTGCCGTTTGCGATTGCGACACGGTTGGCGTAGTGCGCCTGCCAGATGCAGATCGTGACCGTCAGGACGCCAAGGCCCATCGACACGGGAAACCAGCTCCGCAGCCGCCGCAAATCGTCGCGGTCGAGATGCCAGGCGAGGCTGACAAATCCCAGGCCAAGAACCACTAAACCGAGCGCCGTGTGGACGGCCATGCGCGTCAGCTCGCCCCAGCCGTAGGCTGTCTCGATGCGCACGGCGTAACCGGTCAGGGCAACCAGCCCCAGGCCGATGATCAATGACCCCAGCACGCCTTTCGCCATCGGCGATTTCCAGTGTTCGGCCGCGAGACCCGGGCGCGCCAAGGCCAGGCCGGTCAGCGAAAAACAGAGCGCGGTATTGGGCGCCATGCGGCCGGGATGCGAGGTCTTGAACGTGACGTAGTGCTCCATCAGCAGCTGATCGATGCCAAGATCCGCTCCGAAGACGTATTCTGCCAGCGTCAACAGGCCAATCGCCGCGACGAGGGCGCCGCAGCCGAGACTGGCGCCGCGGATATCACGGGTGGCGAATATCAGCCCGACACCGCCCAGCAGAAAGCCTAGCGCCGTGTTGTACTGCATGGGGACGAACATCGGCGAAACCTGGATCAGGATCAGGTTTTCCGCATGCCAGCCGATCAGGACCGAGGCGCCGAGAAAGGCGGACAGACCGCCGCCCAAATAGGCAAATACGATCGGCCACGAGACACCACTAAGGAACGTCTCCGGCCGGTCAGCGCCGGTCGCATCCGGTCGATCAAGCATCATGGTGCCGTCGGAATCCCCCCAAGACATCAACCTATACCGAGCTCGCGCAAAGTCGAGCCCCGCGCCGGCATGCGGCTTGCCTGATGCCGGGCGGCGCGCCACACTGGCGCCGCCATGAAGCTTCTCGACCGCATAGCCCTGGTAACCGGCGCCTCGCGCGGCATCGGCCGTGCCATCGCGCTGGCCTATGCGGCCGAGGGCGCGAATGTCGTGGTCACGGCCCGCTCGGCCGACGCGCTCAGGGAGCTCGCCGGGGATATCGAGAGCCAAGGCCGCGAGGCCCTGGCGGTGACGGCCGACCTCGCCCGCGAGGCGGACATCGCCGCCCTCGCCGAGGCCACGCTCGCGCGTTTCGGGCGCATCGACATCCTCGTCAACAATGCCGCCATCATCCACCGGCCGACCCTGCTCGTCGATTTCGACCCGGCGCTGTGGCGCGCCGTGGTCGATGTCAATCTGGTCGCCCCGGCGCTGCTCACCAAGGCCCTGCTGCCGGCGATGATCGCGCAAGGGTCGGGCCGCATCATCAATATTTCGAGCATGGGCGGGCGGGTGGGCAGTCACCGCCGCAGCGCCTATCGCGCCACCAAGGCGGCGCTGATAAACCTGACCGAAAGCCTGGCGGCCGAGGTGCACGAGCACGGCATCGCCGTCACCTGCATCTGCCCCGGCGGGGTCGACACGGAAGGTATGCGCGAGGCCTATGACAGCCGCGGCCGGGCCGACAATCCCGACCTCATGGACCCGGCCGAGATCGCCGACGTCGCCACCTTTCTCGCCTCCGACGCCGCCTCGGCGATCACCGGCACGGCGATAGACGCCTTCGGCGCCACCAACCCGCTGTTCCGCCGCCGCCGCAGGCTTTAGAACGCCTTATTACGGGAACGTGGCCGGAATGGAGCCCGTCTGGCTACCACTGGGGCCGCGTTCAGGAGTCACAAGGAAAGCCCCATGCCCAAGATCGACGCCATCGACATCTTCTATCTGCGCGGCCCGGAAATTCTCGACATTTCGGACAACAGCCAGGACGCGACGCTGATCCGCGTCGCCGCCGGCGGCGAGATCGGCTGGGGCGAGTGCGATGCCTCGCCGCTGCCCTCGATCGGCGCCCTGGTCGGCCCCATGTCCCATGTCGCCTGCCGGCCGGTGCGCGACTCGGTGCTGGGCGAAGCGTTGGACGACCCCGCCGACATCGCCCGCATCACCCAGCGCATCAAGGCGCGCAGCCTGGATCTGCTGCAGGCCGACCACGTGCTGGCCGGGGTCGACACGGCGCTTTGGGATTTGCTCGGCAGGCGCCTCAGCGAACCGGTCTGGAAGCTGCTCGGCCAGAGCCGGGTGACGCCGAAGCGCGCCTACGCATCGCAGCTCTTCGGCGACACGGCGCAGGAGACGCTTGAGAAGGCCCGCGCCCAGCGCACCAAGGGCTTCGCCGCGGTCAAGTTCGGCTGGGGGCCGTTCGGCCACGGCGACGTCGCCAGCGATGCCGACCATCTTGCTGCCGCCCGCGAGGGGCTCGGTGAGGATGGCATCCTGCTGGTCGACGCCGGCACGGTCTGGGTCGACGATCTGGCGGCGGCGACGGCGCGGCTCGAGGCGCTGCGCAAGACCGAGGCGACCTGGCTGGAGGAGCCGTTCGTCTCCGGCGCGCTGGATGCCTACAAGGCCTTGTCCGAACGCGCCGGCCCCGTCGGCATCGCCGGCGGCGAGGGGGCGCAAGACTTCTTCATGGCCCGCGCCATGATCGACCATGGCGGGCTCGATTTCGTGCAGATCGACGCCGGCCGCATGGGCATCAGCGAGGCCTTCCGCGTGGCGCAATACGCAACAGCGAAAGACGTGCGCTTCGTCAATCACACCTTCAATTCGGACCTGGCGCTGAGCGCCTCATTGCAGCCCTTTGCCGGCAATGCCAGGGACGATATCTGCGAGTATCCGGTCGAGCGCAAGCCGGTCGGCGAAAGCCTGGTCAAGGACCGCATCGCCCGCGACGGCGACGGCATGGTCCACGCACCCGAAGCGCCCGGGCTGGGCGTGGCACCGGATGCGGAGGTGATCCGGCGCTTCCTGGTCGAC
Organism: uncultured Rhodospirillaceae bacterium; assembly: GCA_964408735.1. Classification (GTDB taxonomy): domain Bacteria; phylum Pseudomonadota; class Alphaproteobacteria; order UBA7887; family UBA7887; genus UBA7887. Next base: position 1,854 of record CAYPAX010000121.1, on the reverse strand, counting down.
GTGGAGATCACGGTGGCTGGCGAGGTGATCTACAAGACGCCGGTGGTCTAGGCGGGAGCACGGCCGTTACTCGCGCAAGGTGCCGCTCACCGGCAGCGTCGAATTCGATCAATCACTCAATGCTATTTGGGCTTTACAACTTATAATTGGGTGACTGTCACCTAATTATAGATTCGCCGCGTCGAAGCTCTTGGTGATCCGGACGCGGGCCAATGCCAAGAGGTTGTGAGCCGCTTCGTTCCGACACTGGTCTCCGGGTGGTGGACAATTCGTTCAATTGCTGCTGGTCCGAGTAAAGTATACCATCTCATTTAGAACACTTCGGTCCCCTATGGCGTTGAAAGAGGAATGCCGGTGGCTGAGGACGAAGGCGAACGCAAGCTCGCGGCCATTCTGAGCACTGACGCGGTCGGCTACAGCCGGCTGATGGAGGATGACGAGCGGGCGACGGTTCACACCCTCAAGGATTACCGGGAGGTCTTCAAGGACCATATCGAGCGTCATAAAGGCCGCGTGGTCGATGCGCCCGGGGATAACCTGCTGGCAGAATTTCCCAGTGCGATCGAAGCCGTGACCTGTGCCGCCGAGGTTCAACAGGAGCTTGCCCGACGCAACAGCCAGCTGGTCGAGTCGCGGCAAATGCATTTCCGCATCGGCATCAATGTCGGCGATGTTTTGGAAGAGAACGGCGCCCTGTTTGGCGACGGGGTCAATGTCGCCGCCCGTCTGGAAGCGCTGGCCGAAGGCGGCGGAATCTGCATCTCGGGCACCGCCTTCGATCAAGTCAAAGGCAAGGTGCCCTACGCACTCGACTATTTCGGTAAGCAGGAAATCAAGAATATTGAGGATCCGGTCCGTGCCTATCGGGTGGCGGTCGAGGCGGGGGCTGTGCCGAACGAGCTGGGGGGCGGCCGGCGTCGTCCGCGCACTTCGGCTATCGCCGCCGTCGCGGCGATATTGCTCGCGCTTGGCGCCGGCGTCTGGATGGTCGTAGACCGGACGGGGCGGGTGGAGTCGTCCGGACCGTCCGCTGACAGTGCCGGACACTCCCTGGATCTTCCTCTCGCCTCGACCAATGTGCGCTCGATCGCCGTGCTTCCGTTCGTGAATCTCTCCGGCGACCAAGAGCAGGAATATTTTTCGGACGGGATCACCGAGGATATTATTACCGAACTCGCACGGCGCCGATTCTCGGTTATCGCGCGCAATTCTACGTTCAAGTACAAGGAGCGCTCGGTCGATGTGCGAGAGGTTGGCCAAGACCTCGGTGCAGGCTATGTCGTCGAGGGCAGCGTTCGCCGCTCCGGAAACGTGATCAAAGTTGTTGCTCGACTTCTGGATACCAATACAGGTGAACAATTGTGGGCCGACACTTACGAAGACGCCTTGACCGCAACCAACATCTTCGAGATTCAAGAACAGATCACCGGACAGATCGTGACCAGCATCGGCCACAGCCGTGGCGCCATAGCACGGATCGACCAGGAGAGAGCACAGCGTAAGCCGCCGGACGATCTAAGCTCATACGAATGCGTGCTCGTTGCGTCAGCGTACGCATACGACAAGAGTGCCGAACGGCACGTGCGAGCCCGCGACTGTCTTGAGCATGCGGTTGCGCGTAATCCGGAATATGCCGCGGCGTGGCAGTGGCTGGCCTTCATCTATACCGAGGAGCATGGCCATCGATACAATCGGATGCCGGGCTCGCTGGACCGGGCCTTAGTGGCAGCACGCACGGCGGTAAACCTTGACCCGGCGTCGGCCCATGCCCGCTGGCCGCTCGCCGTCACGTATTTTCACCGCCACGATCTCCACTTGTTCTTTGAGGAAGCGGAGAAGACTCTGTCTCTTAGC
>CAYPAX010000120.1:0-12780 GCA_964408735.1 uncultured Rhodospirillaceae bacterium | reverse complement strand
GAGAATCAGACACAGCGACACGCGTCCAGAGCAGACTTCGTCAACGGGCTGATAGTTCATTAGTGGCGGTGATATTGCGCGGCTATCTTTTTGTTGACCTGTGCGGCGCAAAAAATTCGCATGATTTGGCACTTGCCTAATTGACGGCAGGGGAGCAAATTTGCTTTAAAGAGAAGTGATGCGGGGAGCCAAGCTTGTCGATTTGCGACAGGAATGTGGTGTGGCTGCAAGTGCAGCGTTCGAAAGGGCGAGCCGTTGACGCAAAGTGAACCGATCGAACTAGCGCGATACCGCGACCCGGATGGGGGCGCGTATACTGGCATTGGCGCCGAAATGAGGGACGCACGTTTGCACCGCGGCGCGGAGCTGGCGGACGTGGCGACTGCCTTGCGGATTCGCCGTCCCCATCTGGAGGCGATCGAGGCCGGCGAATTCGGCCAATTGCCGGGCCGTGTCTATGCGGTAGGCTTTTTACGCGCGTATAGCGAGTATTTAAGCCTTGATCCCGAGCTTGTGGTTGATCGTTTCCGTGACGAGACCACGGATATCGGTCCCAGTACGGAATTGAACTTTCCTGAAGCGCCACCGCAAAGCTGGCGGCCGCAGCTGGGGCTGTTCGGCGTCGCCCTGCTTCTCGCGGTTGTCGTATATGGCGGTTGGTACTACTGGCAGTCGCTTGATAGCATGTCCCTTGACGTGGTGCCAGAGGTGCCTGACGAATTCGCCACCATAGAAGGCGTGGCAGAGCCCGAGACGGTCGGCCCCAGCGCCGCGCTGCCAGGCGATTCTACGGCCGAGGAGCAGGTGGCGACGGCTGCCGCCATCGCCGATCTCGCCTCGGCGCCGGCCGAGGCCGTGGTGCCTGATCCTTTGACGGCTGACGACGCCATGCTGGTCGAGGCGGAGGCTGCTGCTGTCGATGCGGCTGCGGCAGAAACCGAGATAACGCCTGTGTCCGAGGCCATGAACGATGGCCGTGAGGCTGCCGATGCGGTCGAGGAACCCGGTGCGGCCCAACCCATAACCGGCGATTTGGCCGCTGCGCCGGCGGCGCCGACCCTGATCGAGACGCCGCCGCCGCCGCCCGTGGCGCCGAGCGGCGAGGCTACGGCACGGGTTTACGGCCAGGGCAATGCCGGCGCCCGCGTCGTGCTGCGCGCCGTTGCCGATACCTGGGTGCAGGTGCAGGGGGATGGCAACGACCTGCTGCTCTCGCGCATTCTCAACGCGGGCGACACCTATCTGGTGCCGAACGCCGTTACCGCCAAGCTGACCACGGGCAATGCCGGCGGGCTGCAGATCCTGCTCGATGGCAAGCTGCTGCCGGCGATCGGCGAATCGGGTGCGGTGAAGCGCAACGTGCCGATCAGTGCCGAGGCCCTGAGCGCCTCAGCCGACTGAGCTGTTTCCCCGGCCCCGTCTCGGCTATAGTCCGCGCAAAAGCGGAATTCGTGTGAGAGCCGGCCAATGAGCGTCCGACCCTATCGTGACATCGTGCGGCGCGTCAGCCGCCAGATTCGTGTCGGCGACGTGCCGGTCGGCGGCGATGCGCCGATCAGCGTGCAGTCGATGACCAATACGCCGACCGCGGATGTGGCCGCAACGGTGGCGCAGGTGCACGCCTTGACCGCGGCCGGCGCCGATATCGTGCGCATTTCCTGCCCGGACGAGGAATCCACCGCGGCCTTGGCCGATATCGTGCGCCAGTGCGAGGTGCCGATCGTCGCCGACATCCACTTCCACTATCGCCGTGCCATCGAGGCGGCCGAGGCGGGCGCGGCCTGCCTGCGCATCAATCCCGGCAATATCGGCTCGGCCGAGCGGGTGCGCGAAGTGGTGCAGGCGGCGCGCGACCACGGCTGTTCCATGCGTATCGGCGTCAATGCGGGCTCGCTCGAGCGCGATCTGCTGGAAAAGTATGGCGAGCCCTGCCCGGAGGCGATGGTCGAGAGCGCCCTCGCCCACGCCAAGATTCTCGAAGACAACGACTTCCGCGAGTTCAAGATCAGCGTCAAGGCATCCGACGTCTTCCTTGCCGTTGCTGCCTATCAGGGCCTGGCGGATGCCTGCGACTACCCCCTGCATATCGGTGTCACGGAAGCCGGCGGCATGATCGGCGGCACGGTCAAGTCGTCGGTCGGGCTCGGCATGCTGCTGTGGGCGGGCATCGGCGATACCGTGCGCGTCTCGCTGTCGGCCGACCCGGTGGAAGAGGTCAAGGTCGGCTTCGAGCTGCTCAAGTCCCTCGGCCTGCGCCATCGCGGCGTCTCGATCGTCTCCTGTCCCTCCTGCGCCCGCCAGCAGTTCCCGGTGATCGAGACTGTGGCCGCATTGGAGGCGCGTTTGGCCCACATCACGACACCCATGACGGTCTCGATCATCGGCTGCGTGGTGAACGGCCCGGGCGAGGCCCGCGAAACCGATATCGGCTTTACCGGCGGCGGCCGCGATATCCACCAGGTCTATATCGGCGGCGTCACCGATCATCGCATCGGCACGGACGACTTGCTCGACCATCTGGTCGGCCTGATCGAGGCCAAGGCGGCCGAGATCGAGGCCGAACAGGCCGAGCCCGAAGCCGCCCTGGCGAGCTGACCTGCCATGTCCTTTGCCGATAAGCTCGAAAGCATCGAGGCTCGCCATGCGGAGATCGGCGAGCAGATGTCGTCCGCCAGCCTCTCCAGCGACGCCCGCGTGGCGCTGGCCAAGGAATATGCCGAGCTCGCGCCCGTGGTCGAGCAGGCGGTGGCCCTGCGCAAGCTGCGCGAAGAAGTTGATGAGCTGGACGAGATGCTGGCCGATGCCGACACCGATGCCGAGATGCGCGAGCTTGCCCGCGGCGAACGCGAGGCCTGTGTCGAGAAATTGCCGGCTTTGGAGGAGCGCCTCAAGCTCGCCCTGCTGCCCCGCGACGAGGCCGATACCAAGGATGCCATTCTCGAAGTGCGTGCCGGCACCGGCGGCGACGAGGCGGCCCTGTTCGCGGCCGACCTGCTGCGCATGTACCAGCGCTATGCCGAGCGCGCCGGCTGGAAGCTCGAGATGATGGCACTGTCGGAGACCGGCATCGGCGGCGTCAAGGAGGCCGTGGCCGTCATCAAGGGGCGCGGCGCCTTTGCCCGGCTGAAATACGAATCCGGCGTGCACCGCGTCCAGCGGGTGCCCAAGACCGAAGCCTCGGGGCGCATTCATACCTCGGCAGCGACAGTGGCCGTCCTGCCGGAGGCGGAAGAGGTCGATATCGCCATCGACGAAAAGGATCTGCGCATAGACGTCTTTCGCGCCTCTGGCCCTGGCGGCCAGTCGGTCAACACCACCGACAGCGCCGTGCGCATTACCCATATTCCGACCGGCATCGTAGTCTCCCAGCAGGACGAGAAATCGCAGCATAAGAACAAGGCCAAGGGGCTGCGCATCCTGCGCGCCCGCCTCTACGAGCAGGAACGCGCCGAGCGCGATGCCGACCGCGCCGCCGACCGCCGCGCCCAGGTCGGCAGCGGCGACCGCTCGGAGCGCATCCGCACCTACAACTTCCCGCAAGGCCGCGTCACCGACCACCGCATCAACAAGAGCGGCTTCGACATCGAAACCATGATGGACGGCGGCTCGCTGGACGAGTTCATCGACGCCCTGATCGCCGACCGCCAGGCGGCGCAGCTGGCGGAATTGGCATGACCGACGTGGCTGCGGCGCTCGATTGGGGCGCCGCCGCGCTGTGCCACCTGCCGAACGGCGATGCCCGGCGCGAGGCGCGCCTGCTGCTGGGCCATGCGACCGGGCTTGCCGGCGAGCGCCTGTTCGCCAATCCGCGCGATCACGTCGCGGCCCCCGCCCACGAGCATTACGCAGAGCTGGTGCGGCGCCGTGCCGCCCGCGAGCCCATGGCGCACGTCATCGGCTTTCGTGAATTCTGGAGCCTGGACCTGGAGGTCACGCCCGCCACACTGATCCCGCGCCCCGATAGCGAAACCGTGATAGAGGCGGCGCTTGCCGCAGCCGGGGACATGCCGCCGCGCTCACTGCTCGATCTCGGCACGGGCAGCGGCTGCCTGTTGCTGGCGCTGCTGGACTGTTTCGCCGGCGCGCAGGGCATCGGCGTCGATGCCAGCGTCGCGGCGCTGCAGGTCGCCGCCCGCAATGCCGTGCGCACCGGTCTTGCCGCCCGCGCGCGCTTCGTTGCCAGCGATTGGGGCGATGGCCTGGCCGGCGGCTTCGATCTGGTGGTCAGCAACCCGCCTTATGTGGTGCGCGGCGAGATCGCCGGACTGGAGCCGGAAGTTGCGCATTTCGAGCCACGATCGGCGCTTGACGGCGGCAGCGACGGGTTGGATGCCTACCGCGCCCTGTTGCCGCGCCTGCCGCGCCTGCTCAACCCGGATGGCCAGGCAGTCCTGGAGATAGGTGCCGGCCAGGCGGAGAGCGTGACGGCCCTTGCGGCAGAGGCTGACCTGCAATGCCTGGACCTCCACCACGACCTCGCCGGTATCGCGCGCTGCCTGCGCTTCAAGAAAGACTAGCGCCACGGTAAAAAAACTTGGAAAGTTCGGTCGGTCGCGCTAGTCTTACTTAAAGCAGCGGTAAGCGTTGACATGGCTGATGAGCCGTCAACGGTAAAGCGAACTCAGTAGCCCGCATGGTGAAACCACCGATCAAGTCTTACGGGCTTGGTCGTGTGTCACTGATTTACGCAACCGCGTGCCGATCAAGCTCTTTTAACATGACGTGAAATTTGGAGCGCATGAGACAAGGTTCCCATTCCAAACGCCATCGTGGCCGTTCGAACGGACGGCGCTCGCATGGCCTCGCCTCGAGCTATGAAAGCAACGGCCCGGATGTGAAAATCAAGGGTAGCGCTGCGCAGTTGCAGGAGCGTTACGAAAACCTGGCACGGGAAGCCGTGGTCGCCGGCGACCGCGTCGCGGCCGAAAGCTATCTTCAGCATGCTGAGCATTATCAGCGCATCATCAATGCCCATGTGGCGGCGCAGGCCGAGGCCAATGGCGCCAAGCAGCAGCAGCAGCGCGGCCGTGACAATCGTGACGGCAACAGGCCCGAGGCAGAAGCATCTGCCGAGACGCCTACCACCGAAGCCTCCGGCGAGGCTGCTGCGGAGGCAACGCCTAGCGATGGCAAGGCCGATGACAAGGGCGAAGCGAAGCCCGAGCGCAGCGGCCGCCGGCGCGGTCGTGGCCGGGCGGCATCCAACGCCAAGCCTCGCGACAACGAGGACCCCAACCCGCCGGAATCAGCAGCCGTTTAATCTAGAACATAGCTGTATGGCTATGTTATTTCGAGCCTGACCCCTTGCCGAAATCGGGCCGCCGCTTGTCGCGGAAGGCGGCGACGGCCTCCTGGTGGTCCGGGTGGGCTTGCGACAGGACTTCGTAGGCAATTGCCGCATCGGTGATGTTGGCGGCGAGGCTGCGCAGCGGTATGTTCATTGCCGTCTTGGTCCAGCGTATGGCCGAGGTCGCCCCATTGACAAGCTTGGCAACGATCTCGTCGGTCTTGGCATCGAGGTCCGACGCGGGGACCGCGTGGTTTATCAGGCCCCAGGCGGCGGCATCGCCGGCACTCATCATCTCTCCCGTCAATAGCATTTCCTTGGCCCGCGCATAGCGCACGAGCTGCGGCCAGATGATGGCGCCGCCATCGCCCGCGACGAGGCCCATGGCGACGTGGGGGTCGCCGATCTTGGCCGTCTCGTCGGCAACGATGATGTCGCAGAGCAGGGCGACGCTGGCGCCGAGCCCGGCTGCCGCGCCGTTGAGCCGGCAGACGATGGGCTTTTCCAGTTCGAGCAGGCTGAAGATGATGCGCTTGGCGTCCGGCACGATAGCATGAAATTTAGCCGGATCATCGATCATCGCATGGAACCAGTCCATGTCGCCGCCGGCACAGAAGGCACGCCCGGCACCGGTCAGCACCACGACATCGCTGTCGGCATCGGCCTGGATCTCGCCGAAGACCCGTGCCAGCTCCTCATGCAGGGCATCGTCGACCGGGTTCATCGGCCCGTTGCCGTCGATGCTCACGCGCAGCACGCGGCCGTCGCGGGCGAACTTGAGGGTCTCGTATCCCGAAAAGCTCATGGCGCGGCCTCCTCGCCTATCTCGTCCCACGCCGCGCGCATCCATTCGACACAGGCGACGCCCTGCTCGAAGAGAGAGTATTGGCAGCCCTCGCCATAGTCGAGATTCGGAATGAACTCCGTCGAGATCTGACCGAGCCTGGCCGCCGGATCGGCGGCGTGGTGGCGCATCAGATCGCGGATCACCATCTTCCACGGCTCCAGCGCCGCTTCGTCCCAGGGCGCGTGGTATTCGCCCTCGCGTGGCGGCTTGAAGGGATATTGAATGCCGCGCCCGGGATTGCCGTCGTCGTCGCGCCCGCCGATGTTCTTCGGATTGTCGGGGATGGCGGCGCGGGCGTGGCAGTGGCGCACCCAGCCGGCGGCGATCCACTCACTGCAGATATCGCCTTCGCGCCGCGGGTCGAGCACCAGCCGCCCGGCCTCGACATCGCCGCGGATATCGCCGATCTCCTGTTCGTCCGGATTGTCGATCTTGAAGATGATGTGGCTGTGGTCGAGGGTCATGTTGAAGGAAATTCCATGGGCCTCGACCGCACGCGCCACCGCGGCGACGCGGCGGAAGTCCTCCGACCACATGTTGACATGCACCTCGAAGCAGGGCGTCACGCCATAGGCTTCGCCAAGCTCGGAAAAGCGCAGATAGGCCTCCAGCACCTCCTCGTCGGTCACGGGATGGCCATCGGCATGGTGGGTGAGGATCTGCACGTTGTGGACCAGGGAGCCGAGCTCCCTTGCCACGCCGAGATTGTGCTCGAACAGCGCCTCGTCGCGGCCCAACGCATAGAACCAGCCGCCGGCACGCACCGGAACGCCGTACTTGTCGCGCGCGGCGAGGAACTGCGAGACCTCGCCCGGCGCCGGCGTCTTGTCCACGTAATCGAACACCCCCGCCTCCTTGACCATGCGGAAGCGCGTGTCGATATCGGGCATGCCATCGTCATGGCGATGCCTGATGCCGTTGGTCTGAATGCCGAACAGTAGCTCGCTGGGCATGGTCCTTCGCCCCCTAAAGCGGCGGGCCGTCGAGCTCCAGGCCCAAGGCGACGCGGCCGTACATGGTGCCGCCGACGTCGAAATTGAGGTGGATGTGGCTGGCGATGGCGTGGGCATCGCGAAAGGCGCGCTGCATCGGGTGCGCATCATAGAGGCCGCTGGCACCGGTGATGCCGAACAGCGTGGTCACGGCCTCGACCGCGAGGCGCACGGCGAAGGCGCCGTCGCGGCGGTAGACCACTTTGCGGTCGAGATCGGGAAGGGTCCCGGATTCGGCTTCGGCCATGGCCTCGGCACAGCGCGTGCGCATGCTGAGGCGCGCCAGCTCGGCCTTGGCCGAGGCCTCGGCGAGCTTGAGCTGGATGACCTGGCGCTCGGCCATGTTGCCGCCGAAATAGAGGCCGACGCGCTCACGCGTCTCCGCCACGTAGCTCTCGACCGCGCCGAGGGCGACACCGACCGCGATGCCGCCCAGCACATAGGGCGCGAGCGCCATCAGCGGCAGGCGATAGACCGGCCCGGGATTCACCCCTGCGCCCGGTGTGGTGCCGCCGCGGAAAGCCGACATGGGCAGCGCCAGGGCTTCCGGCACGAAGGCCTCGTCCACGATCACATCCTTGCTACCGGTGCCGCAGAGCCCCGCCGCATGCCAGGTATCGACGATGGTGTAGTCGCTTGCCGGCAGCAGGAACAGACGCGGCCCGTCGCCCTCGACACGACCGCCAAGCATGTTCCATTGGCTGTTGTCGACGCCGCTCGAAAACGGCCAGCGCCCGCTCAGCCGATAGCCGCCATCGACCCGCTCGGCGGTTCCGGAGAGCGACAGCCCCGAGGCGATCAGCGCGTCCGGCATTTCGTCCCAGACCCGGTCCTGTGCCTCTTTTGCATACATGCCGAGCATCCAGTGATGGCTGGCATAGTTGGCAAAATTCCAGGCGCTCGAAGCGCAGCCTTGTGCCAGCTCGGCGGCGACATCGACGAGAATGCCGATGCCGAGCTCGCACCCCCCCACCTGGGCCGGTTGCATGACCCGGAACAGGCCGCTGTCGTGCAGCGCCTGCGCGATATCGTCCGGCATGCGGCGCAGCTGCTCCGTGGCCTCGGCCCTTTCGCGCAGCAGCGGCGTCAGGGCGCGAGCCCGGCCGACCATGTCGTCATGCGCGCCGATTCCGCGGGCGGGGAGAGAGGCCATGCGTGGCGGCGCCTATTCCGCCGCGGACCGTACCGTCGCGGCCGCCTCTTCGGCGGCGTAGTTGAGCTCGATCATCACGCCGTTGGGGTCCTTGACGAAGACCTGGTGCAGGCCAAACTGCGGCAGGGTGCGCTCGAAATACTCCGCCCCCGCCTCGGCGAGGCGCTCGTGCATGGCGGCAAGCCCGGTCGCCTTGAGCGCCACGTGATCGACGGCACCGCTGCCGTTGAGGCTTTCCGGATCCTTGTTGCCGAGATACTTGGCGAGCTCGTCCTCGTCGCCGGCATCAGCGCTGCCGCCGAACAGATGGATGATGGCGACATCGCCGGAATAGAGCCAATAGCCGGGAAACTTCACCGGCGGCCGCTCGCCTACCGTGAGCCCGATGATGTCGACGAAGAAATCCTTTGTTCCGTCGAGATCGTTGGTGCGTATGGCGCAATGATCGAGTGACACGTTGCCCATGGCCGACGCTCCTTTCGCTCTGTCAGCGGAATTGATAGCAGCGATTGGGGGTCCGGGCAATCCGGCCGGGCGCGGGCCGCTTTGGCTCTGGCCGTCGCTTGCGCTATGCTGGACGTGGAGTGGCGATCTAATGACGAGGGGACAGTCGGATGATCAGACGGCTTGGGGGCCTTATCGGCATAGGCCTATTGGCGATTTCACTCTTGGCCGCGCCGCTGCGCGCGGAGGAGCCGATCAAGATCGGCTTCGGCATGGCGCTGACCGGGGCGCTGGCCGGTGCCGGCAAGGCGGCGCTGATCGCCATCCAGATCTGGGCGGAGGAGGTGAATGCCGGCGGCGGCCTGCTGGGCCGGCCGGTCGAGCTGATCTATTACGACGACCAGACAAACCCCGGCAAGGTGCCGGCGATCTACACCAAGCTGATCAATGTCGACCGCGTCGACCTCATCGTCTCGGGTTACGGCACCGCCACCATCGTGCCGGCCATGCCCATCGCCATGAACTACGATATGACCTTCATGACGCTGTTCGGCCTCGCCGCCAACGAGGAGTTCGGCTACGAGCGCTACTTCCAGATCCTGCCGTCGGGGCCCAATCCGCGCCTGGACTGGTCACAGGGCTTCTTCGAGGTGGCCATGAGCGCCGAGCCCAGGCCGCGCAGCATCGCCATGGTCGGCGCCGATGCGGAGTTTTCCCGCAATGCCCTGATCGGCGCGCGCAGCCAAGTCGCCGAGTTCGGCCTCGAGGTCGTCTACGACCGTACCTACCCGCCCAACACGGTCGATTTCACGCCCATCATCCGCGCCATCAAGGCGACCGCGCCGGACATCGTCTACGTCGCCTCCTACCCGCCGGATTCCGCCGGCATCGTGCGCGCGGTCAGCGAGCTGGAGCTCGATGCGCAGGTCATCGGCGGCGGCATGGTCGGGCTGCAATACGCCTCCCTGATGGAAGCCCTTGGGCCGATGCTGAACGGTTTCGTCAATTACGACGTCTGGGTGCCCGAGCCGACGTTGAACTTCACCGGCGTCGAAAGCTTCCTGGCAAAGTATCAGGCCGTCGCCGCGGATGCCGGCGTCGATCCGCTTGGCTATTACCTGCCGCCCTATGCCTATGCCTATATGCAGGTGCTCGGCGATGCAGTAGAGGGCACCGGCGGCCTCGACCAGAACGCGCTTGCCGAATATATCCATAGCCATGCATTCGATACCGTGGTCGGCACGGTGCGCTTCGGTGCCAACGGCGAATGGGAGAAGAGCCGGGTCTTGTTCGTACAGTATCAGGGGATCAGCGAGAGCGGCCTGGCGCCGTTCACCCGCGCCGGCACGCGGGTGGTGCTCTACCCCGAAGACTGGCGCTCAGGCGAGCTGATCGCGCCGTTTGGCGACGCGCGCCGCTAAGCCGGCAACGCGCATCATACCGTCATGGTCGACCTGCTGCTCGGCGCGATCGTCTCCGGCCTCTTGCTGGGTGGCTTCTATGCGGCGGTGACGCTCGGCCTGACGCTGGTCTTCGGCTATCTCAACATCGTCAACATCGCCCATCCCGCCTTCGTCATCCTCGGCGCCTATCTGACCTTCGCGCTGCACGGCAGCTGGGGCATCGATCCGATCGCCGCCGGCGTCATGCTAACGCCCCTGTTCTTTGCCCTGGGCGTCGCCATCCACGCCGTCTACCATGCAAGCTTCGAGGCGCGTGGGGCGGACTCGCTGCGCGGCCTGGCATTTTTCTTCGGCCTCATGTTCATCATCGAGGTCGGCCTGATCCTGCAATTCGGCGTCGACTACCGCCTGGTCGCGGCGCCCTATATCGGTGCCACCATCGAGCTCGCCTCGGTGATAGTGCCGCTGCGCATGCTGATCCCCTTTCTGGTCGCGGTAGCGCTGGTCGCCGGGCTGCATCTGTTTCTCACGCGGACATTCTTCGGCCGCGCCATTCGCGCCGTCGCCCAGGATCCCGTGGCACTGCAGCTGGTCGCGGTCGATCCGGTGCGGGTCAAGCGCATCGCCTTCGGCCTCGCCGTGGCAACCGCCTGCCTGGCCGGGGCGCTGCTGATCATCATAGGGCCGGTCGAGCCCTCGCTCGGCCGCAGCTATATCGGCCGCGTCTTCGCCATCGTCGTGCTCGGCGGCATGGGCAGCGTCGCCGGCACCCTCGCGGCCGCGCTCATTCTGGGGTTGGCCGAAAGCCTCACCGCCACCTTCTACGGCCCCTCGTGGTCGCCGGCGGTGGTGTTCGGCTTCCTGCTGCTGGCGCTGGCGGCGCGGCCGGCAGGCCTGGTCAGCCGATGAGGCTGGGGCATGGCGGGTTCGCCGTCGCCGCGCTCGCGGTCGTCGGCGCCGGTTACCTGCTGACGCTCGCCATCGACAATGAATATTATTTCTTCGCCGGCTATGTGGTGCTGCAATTCGTGGTGCTGGCAACGGCCTGGAACATTCTCGGCGGCTATGCCGGTTATGTGAACTTCGGCAGCGCCGGCTTCTTCGCCGCCGGCGCCTATACCACCATCGCCCTGCTCAAGCTTGGCGAATTGCCGATCTATCTGGTGGTGCCCGCCGCCGGCCTGGTGGCCGGCATGATCGGCCTGGCCACGGGCTATCTCGCCTTGCGCCTGCGCGGTGTCTACTTCGCCATTGCCACGCTGGCGCTGGCGGTGGTGCTTGAGACGCTGATCGCCAACTGGGACTTCGTCGGCGGCGCCAGCGGCACCTTCGTGCTGCGGCCGAAAAGCGTCCCTCTGTTCGACAGCTACGTGACCTTCCTGTTCTGGCTCATGCTGGTGCTGGCCGCCTTTGCCGTCTTTGCGGCCCGGCTCATCGAGCGCTCGCGGCTCGGCCGCGGCCTGGCGGCGATCCGCGACGACGAGGTGGCGGCGGAATGCATGGGCGTGCCGACCCTGCGGCTCAAGCTGTTGGCGACCACCATCAGCGGCGCGCTCATGGGGCTCGCCGGGGCTCCGTTTCCCTACTACGTCACGTATATCGACCCGCCGTCCGCCTTCAGCCTCGAAATCGCGGTCAACGCCGTGGCGATGCCGATGATCGGCGGCCCCGGCACCTGGTTCGGGCCGGTCATCGGCGCGGTCCTGCTTGCCACCCTGCAACAGGCGGCAACGGTGACGATCTCGTCCGAGCTGAATCTTCTCATCGTCGGCGTCATGCTGGTGGTGTTCGTGATCGCCGCGCCGGGCGGCATCGTCGGCCTCGGACGCACGCTTCTTGCCAGGATGCGACGGCGATGAACGCGCCACTGCTCGAGATCCGCGACCTCAGCAAGCGCTTCGGCGGCTTCGTCGCCCTGCGCAATGTCGAGCTTGCGGTCGGCGAGGGCGAGCGCCTCGGCCTGATCGGGCCGAACGGCTCAGGCAAGACGACGCTGATCAACTGCATCTCCGGCGTGCTGCGGGCCGAGGCCGGCGCCGTGATCTTCGCCGGCCGCAACATCAGCGCGCTACCGGCCCATCGCCGCAGCCGCCTCGGCATCGCCCGCAGCTTTCAGATCCCCAAGCCTTTTGCCGCCATGACAGTACTGGAGAACCTGCGCATCCCGCTCGAGTTCGCCGCCGCGCCAGAGCGCCGCGCCGAGGACCCGGTGACGGCGGCGCACGAGCTGCTCGGCCTCGTCGGGCTCGACGACAAGGCGGCACAGACCGCAGGCCTGCTCAACCAGATCGAGCTGCGCAAGCTTGAGCTGGTGCGCGCGCTCGCCGCCGGGCCGAGCCTGCTGATCTCGGACGAGGCCATGGCGGGCCTCTCGGCGGCCGAGGTCGACGAGATCCTGGCGCTGCTGTTCCGTGTCAATGAGCAAGGCATTGCCGTGGTCATGATCGAGCACATCATGCGCGCGGTCATGGGCTTCTGCGAGCGCATCGTGGTGCTCGATGCCGGCGCCAAGATCGCTGACGGCACGCCGGACGAGATCCTGCGCGATGCCGACGTGGAAAGGGCCTATCTTGGCGACTAGAGCGCTTCATGGTTAGGGGGAATCGGTTTGATGGCCCAAGGTGGCTTTTCGGGCAGGAGCGGCGCGCCGGGCG
>CAYPAX010000119.1:0-13008 GCA_964408735.1 uncultured Rhodospirillaceae bacterium | reverse complement strand
CTAACCGGGGACGGCATCAATGGCGTCTCGCTCAGACGAACCTGACATAGTCGAACTCGACAGGCATGCCGTTGATGCCGCGGGCAGGCGGGGCCAGCCAGGCGGCCATCTGGCCGGGCTCGGTGAGCGGATGCATGAGCGAGCCGACATAGGCGCGGTCGGCCTCGCTCCACAGCAAGTCGTCGTGGCGTGTTTGCCAAGTGGCAGCGTCCACCGGCTCGCCGGCGGGCGGGAAATGGGAGCCCGCAAAGGTGCCGATCTCGCTGTGGATATCGCGCGGTCCAATGGGGTTACCATTGCTGCAAGTCGGTACTACGTTTGGACGATCATGCCGTCGGCAAGGGCGTTGCGGTAGGCGCGGGTGGCCGGGACGACGCCGCTGAGGCAGCCGGCCAAGACGACCAGCCCGAGCATGGTCCACTGCCAGAGCGAGGGCGCTTCAAGCGGAATGCGCAGGCCGAAGCTGGCTTGCAGAAAGGGCTGGAGGATGCCCAAGACCACATACAACAGCGCCAGGCCGGCAAGCGCTCCGGCCAGCGCCAGAATTCCGGATTCCAGTACGAGCAAGCCGAAAATGTGGGCCGGCCGCGCGCCGACGGATCGCAGAATGGCCATTTCGCGGCGGCGTTCGTTCAAGGCCGCAAGACTGACCGTCATCATGCCCAACAGGCCGGTGCCGACAACCATGACGGAGATTGCCAGCAAGGCGGATTCGAGCGTGCCCATGCTGTCCCAAAGCTCCTGCAGCGTGGCGGCAGGCAGGATCGCGAGCAGCGGTTCCGAGCCGTATTCGTTGACCTTGCGCTGGATATCGAAAGTCGCGAGCTTCGAGTCCACACCAAGCAGGAAGGCGGTTATCGCCTCGGGTTCCGCCTCCCCGTCGTGCTCCTCTTCGTGACCGTCCTCTTGCTCGTCCCGATACCCGGTCAGGATGTCACGTCCCGGGCGTGGCGGCATGCCACTTTCCCAGCCAGCGTGAATCATCTCTATCGCCGATAGGCCGACATGGACCGTGCGGTCGACCGGCGTGCCGGTGCGCGCCAGAACGCCGGACACGCGAAACGGCTTGTCGTCATGGTCAGCGTGGCCGATCGAATCGAGGCCGTGCGCGACCACGAGCGGGCTACCGAGGCGATAGCCGAGGCTGTCCGCGACATCGGCGCCGACCACGGCATCATAGGTGTCCGCGAACGGCACCCCCTCGGCAAAGGCCAGTGCCTGTTTTCGCCCATATCGATAGTAGGTGAAATATTCCGACGTGGTGCCGAGGACGCGAAACCCACGGTGAGAATCGCCCAGCGACAGCGGCACGGCCCAGGCGACGTTGGGCCAGCCCGCGATCTCCTCGTAGCTTTCGAACGATATGCTGTTGGTGGCGTTGCCGATGCCGAACACCGAATACAGCAATAGCTGAATCGGTCCCGTACGCGCGCCGACGATCAGGTCGGTGCTGGAGATGGTATTGGCGAAGCTGAGCCGGGCGCCGCTGCGCACGGTCTCGACGCCAAGCAGCAATGCCACGCTGAGTCCGATGGTGAGCACCGTCAGACCGGCCGTGACCCGGCGGTTGATCAGGCTGCGGCGGGCAAGGCCGAACAATGGCGCGGTCATGGCACAAGCGCTCCGGCGGCTGTGTTTATGTCGGGCAGGACCACGGTGCGGTCGAACAACTCGGCAAGGCTGCGATCATGCGAGACGAACACCAGTGTTGCGCCGGACGCGGATGCCTCCGCGAAGATCAGCTCCAGGAAGGCGCGCGCCGCGTTCGCGTCCAGCGCCGAGGTCGGTTCGTCGCAAATCATCACTTCCGGCTTGCCGATAAGGGCCCGAGCCACCGCGACCCGCTGTTGCTGGCCGGCACTCAACCGGGTCACGGAACCGCGCTCGAGCTGCGCGGGATCGAGTTGCAGGTGAGAGAGCAAGCGGCGGGCCTCAGCTTCCGGCGTCGTACCTGCCTCGGCCAGCGCTCCGCGGCGCGCCGGCGAGAAGCGACACGGCAACAGGACATTGTCGATCGCCGACAAATAGGGGATCAGATTGAACATCTGAAAGACCAGGCCGATATGGGCGCTGCGAAAGGCATCGCGCCGGGAGCCACTCAAGTTGCCGATATCCGTGCCCAGAATGGCTATATGACCCGAGTCGGGCGTGACCACGCCGGTAAGCAAGTTCAGTAGCGTGGTCTTGCCGCTGCCGCTCGGCCCTTCGATGAACACGCGCTCCCCCCGCCTGATCGAGAGAGCGGGAATGCGCAACACTTCGGGCGAACGCGGATGCCAGCGGAAACGCAGGTCGCGAACGGCGATCATCGGGGGCGCATCGTCAGTCACGAACGAAGGCCCCCGGCTCGGACCGTATATGGGATGGCATACTACCTATGAAGCATCCTCATAGGGCACGACCGCGGCCCCTTCGATCTTGTAACCCACATCGATCGGTGCCTGGCCGTCGACAAGCGACAGGTCATGCACCGCGGGGGTCGCCGCGAGAGTGCCTTCCACCCACACCGGCGTGTACAAGCCGGCGCTCGCAAACGCTTCTGACGGCTTTACGAATACGATCTGGTTGGGCGGCGGCGGCGGCGTATGAATGCAGGCTCCAACAAACGGCACGAGCAGGAATTCGCTGACCTCGTCACCGTCGAATTCCAGCGGCAAGGCGTAGCCGGGAATCCGCACGCGCTGGCCGTCATATTTGTCGTCGACCACACCATCCAGCGACTCCAGCTCGGCACGAGTGGCATCGACTTTGGCCCAGAAGGCAACCGCGTCCGGGTTGGCTTCGCCAAGCTTGTCGGCCAGCAGCTGGCGCTCCTGCTCGCTCAGGTCCGCCTCGGTGATCAATCCGGAGGCGAGCTTGTCCAGCACCAACAGCTCGTCGCCGACGTTGTAATAGATCACACGCTGTTCCAATGACAGCCCGTTGAGCTCGCTTTGCAGGGTGACGGCCTTTGCCTCGGCGTCATACAGGGCCGTCGGCAGCAAATCCTCCCAGGTGAGCGTTTTCGCGGAGTCCGCCTGTGCAGCGGCGGCCAAAGCAGCCGCGGCCGACAGCATCGCCAAAGGTCGAAGAAGTCTATGCAGCGAAGTTTTCACTATACTGGGCACCCTCAATTGCTCTCTGCGAGATGGTCAAATTGCCAGCCGTTATTTGCCATCAGGCAGGCGCAATGACAAGCAATCGAAATCATAGCCGTGTGCGCCTGCCAGCGAAAGCGCGACCGTTCCCGGCGGCGCCGAAGCCCATCCCGTCGGCCAGCCAGATGGTGGGGCCGCTTCAATGGACTCAGGCGAACCTGACATAGTCGAACTCGACCGGCATGCCATTGATGCCGCGAGCAGGCGGGGCCAGCCAGGCGGCCATCTGGCCGGGCTCCGTGACCGGGTGCATGAGCGAGCCGACATAGGCGCGGTCGGCCTCGCTTGGCAGCCAGTCGTTCTCTTTCGCTTGCCATGTGGCCGCATCGACCGGCTCGCCATCGGGCGAGAAGTGGCCGCCGGCAAAGGTGCCGATGGCGCGGTGAAAGGCGGTGTCGGGCAGGCTCAGCGTGATGTCGATGTCGTGCTCGGCGATGATCTTGTTCCAGCGCTCGAGCCCGCGCTGGCAGTCCTGGCGGTAGTCGTCGCGCAGGCGCTCGTTGAGCACGGTCAGGGCCGGGGCATCGCTGCGCCCGCGCTTGCCGTCCTCCCAGGTCGGCACCGAATAGCTATCGTCGCTGAGACTGTGATCGTCGTCGATCTTTGTCTCCTGGAAGCGGCCCTTTAGGCCGGTGGTGTAGAAGGTCGCGGCGTTGGTCGACTGCTCGGAGCCGAACAGGTCTGCCGAGACGCTGTAGTGGAAGTTGATGTAGCGCTGGATGGTGGCGAGATCGATGCCGCCATGCTCGCGCACCCGCGCCGGATCGTCGAGGCCGTGCTCGCGCATGATCTCGCAGGCGCGCTTGATGACCCGCCCGACCCCGGTCTCGCCGACGAACATGTGGTGCGCCTCTTCCGTCAGCATGAAGCGGCAGGAGCGCGAGAGCGGGTCGAAGGCGGACTCGGCGAGGCTGGCGAGCTGGTATTTGCCGTCGCGGTCGGTGAAATAGGTGAACATGAAGAACGACAGCCAGTCCGGCGTCTTTTCGTTAAAGGCGCCGAGGATGCGCGGCTTGTCGGGATCGCCCGAATGGCGCTCCAGCATCTCCTCGGCTTCTTCCCGCCCATCGCGGCCGAAATAGGCGTCGAGCAGGTAGACCATGGCCCAGAGATGCCGGCCTTCCTCGACATTGACCTGGAACAGGTTGCGCAGGTCGTAGAGCGAGGGGCAGGTCTTGCCGAGCAGGCGCTGCTGCTCGACCGAGGCGGGCTCGGTATCGCCCTGGGTGACGATGAGCCGACGCAGGGTGCTGCGGTATTCGCCGGGTACGTCCTGCCAGGCGGCGTCGCCCTTGTGGTCGCCGAAATTGACACGGCGGTCCTCTTCGGGCGGGGCGAGGAAGATGCCCCAACGGTAGTCGGGCATCTTGACGTGATCGAAATGCGCCCAGCCACCGGACTCGACGCTGATCGCCGTGCGCAGATAGACCTCGGCCTCCTGGTAGCCGTCAGGCCCCAGCTCCCGCCACCAGTCGATATAGCGCGGCTGCCAGCCTTCCAGCGCCCGCTGCAGGCGGCGATTGTCCGCCAGGTTGACGTTGTTGGGAATGCGCTCGTTGTAGTCGATGCTCATGATCTATACCCGCTTTATGTCATATTCGCTGCGCTCGCCGCTGCCGAACAAGGTGAGCGCGCCGCGCTCGCCGACCGCGTTGGGGCGCTGGAAGATCCAGTTCTGCCAGGCCGTGAGGCGGCCGAAGATCTTGGTTTCCATGGTCTCAGGTCCCGCGAAGCGCAGGCTCGCCTCCATGCCCGTCAGGGCGTCCGGCGAGAAGCTCGCGCGCTCCTCTATGGCCAGGCGCACCTCGTCCTCCCAGTCGATGTCGTCGGGAGCAAAGGTTATCAGGCCAATCTCTTCCGCGGCGAATGCGTCGAGGTCCTTGCCGACGGCCTTGCGCGCCCGCTCCACCGCCTCAGGCTCGCCGAGGAAGCGAGTCTCGAGACGGCTCAGCCCGTTGCTCATGGCAAGCGCGCCGAAATTCGCTTTGCTGAGGCGCAGACTGACATCGTCGTCGCTGTCGAGCATGTAGGAACGATCGGCGGCGAGCACGATCTCGGCCAGGGTGCCGGCAAAGCAGCTGCCTGGCTCGACAAGCGCGATGAGACTGCGCGAGGACAGATCGAGGCGCTTGAGCACGCGCTTCCAGTAAAGCCGGATCTCGCGCGCCAGCCAGTCGTCGCCGAGATCGTCATAGCTTTCGGCCAGTTTGCCGTCGCCGCGCGAGTTCAGCACCCAGGTGCCGATTTCGGGCCGGCTGGTGCGCAAATGCAGAATGGCGTCGTCGAGCGCGCGGGCCAGGGCGAGGGGCCAGAAGTTGGCGCCTTCCTCGTGCATCGCCTCGATGTCGGCGGCATGGTCCGGGCTGTGCAGGGTGAAGCGGGCGACACGCGCCTCGCGCTCGATGATCACACTGAGATGGGGATAGGCGATGACATCGGGCGTCAGCGTACGGGCCAGCGGCGGCAGCGCAATGCCGCGCTCGGGCCGCGCTTCGCCGGCGCGCTCCACGGCGCGTTCGCGCGCTACCTGGAGCAATTGCGTCGGCTTGACCAGCTCGTCGACCAGGCCCCACTCGAGGGCGCGCTTGCCACGCAGCCCTTCCGCCGTGGTGCAAAGGAAATCGGCGCGGTCGCGGCGCACCTTGCGCTTGTCGACGAGTCGCGTCAGGCCGCCGGTGCCGGGCAGGACCGCCAATAACGGCAATTCCGGTAGCGAGACGGCGCTGGCGCCATCGTCGGCGAGCATGATGTGGTCGCAGGCCAGCGCCAGCTCGTAGCCGCCGCCCGAGGCGGTGCCGTTGAGTGCCGCGATATAGACTTGGCCGGAGTTCTCGCTGGCATCTTCCATGGCGCAGCGCGTCTCGTTGGTGAACTTGCAGAAGTTCACCTTGGCGGCGTGGCTCGACTGGCCGAGCATGCGGATATTGGCGCCGGCGCAGAACACCTTGTCCTTGGCCGAGGTCAGCACCACCGCACCCACCTCCGGATGCTCGAAGCGCAGCCGCTGCAGGGCGTCGTAAAGCTCGATATCGACACCGAGGTCGTAGGAATTGAGCTTGAGCTCGTAGCCCGGCACCAGACCGCCATCTTCGTGCACGTCGAGCGAAAGCTTCGCCACGGATCCGTCGATGTACAGCTGCCAATGGCGATACTGTTCCGGGCTGGTGCGGAAATCGATCTCCGCCGGCGCATTGGGCAGCGCCGCCGCCTGCTCTTCGGCCATCGTCCCTCGCAAATCGGTATTTTAGTACTGTTTTACCGAAAGAGTACCCTTGCGGTCCATGGAGTCAAGCGCAGAGCCGGCTCCAAAGCGCTTCCTTCCTGCCCGATATGGCTCTAGTCTCCGCGCGTCGGGGAGAGGTGCCAGCATGAGCGAAGAGACGGCTGCGCAGAGCGATAGCGACAGCGACGCGCGCGCCACGGGAATCCTGCCTTATCAGGGGCTGGCTGCCGCCGTGCGTGCAGGCGAAATCTCCGCCGTTCGCGACATGGAGCCCGAGCAGTTGCAGCCGAGCAGCCTCGACCTCAGGCTGGGTGCGGTCGCCTATCGCATTCGTGCCAGCTTCCTGCCCGGACCCGGCACGGCGGTGCTGGAGAAGCTCGCGCGGTACGGCATGCACGAGATCGACCTCGCCGACGGCGCGGTGCTGGAAAAAGGCTGCGTCTATGTGGTGCCGTTGCAGGAGCGCTTGGCGTTGCCGAGCCGCATCGACGCTTTCGCCAACCCCAAAAGCTCGATCGGCCGGCTCGACGTCTTCACCCGCGTTATCGCCGATGGTGGCGTCGCCTTCGACCGCGTGCCGAAGGGCTATGAAGGGCCACTGTTCGCCGAAATCGCGCCGCGTACGTTTTCGATCAAGGTGCGCGAGGGCTCCCGGCTTTGCCAGCTGCGCATGCGCCGCGGCCGGCCGACGGTGCGCGGCGGCGCCTTGGCGCAGCTCAATCGCGATGCCGGGTTGGTCGATACGCCGGCCGAGCATGCCATCATCCAGGACGACCTGATCGGCGTCACCCTCGACCTCGATGGCGAGGCGGGCGGCGTGGTCGGCTACCGCGCCCGCAAGCACACCGACGTCATCGACCTCGACCGCGTCGGCGCCTATGACGCGGCCGAGTTCTGGGAGCCCATCCGCCCGCACAAGGGGGGCGGCATCGTGCTCGACCCGGACGACTTTCATATTCTGGCCACGCGCGAACGCGTGCGCGTGCCCCCCGATCATGCCGCCGAGATGGTCGCCTACGACACCATGGTGGGCGAGTTCCGCGTCCACTATGCGGGCTTTTTCGACCCCGGCTTCGGCTGGGGCGAGGGGCCGGGCTCGAAGGCGGTGCTGGAGGTGCGCTCCCACGACGTGCCCTTCGTGCTCGAACACGGCCAGACCATCGGCTGGCTGCGCTACGAGCGCCTCGCCGGCACCCCCGACCGCGTCTACGGCGCCGATCTCGGCTCCTCGTATCAGGGCCAGGGCCTCAAGCTCGGCAAGCATTTCCGGCCCTGGGCTTGACCCTGCCCCGCCCTGGGGCTTAGCTAGCGCGCAGCGACCACAGGGGGGCGAGCATGGCTGCCGGCGAATTCTACGACGATCTGGAGACCCGCGATCCGCAAGCGCGCGAGACTGCGCAGTTCGCGGCCCTGCGCGAGCAGCTAGCGGCGGCCAAGGCGGCGAGCCCGGGCTGGGCGGCCCTGCACGCGGGCGTCGATCCTGCCGACATCACCACGCGCGAGGCGCTGGCCCAGTTGCCGGTGGTGCGCAAATCGGCACTCACGGAGCGGCAATCGGCCGAGCCGCCGCTCGGCGGCCTGACCACGGTGCCGCCCGGCGAGCTCGACTGGATCTTCTGCTCGCCGGGGCCGATCTACGAGCCCGGCATGCGCGAGGGCGATTACTGGCGCATGGGTCGGGCCATGTTCGCCGCCGGCTACCGGGCCGGCGATATCGCCTACAACACCTTCGCCTACCACCTGACCCCGGCGGGCCACATGATGGAGATGGGCGCCAAGGCCTGCGGCTGTGCCGTGGTTCCGGGCGGGGTCGGCAACACCGAGCAGCAGGTGCAGGCACTGGCCGGCTTGCGGCCCAACGCCTATGTCGGCACGCCGTCCTTCCTGCGCATTCTGCTGGAGAAGGCCGAGGCGGCGGGCCACGACGTCTCCAGCATCACCAAGGCGGCGGTGGGCGGTGAAGCCCTGCCACCGTCGGTGCGCGAAGAGTTCAAGGCGCGCGGCATCGCCACCACCCAGTCCTACGGCACCGCCGATGTCGGCCTGATCGCCTATGAGAGCCCGATTCCCGAAGGCATGATCATGGACGAAGGGGTCATCGTCGAGATCGTCGAGCCCCTCGGCAGCACGCCGGTGCCTGAAGGCGAGGTCGGCGAAGTGGTGGTCACCGCGCTCAATCCGATCTATCCGCTGACCCGCTTCGCCACCGGCGATCTCTCCGCCGTCCTGCCAGGGCAAAGTGCCTGCGGGCGCACCGGCGCACGCATCAAGGGCTGGATGGGCCGTGCCGACCAGACCACCAAGGTGCGCGGCATGTTCGTCCACCCCATGCAGGTGGCCCAGGTGATCGGTCGCCATCCCGAGGTCGCGCGCGCGCGCATGGTGCTGGAGAACCCCGACAACCGCGACCGCATGACGCTGCATTGCGAGTTCCCCGGCGACGGCGGCGAGCGCCTCTCCCAGGCCATCGCAGAGTCGATCAACGCCATCTGCAAGCTGCGCGGCGACGTGGCTTTCGTAAAGCCCGACAGCCTGCCCGACGACGGCAAGCTCATCGACGACCGGCGGACTTGGGATTAGGGCGGATCAGTGCCATGACGGTATGAGGGTAGGCTATGGCATGCGTTTCCTTCAGCGGACCTCAACCTATGTTGTACGCGATCCCGATTGGCATCGCGGTTTCCCTGTATTTTTTCGCCGATGACCTTTCGGACAAATTTCTCCTGATCGCGTTGCAAGACGAGGAGGCGACCTGCGGCGAGTTTCAAGACGCCCCCAGTGAAGTACAAAGCGAGTTCCTGCAAGGCGGTGATGATGGCGCTGAGATGGATGGGACGATGACCGTGTCGCCGGCAGCCCTGGAAAGTTGCGTCCACGAGGCCGTCAAGGCCTGCGCCAGAGACGACAGCCTGCATCGCATCACCCGCGCCTGCGCCGCACCGCCCGGCGAAGAAGAACCCCCTGAAACCGGAGCGGCTTCAGAGGGTTGATCTGGTGGAGCCAGGCGGAATCGAACCGCCGACCTCTTGAATGCCATTCAAGCGCTCTCCCAACTGAGCTATGGCCCCATAGGGTGCGGCCTGGGCGCGAGCTTGGGGGGCTGGCGCCGCCGCGGCCGGGAAACTAGAGCATTTGCGAAGGCTTTGGAACCGGTTTGATGGGCCGGCTGCCAAATCGCTCTAGTCCTCGCGGTCCTTGTCTCCGACCACCGCGTTGACATCGTCCTTGTCGGCGTCGAGATCGGCATCGCCGGTGACCAGAGGGGCCTCATCGGCCTCATCGTCGGTCTCGGCCTCGGCTTCGACCTCCTCCACCACATCCGGTTTCTTGGGCGGTGGTGCCTTGGCCGGCTTCGGCGCTGCCCGCGTCGTCGGTCGTGGCTTGACCACGACCTCAGCCACCGTCTCGCACTTGGGGCAGGTGGGGGGCTGTTTTCCGAGGTCGTAAAACTTGGCGCCACAGCTGGCGCAAAGGTGTTTGGTACCCAGGTCTTTTTTGGCCACCGTGCATTCCTCTTTCTGCGCGCCACTCCATGGCGCGGTCGGATGTCGCCTTTGCCATGATCGCCGGGCGCCTGTCAAAGCAAAATCGCCTACCCGCCAGCTCTCGCATGTGCTAGGGCTCGCGCAACGAGGCACCCCATTTCAGATAAGGCTCTAGCGTGCAGCCCCTGCGATCGAAGGCGACCGGCCCGCTTGCGGGCGACATTGTCGCACCCGGCGATAAATCCATCTCACACCGTGCCCTTTTGCTGGGGGCGCTGACGGCTGGGCGAACGGAGATAGACGGCTTGCTCGGCGCCGAGGACACGCTGGCCACGGCAGCCGCGGTCTCGGCCCTGGGCGCGGCTGCTGCCTGCGACGAGAACGGCCGTTGGCACGTCGCGGGCGTCGGCATCGGCGGGCTCGGCGAGCCCGGCCGGGTGCTCGACCTCGGCAATAGCGGCACCGGTGCGCGTCTCCTGCTCGGCGTCCTGGCCGGGCATCCCGTGACGGTGGTATTGAGCGGCGACGAGTCCTTGCGCTCGCGGCCGATGGCCCGGGTCACCGAGCCGCTGTCGCGCATGGGCGCGCGGTTCGTCTGTGCCGAAGGCGGGCGCCTGCCTATCACGGTAACGGGTGCGGCCGAGCCCCTGGCGCTGGAGACCCGCCTGGCGGTGCCGTCGGCGCAGGTCAAGTCGGCGCTGCTGCTGGCCGGGCTCTCCGCCGCCGGGCAGACCACGATCGTCGAGCCCGAGCCGACCCGCGATCACTCAGAGCGCATGCTGCGCCTGTTCGGGGCCGAGGTGAGCAGCGAGGCCGAAGCGGGCGGCGGGCGGCGGATTACCCTCAGCGGCCAGCCCGAGCTGGTATCGCCCGGTCTGCTGACGGTGCCCGGCGATCCCTCCTCGGCGGCCTTCCCGCTGGTGGCGGCGCTGCTGGTGCCGGGCTCGCGGCTGCACATCGGCGGCGTCTGCATCAATCCCCTGCGCACCGGTCTCTACGAAAGCTTGGTCGAGATGGGCGCCGAACTGACCATTACGGAGACCGGTGAGGCTTGCGGCGAGACGGTCGCCGATATCAATGCCAGCGCCGGCCCACTCCGCGGTATCACGGTTCCGGCCGAGCGGGCGCCGCGCATGATCGACGAATACCCAATCCTGGCCGTCGCCGCGGCCTGCGCGGAGGGCCCCAGCCGCTTCGAGGGCCTGGCCGAGCTCAGGGTCAAGGAAAGCGACCGCCTGGCGGCGATCGCCGATGGCCTTGCCGCCAATGGCGTCGCGGTCGAGGCCGATGCCGACAGCCTGACGATCAGGGGCTGCGGCGGCGCGCCGCCTGGCGGCGGCCGTGTCGTCGGCCACGGCGATCACCGCATCGCCATGGCGTTCCTGGTCTTGGGGCTGGTATCGCAACAGCCTGTCAGCATCGACGACGGCACCATGATCGCCACAAGCTTTCCCGGCTTTGTCGAGCTGATGCGCGGCCTCGGCGCCGATATCGCGGAGGCGGACGCGGCATGATCATCGCCATAGACGGCCCCGCCGCTTCCGGCAAGGGCACCTTGGCGCGGCGCCTGGCCGAGCATTTCGGGCTGGCCCATCTCGACACCGGCAGCCTTTATCGCGCCACCGCCTTGCGCGTGCTCGATGCGGGCGGCGATCCTGCCGACCCGGGCACGGCCGAGGCCGCGGCGAAAAGCCTGGATGCAAGCGCCCTCGACAGCCCGCGGCTGCGCCAGCCGGAGGTCGGCGCGGCGGCCTCGCTGGTCGCCGCGGTGCCCGGCGTGCGTGCGGCATTGCTGGCCTTCCAGCGGGATTTCGCCAACCATCCCCCCGGCGACGCCACCGGCGCGGTTCTGGACGGTCGCGACATCGCCAGCGTGGTGTTGCCGGACGCGGATGCGAAGATCTTTCTTACCGCCAGTGCTGCAGCCCGCGCCGACCGCCGCCATAAGGAGTTGCGACAGCGTGGCACGGAGAGTATAAGGGCCGCCGTCCTGCGGGAGCTTGAGGAACGGGATTCGCGTGACGGATCGCGCGATACGGCTCCCATGGTGCAGGCCCCCGACGCGCTGCTGTTGGATACGACGAATTTGGATGCCGATGCCGCCTTTGCGGCAGCGGTGAAACTTGTTTTGGCGCGGCAGCAGCGAGCTGCGCCGGAACGCCGAGCCGGGCAAGCGGACCCGTCGGCTAACCGAAGTTGAGGCGATTTATATGAGCGATGTCGGCAGCACCGAGGGCGATGCCCCGGTGACGGATGAGAATTTCGAGGCACTCCTGCAGGAGTCTCTTGGCCAGGCCGGAAAGCTCGAGGGCACCGTGGTCGCAGGTACCGTGATTGCCATCGACAATGACATGGCGGTCATCGATGTCGGCCTCAAGGCCGAAGGCCGCGTGGCTCTGAAGGAATTCTCGACGCCGACAGGCGAGATCCAGATCAATATCGGCGATACGGTCGAGGTCTTCCTCGATCGTATGGAAAACCGGCGCGGCGAGGCGGTCTTGAGCCGCGAGCGCGCCCGCCGCGAGGAAGCCTGGGTAGTGCTGGAAAAGGCTTTCAACGAGAGCGAGCGCACAGAAGGCGTCATCTTCGGCCGCGTCAAGGGCGGCTTCACGGTCGATCTCGGCGGCGCCGTCGCCTTCCTGCCGGGCAGTCAGGTGGACGTGCGCCCGGTGCGCGATATCACGCCGTTGCTCAACACCAAGCAGCCTTTCCAGATACTCAAGATGGACCGCCGCCGCGGCAATATCGTGGTCTCGCGCCGCGCCGTGATGGAGGAGACCCGCGCCGAAGCCCGGGCCGAGCTTGTCGCCAGCCTCAAGGAAGGCCAGGTGCTCGAAGGCGTGGTCAAGAACATCACCGACTACGGCGCCTTCGTCGATCTCGGCGAGGTCGATGGCCTGCTGCATGTCACGGATATCGCCTGGCGCCGCATCAACCACCCGAGCGAGGTGTTGAGCATCGGCCAGACCCTCAAGGTGCAGGTCATCCGGTTCAATGTGGAGACCCAACGTATCAGCCTTGGCATGAAGCAGCTCGAGGCCGATCCCTGGGAGGGCGTCGATCTCAAATACCCGATCGGTACCAAGTTCAAGGGCCGCGTCACCAACATCACCGACTATGGCGCCTTCGTGGAGCTGGAGCCGGGCGTCGAAGGCCTGGTGCA